>CAZONU010000088.1:0-14325 GCA_964581145.1 uncultured Planctomycetia bacterium
GGCCATGCACCACGCCCACCGCCACGACATGATCCACCGGGACATCAAACCGGACAACATCATGGTCACCGCCGGCGGGGTGGCCAAGCTCTGCGACCTGGGCCTGGCCAAGAGCCTGGTCGGCGACTCCGCGGTGACCCAGGCGGGCCTGGCGGTGGGCACGCCCCACTACATCTCCCCGGAGCAGGCCCGCGGCGAGAGCGATGTGGACATCCGCGCGGACATCTACTCGCTGGGGGCCAGCCTCTACCACATGGTGGTGGGCCGCACGCCCTACTCCGGCTCCAGCGCCGCGGTGGTCATGACCAAGCACCTCAACGACGACGTGCCCAACCCCCGGGACGTCCGCCCGGAACTCTCCATGGGCCTGGTCCGGCTCATCGAGAAGATGATGGCCAAGGAGCGCCGCGACCGCTACCAGACGCCGGAGGAGCTCATCCGCGACGTCAACCTGGTGGTCTCCGGCAAGAGCCCCGCGGCGCTGCGGCTGGGCGCGGGGCGCTCGGCGGTGCGCGGGGTCACCGGCGCGCCCGGCGCCGCCCGGGCCCGGGCCTTCGGCCGGCGGACCAGCACCAAGCCGGTCGAGCCGGTCCCCGCCAGGAAAGGCCCGGCGCTGCTGATCGCCGGCGGGGCGGGGCTGCTGCTGGTCGCCGCGCTGGGCATCGGGCTGGGCCTCTACCTCAGGAGCGACGACGGCGACGACAGGCTGGCCCCCCCGCAGAACGGCAGCGGCAAGAACGGCCACAACAAGAAGCCGCCGGTCGACCCCGAGGAGCTCAAGCGCCGGGAGCGGCTGCGCAAGCTGGAGGGGCGCCTGGCCAGAATCACCGCGTACTGGAAGCGGAACCCCAACGCCTTCAAGAAGACCTACGACGACCTGCGCTTCTTAAAAGACGACGCCGCCGGCACGCCGGTGGCGGTCAGCGCCCAGACCCTGATCAACGCGGTGCTCGACAAGCAGAGGGGGTTCGGCGAGGCCGCCTTCCAGAAGGCCCTCGGGCGGGCCGAGAAGCTGATCGCCGCCGGCCAGTTCGGGGCCGCGCTCAAGGCCTTCAACGACGTGCCGGTCAGCCCCGAGCTCATGAAGAAGATCCGCGCCGAGCGCCAGCGGATCGAGGCCCTGGCCATGGCCCGCTGCGACACCATCAAGCGCGCGGCTTGGAAGATGCTGGAGCCGGCCGTCTACCAGGAGGAGCGCAAGGGCGACCTGGCCGGCGCCGAGAAGCACCTGCGCACCGCCCTGGCCTTCAAGGTCGCCAGCGTGGACGGGGCGGTCAACGCCGAGCTCGGCAGGCTGCGCGCCGAGCACGCCAAGCGCACCGCCGACCTGAACAAGCGGCTGGCCGCCGCCCGGGACCGCCGGCTGGCCGCGCTGCGCGAGGAGTTCCTCGCCTGGCGCGGCAAGGTCTTCGCCGAGGCCGCGGCGGTGGACCGCGCCAGCAAGCTCTTCAAGTTCGGCGCGGCCCGGAAGATGGCCGCCGACCGCCTGCTCCACCGCCGCCTCAAGCCCTTCGAGGCCGAGGGCCAGCGCATCGAGCGGGACCTCGGCGCGCTGGAGAAGTTCCAGCAGGGGCTGCCCGCCAGGTTCAGGGCCAAGAGCGGCAGCACGCTGACTGTGGACACCGGCTCCAGCGTGCACAAGGGCGGCCTGGAGGACGTCGAGGCCTACCGCCTGGGGCTGCACCCCCGGGGCTACCCGCGGGGAGCCAGAATCTACATCAACTACGTCGAGATCATGCCCGCCAACCTCGCCGAGCACGCGGGCCTGGACGTCAAGAAGCCGGCCGACGCCTACCGGGCGGGCCTGCTGGCCTTCTACACCGGGCGCAAGGGCCAGGCCGCCGAGAGCTTCAAGACCGCCGTCAAGGACGCCCGGCTCAAGACCGACGCCCAGTACTACCTGGGGCTCTCCCAGGCGGCCTACAAGGCCGCGCGCGAGGCCGAGGCCGCCGAACGGCTCAAGAAGTGCCGGGCGCTCTACGCCCAGCTCAAGGCCGTCGGCGCCCCCCAGGGCGACCCCCGCTGGACGAACCTCAAGGAGCAGCTCGAACAGCTCGCCAAGGAGTACGCCGACACCGACGTGGTCAAGCAGAACCTCGGGAAGTGAGCGATGCAGGAGGGAATATCATGCGAACCGTGCTGACCGCCGTCCCGTTCCTGGTCCTGCCGCTGGGCGCCCTGGCCGGCGAGCCGACCATCGCCGCGATGCTCAAGGAGGCCAAGGCCATGGCCGTCAAGCCGGGCGAGACCCCCCAGCCCGGCATTCCTGACGCCAAGGACAGCGCCTACGTCACGGGCATGAAGGCCCTCCTCGAGCGGCAGCTGGGCAAGATGGTCTACGTCATGCGCCAGCGGCGCGACCACCGCGGCCAGGGCCGGGCCTACTTCGACATCCAGCGCTACAGGGAGGCCCTGCAGCAGTTCACCCAGGTCACCAAGAACGAGCGCGACTGGCACGTGCGCCACGGCTTCGCCCATAACGACCTGGCCAAGGTCTACATGATGCTGGACCAGAAGGAGCGGGCCGAGAGCGCCGCCGGGGAGTTCAAGAAGCGGGTCAGCGAGCCCTGGATGCTGGACCGCTACAACCGCCTCAAGGGGTGGATGGACAAGTTCGACAAGCACAAGGCCGAGGTCGAGAAGCTGCTCGCCAAGGCCGCCGCCGACCCCAAGGACGCCGAGAGCCGCTGGCGGCTGCTGGACCTCTACCGCTACGACTACCCCCGCAAGCTCGACGAGTTCGTGGGCCTGATGAAGTTCCGGGAGGCCTACCCCAAGCACAAGGCGGTCGCCGGCGGCGAGTGCGAGTGGCGGCTGATGGAGGTCATGTGGCGCTTCGGCATCCGCGACGAGGCCCTCAAGCTCGCCGAGAAGTTCCGGGAGGCCTACCTCAAGCACCGCTCGACCACCTACGGCGACGCCTCCTACCGGCTGGGCGGCTACTACGAGAGCTACAAGCGCTACGCCCAGGCCCTGGAGTGCTACAAGGAGGTCGGCGCCAAGTACCCCAAGCACTGGGCCAACCGCCGGCGCGAGGACCGGCCCTCGCGCATTCAGGAGTGCATCTTCCGCTGCACCAAGAAGTTGCAGGGAAGGCGCTGAGCCCGGGCGGCATCGACACGCGTAGCCCCCAGGGGCCCGCCGGACCCGCGGCGGGCCCTTTCTCATTGCGTTTGGCCCCTTTGGGGGCCGATGCACTTGACGTTTGCCGCCGTATATGATATGATGCGCGCGCCATTGAAGTGGAGCAGCACCGCTTCAAAGAATAGCCCCGGGGCGGCCAAGGCGCCGGGGCGGCGGGGCTGACTCTGATGGCAATAGTCCGGCCATCCGGCGGGCGGGGGGTCTGCCCGGAATGGCCGAGACTGTTTTTTTGCGGCGAAGCAGGGCAGGACGGGAAAGCATGGAACTGCCAGTCTACAACCAAGCGGGCGGCCTGGCCGGCAAGGTCAAGTTCGACGAGTCGGTGCTGGGCACCAAGGTGAAGCGCCGGCTGCTGCATCAGGCGGTGGTCATGTACGAGGCCCGCCGCCGCTCGGGCACCGCCTGCACCAAGACCCGCGCGCAGCGCGCCGGGACCGGCCACAAGCCCTGGCGACAGAAGGGCACCGGCCGGGCCCGGGCCGGCTCGCGGCGCAGCCCCCTGTGGCGCAAGGGCGGCGTCATCTGGGGGCCCAAGCCCCGGGACTACGGCTACGCCATGCCGGTCAAGGCCCGACGGGAAGCCCTGCGCAGCGCCCTGCTATCGAAGTTCAAGGAAGACCGGGTCAAGGTTATCGACAAGCTCGACTTCGAAGTCCCCAAGACCAGGCAGATGGCCGAGGTTCTGGAGAACCTGGGCATCAAGAAGTGCCTGCTGGCCGTCAAGGGCCACCGGCCCAACGTCTGGAAGAGCGCCCGCAACATCCCGCGCACCGCGGTCAGCCCGGTGGCCGACCTCAACGCCTACGCGGTGCTGCGCGGGGGCGAGCTGCTCTTCACCAGGGACGCGCTGGAGAGCCTGGCGGAAGTGGTGAAGAAATGATCGACCCCTACAAGATCGTCATCCGCCCGGTGGTCACCGAGAAGAGCTACTCCCAGGCCCACGGGACCGCCTGGGCGCGCAAGGGCGAGCCGATCCGCTGGTACGCCTTCGAGGTCGCCCCCCGGGCCAGCAAGCACCAGATCCGCGAGGCGGTCGAGAAGCTCTTCGACGTCAAGGTCACCGCGGTCAACACCTGTCACGTGCGGCCCAAGTACCGCCGGGTGCGCTTCCGGCAGGGCCTGACCAAGCGCTGGAAGAAGGCCATGGTGCGGGTCTCGCCGCAGTCCAAGGCCATCGAGGGGTTCTAAAGTGCCTCCCAAGAACTACAGGCCCACCACCAACGCCCGCCGGGGCATGATGGGCCACGACTTCTCGGAGCTGGCCAAGAAGCGGCCCGAGCGCCGGCTGACCGAGGCGCTGCGCAAGACCGGGGGCCGCGACAACCAGGGCCACCAGACCAACATCAACAAGGGCGGCGGCCACCGGCAGCGCTACCGCCGCATCGACTTCAAGCGCAACAAGGACGGCGTGCCCGCCAGGGTCGCGGCCATCGAGTACGACCCCAACCGCTCGGCGCGCATCGCCCTGCTGGCCTACCGCGACGGCGAGAAGCGCTACATCCTGGCCCCCGACGGCCTCAAGGTGGGGGCCACGCTGCTGAGCGGCTCGGGGGCCGAGCCCGAGGTGGGCAACTGCCTGCCGCTGGTGGCCATGCCCCTGGGCACCATCATCCACAACGTGGAGTTCAAGCCCGGCCGCGGCGGCCAGATCGCCCGCTCGGCGGGCATCAGCGCGCGCTTGCTCGCCAAGGAGGGCAAGCAGGCCCACGTGGAGATGCCCAGCGGCGAGGTCCGCACCGTCAGCGTCCTCTGCCGGGCCACCGTCGGCCAGGTGGGCAACCCCGACCACCAGAACGTCGTCATCGGCAAGGCCGGCCGCAGCCGCTGGCAGGGCCGCCGCCCGCACGTGCGCGGCACCGCCAAGAACCCGGTGGACCACCCCATGGGCGGGGGGGCCGCCCGGCGGCACGGCGGGCGCCCGCCCTGCTCGCGCACCGGGCTGCTCTCCAAGGGCGGGCGCACCCGCAAGCCCAAGAAATACTCCAACGCGGACATCATCCGCAGGCGCAAGCGCAAGCGCAAAGGGTAACCGGAATGAGCAGATCGCTGAAGAAGGGCCCCCACGTCGACGCCAAGCTGCTCAAGAAGGTGCTGGCCCAGAAGGGCTCGAGCAGCCGCGACCCGATCAAGACCTGGAGCCGGGCCTCCACCATCGTGCCCGAGTTCGTGGGCCACAGCTTCCTGGTGCACAACGGCAACAAGTTCCTCAAGGTGTTCGTCACCGAGGACATGGTCGGGCACAAGCTCGGCGAGTTCTCGCCGACCCGCATCTTCCGCGGACACACCAGCGGCGGCGGCGGCGCCAAGCCCGAGCGGAAGTAGGCGGGAAGGCGCGCCGTGGCCCAGAACGTGTACAAGGCCAGTCACCGCCGGGCGCCGGGCAGCGCCAAGAAGATGCGCCTGGTCATAAACATGATCCGCGGCAAGAAGGTCCCGGCCGCCCGGGACGTCCTGCGCTACACCCCCAAGCGCGCCGCCTACTTCGTCGACCGGGTGCTGCAGTCGGCCATCGCCAACGCCGAGAACACCGGCCAGGTGGACGTCGACGAGCTGGTGGTCCAGCGCGCCTGGATCGACGAGGGCCCCACGCGCACGGGCCGCTGGAAGTACGCGGCGCACGGCCGGGTGCGGCCCATCCTCAAGCGCACCAGCAACATTCACGTGGAGCTGGCCCCCGCCCCGGAGGAGCCCGCTCCGCGCGGGCGCCGGGGCCGGAAGTCTAAGGAGTGATACCTTGGGACAGAAGTGCCACCCCTACGGGTTCCGCGTCGGCATAACCAAGGACTGGCGCAGCCGCTGGTACGCCGAGAAGAAGGAGTTCGGCAAGTGCCTGGTGGAGGACCAGAGGATCCGCCAGATGATCAAGCGCCTGCTGGCCGGGGTCGACACCCGCCGCGGGCGGGGCACCAACGCCGGGGTGGCCGACGTGGAGATCGAGCGCACCAAGAACGACGTGCGCGTGCTGATCCACACCGCCCGCCCCGGGGTGGTCATCGGCCGCAAGGGCTCGGCCATCGACGAGCTCCGCAGCCAGGTGGAGCAGCTGGTCGCGCCCAAGAAGGTGGAGATTAACATCAAGGAGATCACCCAGCCGGAGTTCCAGGCCCAGCTGGTGGCCATGAACGTCGCCGAGCAGATCGCCCGCCGGGCCAACTACCGCCGGGCGGTCAAGCGGGCCATGGAGGCCTCGGTGGGCGCCGGGGTGGGGGGCATCAAGATCCAGGTCTCCGGCCGGCTGGGCGGCTCGGAGCTGGCCCGCACCTACCACGCCAGCCACGGCAAGCTGCCCCTCCAGACCCTGATCGCCGACATCGACTACGGCTTCGTGGAGGCCCCCAGCCAGTACGGGCACATCGGGATCAAGTGCTGGATCTACCGCGGCGAGCTGCCCGGCGGGAGGAAGAGCCATGGCTCTGATGCCCAAACGGGTTAAGTACCGCAAGACCCACCGCGGCCGGGTGCGCGGCCTGGCCCACCGCGGCAACCAGGTGGACTTCGGCGAGTACGGCCTGCAGGCCCTGGAGCGCGGCACGCTCACCGCCCGGCAGATCGAGGCCGCCCGCGTGGCCTTGAGCCGCAGCCTGGGCACCGCCGGCAAGTACTGGATCCGGGTCTTCCCCCACAAGTCCTACACCGCCAAGCCGGCCGAGACCCGCCAGGGCAAGGGCAAGGGCGAGGTCTCCTACTGGGGCTGCCCGGTGCGCCCCGGCATGGTGCTCTTCGAGATCGGCGGGGTGGAGAACGCGGTGGCCAAGGAGACCTTCCGGCTGCAGGCCGCCAAGCTGCCGCTGCGGGTCAAGATGATCAGGAGGGAGTCTCTGCGGTGAAGGCCGGGGAACTGCGCGAGAAGACCAGCGAGGAGCTGCGCGAGAACCTGGCGGAAGCCAGGAAGCGCCTCTTCTTCCAGATGAAGATGCAGCGGGCCACCGGCGAGGGCGTCAAGCCCCACGAGCCCGGCCGGCTGCGGCGGGAGATCGCCCGCATCTCGACCGTGCTCCGCGAGCGCCAGCGCGCCCAGGGCGCGGCCGCGGGCGCGCCCGATGCTGAGGGGACCGGGTCATGAGTTCGGCCGAGCGCGCGGCGCGCAAGCAGGTCACCGGGGTGGTGACCTCCGACAAGATGGACAAGACCATCGCCGTGCGGGTCGACCGCCTGGTCAAGCACCCCAAGTACCGCAAGTACGTCCGGCGCAGCAGCAAGCTCTACGCCCACGACGAGAAGAACCAGGCCGGGCTGGGGGACACCGTGGAGATCGCCGAGGCCCGCCCGCTCAGCAAGCTCAAGCGCTGGCGCCTGATCCGGGTGCTGGCCCGGGCCGAGGGCAGCGAGCCGGGTAAGGAATCATGATTCAGACGCAGACCTTCCTGGACGTGGCCGACAACACCGGCGCCCGCCGCGTGCAGTGCATCAAGGTGCTGGGCGGCACCCGGCGGCGCTACGCCTACGTGGGCGACATCATCGTGGTCACCGTCAAGCGGGCCAGCCCCGGCGGGGCGGTCAAGAAGGGCGAGGTCTGCCGCGGGGTGGTGGTGCGCACCAGGCAGCCCATCCGCCGGGAGGACGGCTCGCTGGTGCGCTTCGACTCCAACGCCATCGTGCTGCTCGACGCCCAGAAGAACCCCCGGGGCACGCGCATCTTCGGGCCGGTGCCCCGCGAGCTGCGCACCAAGAACTACATGAAGATCGTGTCCCTGGCCGCGGAGGTGATCTGAGATGGCCGGCAAGGGCAAGAAACCCGGCGACGCGGGCGCCGGCAGGACGCTGATCCGCGCGCGGGACACCGTCCAGGTGGTCTCCGGCCGCGACGGCGGGCGGCTGACCCCTCCCTCGGAACGGGAGCGCGAGGGGGCCCGCTCTCAGGGCAAGCGCGGCCAGGTGCGCTTGGTGGACCGCGCCCGCGGGCGGCTGGTGGTCGACGGGGTCAACATCGTCCACCGCCACGAGAAGCCCAATCCGCAGAAGGGCCACCGCGGCGGCCGCGTGGACAAGGAGGGCTCGGTGGCCATCAGCGCGGTGCGCCTGGTCTGCCCGGCCTGCGACCGCCCCGTGCGGGTCAAGCCCGGGCGCGACGAGAAGGGCAAGCCCGTCCGGGTCTGCCGCAAGTGCGGCGAGAGCTTCTAGAGGAAAGAGGAGATGGCCAGGCTCAGAGACATTTACCGCGGGGAGATGGTCCCCGAGCTCATGAAGCAGTTCGGCTACGGGAACCGGATGGCCGCGCCCCGCCTGGTGAAGGTCAGCATCAACATGGGCGTGGGCAAGACCCGCGAGGAGCCCAAGATGCTGGAGCAGGCCATGGGCGACCTGGCCCTGATCAGCGGCCAGAAAGGCGTGGTCACCAGGGCCCGCAAGTCGATCAGCAACTTCAAGCTGCGCCGCGGCTTCAACGTGGGCTGCCGGGTCACCCTGCGCGGCGCGCGCATGTACGAGTTCCTGGACCGGCTGGTCAACGTGGCCATGCCGCGGATCCGCGACTTCCGGGGGGTCAGCCCCAAGGGCTTCGACGGCCGCGGCAACTACAACATGGGCCTGGACGAGCAGACCGTCTTCCCGGAGGTCGACCCCGACAAGGTGACCTACACCCAGGGCATGCACGTCAGCATCGTGACCAGCGCCGAGACCGACGAGGAGGGTCTGGCGCTCCTCAGCAGAATGGGCATGCCCTTCAGCAGAGGGTAGGGCGGGAAGGAGGCGCGAACGGTGGCCCGGCTTTGCCTCAAGGTCAAACAGAAGATGAAACCCAAGTACAGCACGCGGCGGTACAACCGCTGCGAGCTCTGCGGCCGGCGGCGCGCCTACTACCGCAAGTTCAGGATCTGCCGGTGCTGCTTCCGGGCCCTGGCCCTCAAGGGCGAGATCCCCGGAGTGCGCAAGGCCAGCTGGTAAGCTTCGCGGGGGTAACCAGGAATGTCGATGACCGATCCGATAGCGGACATGCTCACCCGCATTCGCAACGGGCTGCGCAACCAGAAGCTGGCCGTGGAGGTGCCCTCGGCGGGGGCCAAGCTGGGGGTGATCGAGGCGCTCAGGCGCGAGGGCTACGTGCGCGACTTCGAGCTGGTCGAGGGCCAGCCGCGCAACAAGATCCGGGTGCACCTCAAGTACGGGCCCGAGGGGGCCAAGGTGATCTCCGAGCTCCGCCGGGTCAGCCGGCCGGGCTGCCGGGTCTACAGGGGCGCGGACGATCTCAAGCCCTTCATGAACGGCCTGGGCATCTACGTGGTCAGCACCCCCAAGGGCATCCTCAGCGACCGCGAGTGCCGCTCGGGCCGGGTGGGCGGCGAGGTCCTCTGCAGCGTGTGGTGAGAGGAGACCGGGAATGTCGCGGCTGGGCAAGAAACCGGTGAGCGTCCCCGAGGGGGTGGAGGTTTCCTTCGCCGACCGGGTGCTGCGGGTCAAGGGGCCCAAGGGCGAGATGACCCAGGAGGTCAAGGGCCGCATCACCGTGGAGCCCGACGCCGGCAAGCAGGAGGCCTGGGTCCGGCGCGGCGGCGAGAGCCGCCAGGACAAGGCCTACCACGGGCTCTACCGGGCGCTGCTGGCCAACATGATCGAGGGCGTGACCAGGGGCTACACCAGGGAGCTGGATATCGTCGGCACCGGCTACCGCGCCTCGCTGGAGGGCGGCGCGCTGGTCATGCAGATCGGCTTCAGCCACCCGGTGAGGATGCCCATCCCCGAGGGGCTGGTGGTGACCTGCCCCTCGCAGACCCAGATTGTGGTCACCGGGATCGACAAGCAGAAGGTCGGCAACTTCGCGGCGGAGGCCCGGGCCTGGCATCCCCCGGACCCCTACCACCAGAAGGGCATCCGCTACCGCGGCGAGGTGGTCCGCAAGCTGACCGGCAAGACCTTCGGGTCCACGGCCACCTAGCAGCGGGGAGAGCAGGCCATGACTACCCGGCTCAGCGGACGCGCCCGCAGGCACCGGCGGGTGCGCAAGAAGGTGCGGGGCAGCGCCGAGCGGCCGCGGCTGTGCGTCTTCCGCAGCCAGCAGCACATCTACGCGCAGCTCATCGACGACGTCGCCGGGCGGACGCTGGCGGCGGCGGGCTCCACCTCCCCGGAGCTCAAGGCCCAGCTGGCCAAGAAGGGCCGCGACCTGGGAGCCGCCGCGGAGGTCGGCAAGCTGATCGCCGCGCGGGCCAGGGCCAAGAAGGTGAAGAGCGTGGTCTTCGACCGCGCCGGCTACAAGTACCACGGCCGGGTCAAGCAGCTGGCCGAGGCCGCCCGCAAGGCCGGGCTCAAATTCTGAGGCTGAAGCATGGGTAGAGATCGCAAACCGCAAGGGCCCGAGGGAACCGTTCCCGAGGACTTCCTGGAGCTCGAGGAGCGGGTGGTGGACATCTACCGCTCGGCCAAGGTCATGAAGGGCGGGCGCAAGTTCCGCTTCGGGGCCCTGGTGGTGGTCGGCGACCGGGTCGGCCGGGTGGGCTACGGCTACGGCAAGGCCCGGGAGGTCCCCCCGGCCATCGAGAAGGCCATGAAGAACGCCAAGCGGAACATGGTGCGCTTCCCGCTGGTGGAGGGCAGCATCCCCCACGAGGTCCGCGGGCGCTACGGCGGCGGCGACGTGATCCTGCTGCCCGCCGGGCCGGGCACCGGGGTGATCGCCGGCTCGGTGATCAAGGCGGTGGCCGAGTGCATGGGGGTCAACAACCTGCTCTCCAAGAGCTTCGGCTCGGCCAACAGCAAGAACATCCTCAAGGCCACCTTCCAGGCGCTGGGCGCGCTGCGCACCAGGGAGCAGGTGGCCGCGTTCCGGGGGGTCGACCCGCAATGAGAGTGGACCAGGCTCACCGCCACGGGTCGCGCCGCGCGCGCAGGAAGCGCGTGGGCCGGGGCCCGGCCAGCGGCAGCGGCAAGTTCTGCGGCAAGGGCATGAACGGCTCCCAGAGCCGCTCGGGCTACGCCGCCAGGCGCGGCTCCGAGGGCGGGCAGATGCCGCTCTTCCGCCGCCTGCCCAAGCGCGGCTTCTCGAACGCGCGCTTCAAGACCGAGTACGCGGTGGTCAACGTCGCGGAGCTGGCCGCCTTCGAGGCCGGCGCCACCGTGGGCCCCGCCGAGCTCTTCGCCAAGGGGCTGGTCAAGAAGCTGAGCGGCCGGGTCAAGATACTCGCCGACGGGGAAATCGACCGGGCGCTCACCGTGCGAGCCCAGAGCTTCAGCAAGGCCGCCGCCGAGAAGATCGAGAAGGCCGGCGGCAAGGCCGAGGTTATCTAGCGGGGATCAGATGTTCGGAGCCTTCGTCAACGTCGTGCGCATCCCCGAGCTTCGCAAGAAGCTCCTGATAACCGCGGGGCTGCTGGTGGTTTACCGGATAGGGGTCTTCATCCCCTGCCCGGGGGCCTACACCGAGGACCTGGGCGGCGCCGACCTGGGGGGGATATTCGAGCTGGCCGACATGTTCGCCGGCGGGGCCCTGAAGATGCGCTCGGTGCTGGGCCTGGGCATCATGCCCTACATCAGCGCCTCGATCATCTTCCAGCTGCTGGCCGCGGTGGTCCCCGCGCTGCAGAAGATCGCCAAGGAGGGCGACGTCGGCCGCAAGCGCATCGCCCAGTACACCCGCTACGCCACCGTGGGCCTCTGCCTGGTCCAGGGCTACATGATGGCCAACTGGGGCGTGCTCCGCGGGCCCACCGAGGAGGAGGCCCGGCGGATGGGCATGCCCACGCCCTTCGGGTACACCCATGAGGTGGCCTACTTCTTCCTGGTGGTCGCCTCGCTGACCATCGGGACCATATTCCTGATGTGGCTCGGCGAGCAGATCGACGAGTTCGGCATAGGCAGCGGCATCTCCCTGATCATCATGGCCGGGATCCTCTCCCGGCTGCCGGTGGCCGTCCGGGAGATCTCCGCCAACTTCGAGCCCCAGCTGGGCGCGGCCGAGCAGGGCAAGATCGGCCCGGAAACGGTGATCATCCTGATATTGCTCTTCGTGTTCATGGTCCTGGCCGTGGTGGCCCTGACCCAGGCGCACCGACGGGTGCCCATACACACCGCCCGGACCCGCACCCGCGAGGGCTTCAGCCACCGCAGCTACGTGCCGCTCAGGCTGAACATGAGCGGGGTCATCTCCATCATCTTCGCCCAGGCCCTGATGCAGGTCCTGGACTTCCTCACCAGCAAGACCGGCCTGCTGAGCGTGCCGGTGATCGGGCATATCCTGGAGTTCCTGCAGCGCGGCAGCTTCGTGTACGTCACCTTCTTCGCGCTGCTGATAATCTTCTTCTCGTACTTCTACACGGCGGTGACCTTCAACCCCGTGGAGCAGGCCAACAACTTCAAGGAGTGGGGCACCTTCATCCCCGGCATCCGCCCGGGGCGGCACACCGCCGAGTACCTCGACGGGATCATGCGCAAGGTCACCCTGGTGGGCTCGGTGACCCTGGTCTACGTGGCCTTCGCCCCGCAGATAGTCACCTGGATGCTCAAGGTCAGCCCCAACGTCGGCGGCTTCTTCGGGGGCACCGGACTGCTGATCGTGGTCGGGGTGGCCCTGGACCTCTCCCAGCGCATGGACCAATACCTGTTAATGCAGCACTACCAGGGCTTCCTGGACGGCGGCAAGGTCCGGGGGCGGAGGTAGCCGCCGATGGCCGCGCGCACCGGGCTGATCCTGCTCGGCCCCCCGGGGGCCGGCAAGGGCACCCAGGCCGAGGGGCTGTCCGCGCGGCTGGGCGTGCCGCACATCTCCACCGGAGACATGCTCCGCGAGGCGCTGGCCTCCGGCACCGAGGTGGGGCTCCAGGCCAGGAAGTACATGGACGCCGGCGAGCTGGTGCCCGACCCGGTGGTGGTGGCCATCGTCGCCGAGCGCCTGGCCAGGCCGGACTGCGCGCCGGGCTGGCTGCTCGACGGCTTCCCGCGCAACGAGGCCCAGGCCGCGGCGCTCGCCGGGGAGCTGGGGGAGATCGGCCACGAGATCACCGCGGTGCTCTACCTCGAGGTGAGCCCCGAGGAGGTGGTCAAGCGGCTCTCCGGCCGGCGGATGTGCCGCCAGTGCAACGCGAGCTTCCACGTGGAGTTCATGCCCTCGGCCCGGGGCGAGCTCTGCGACCGCTGCGGCGGCGAGCTCTACCAGCGCGACGACGACCGGCCCGAGACCATCAGCCAGCGCCTGGAGGTCTACGAGAAATCCACCGCCGGGCTTGTTGCCTATTACCGGGAGCGGGGCCTGCTCTGCGAGGTGGACGCGGCCGGCAGGCCCGAGGAGGTCGCCGCGGCGGCGCTGGCGGCGGCGCTGGCGGCGGTCGAGGCCGCGGGAGCCCGGCGATGATCATGCTCAAGAGCCCCCGGGAGATCGACCTGCTCCGCGATGCCGGGCTGGTGGTGGCCGAGGCCTTGGAGATCATGCGCGAGCATGCCCGGCCGGGAGTGACCACCGCCGAGCTCGACCGCCTGGCCGAGGAGCACATCCGCGCGCGCGGCGCCGAGCCGGCCTTCAAGGGCTACCGGGTGCCGGGGGTCAAGCTTCCCTACCCGGCCTCGATCTGCGCCTCGATCAACGAGGAGGTGGTCCACGGCATCCCCGGGGACCGCGCCCTGGCCGAGGGGGATCTCCTCAGCATCGACGTGGGCGCGCGGCTCAAGAAGTACTACGGAGACGCGGCGGTGACCATCCCCATCGGCCGGGTGGCTCCCGCGGCCGCGCGCCTGCTGGAAGCCGGCCGAGGCGCGCTGGGGGCGGCCATCGCGTCCATCCACCCGGGAATGGCCCTCAAGGAGCTCTCCCGGGCCATCCAGGAGCACGCCGAGAGCCGCGGCTTCTCGGTGGTCCGCAAGTTCGTGGGCCACGGCATCGGCCAGAAGATGCACGAGGATCCCCAGGTGCCCAACTTCGTGGGAGCGGGCAGCCCCGCGGCGGACGTGCGCCTGCCGGCCGGCACGGTGATCGCCATAGAGCCCATGCTCAACGCGGGCGGCGACGGCGTGGAGGTGCTGGATAACAGCTGGACGGTGCGGACCCGGGACCGCCGGCTCTCCGTCCACTTCGAGCACACCGTGGCGGTGACCGAAGCAGGCGCGCGGGTGCTCACCGTGCTGGGCGACTGAGGCGGAGGCGGCATGGCCAAGGAAGAGAACATTCGCGTGGAGGCGGTGGTCAAGGAGGCGCTGCCCAACGCCTCCTTCCGCGTGGAGATCGAGGGCGGCCACCAGGTGCTGGCCCACATCTCCGGC
>CAZONU010000089.1:0-9228 GCA_964581145.1 uncultured Planctomycetia bacterium
GGCCAGGCCGGCCAGCCAGCGGGGCACCAGCTCGGAGTCGTCGTAGAGCAGCGCCAGCGGCGCCAGGTTTTCTGCGGCCTCGGCGTACTTCCCGGCGGCCAGGGCCGCCAGGGCCCACTCGCCGCGGGCGGCCAGGCGCAGCCGCTCGTTCCTGGAGGCGGCCAGGGCCGCGGCGACCTTGCGGGCCTCGACGGGGTTCCCCGACTCGCGCAGCGCCCGGGCCAGGCCCAGCCGGGCGTCGTCGGCGCGGGCCGACTTGGGGATCTCGGCGAGCAGCTTGCGGTAGAGCGCCGCCGCCCCGGCGGCCCGGCCCCCCTGCAGGGCCTGGTGCCCCAGCGCCAGCAGGGCCTCGGCGCGGGTGGCGGGGTCTTTGGAGCCCGCCGCCAGGGCGTAGACCTCGGCGGCCTCCTTCTCGCGCTTCTGGGCGCCCAGGTACTGGCCCAGCCAGAGCAGCGCCTCGGCGGGCAGGCGGCGCTTGCCCGAGCGGGCCAGCGCCAGGAAGCCCGCCGCGGCCTTGGGGTAGTTGCCGTTGAGGTAGCAGGCGCAGGAGAGCCGGAACTTGAACTCGTAGACCAGCGGCGGCTTGCGGTACTTGGAAATAAGACGCGCGTAAGCCGCGGCGGCCCGGTCGTAGGTCTTGAGCCGTTCGTAGTTCCAGGCCAGCCAGTACTCGGCCTCCAGGGCGGCCGGGTCGCCCGGGTGGGCCTTGAGCAGCTGCTTGCAGCGCTGCTGGAAGCCGGACCAGTCCTTGGCGGCGGCCGCGGCCAGCGCCCGGCCCAGCAGCGCCGCGGGGCGCAGCCTGCTGGCCGGGAAGGAGGCCAGGTGCTTCTGGAAGTGCCCGGCGGCGCCCTTGGCGTCGCCCGAGCCCAGGGCCAGCTCGCCGAGCCGGAGCAGCGCGGGCTCCGCCAGGCGGTGCTTGGGGTGGATGCGGACCAGGCTCTCCAGCCGCTTGCGGGCCTCCCCCGCGCGGCCCTTCTCGGAGCAGAGCAGCGCGGCGCGGTAGGCGCTCTCGGCGGCGTAGCGGCTCTTGGGGTCGGCGGCGGCCTTCTCCAGGGCCGCGAGCGCGCCTTCCAGGTCCTTTCCCGCCGCGGCGGCCAGGCCCTCGACGTAGGCCACCTCGCCGGCCAGCTTGCTCTTGGGGAAGCGCGCCCGGAACTCGCGCGCGGCGGGCCCCACCCGCGCGTTGCGGCCGGCCAGGTGCCGGCACCAGACCGTCCGGCAGGCGGCGGCCTCGGCGCGCGGCCCCCGGGGGTCGAGCTTGATGACTCCCGCGAAGGAGGCCTCGGCCTCGGCGTACTTCTTTGCGGCCATCCGGGCCAGGCCGGTCACGTAGCGGCTCTCGACGGCCAGCGCCGGCTCGCGCGCGGCCAGCGAGGCCATCTTCAGGGCGCCGGCCGCGTTCCCCTTTTCGAGGTGGCACCAGGCCGCGCCCAGCGCCGCGCGGGCGGCCAACTCGCCGGGCGGGGAGCGCTTGAGCACCGCGGCGTAGAGCGGCAGCGCGGCCGCGGGCTTGCCTCCCGAGCGCGAGAGCTCGGCCAGCCGGAAGCCGGCCTCGGGCACCTCCGCCGCGGCCGGAAACTGCTTGAGGAGCTTCCCGAGATGCCCCGCCGCCCCCGCGCCGCGCCCGGCTTCGCTTTCCAGGCGGGCCAGGGCCAGGAGCGCCGGCGCGGCCACCGCCGCCTGCTTCGAGGCGGCCGCCCGGGCCAGGTGCGGGCCGGCCGCCTTCTTCCTGCCCAGCTCCAGCAGCGAAGCGCCCAGGAAGTAGGCCGCCGTCCGGCGGGCCTCGACGGGGAGCCGCTTCATGTCCGCCTGGGCCAGCGCCGCCGCCGCGCCCTTCGCGTCGCCGGCGGCGTAGAGAATGGTCCCGATGCGCATGCGCGCGGCGGCCAGCCGCGCGGCGGGCAGCTCCAGCGCCAGGCACCTCTCGAAGGCCGCGCGGGCCCTTTTGCCCTCTCCGGCGCGATAGAGGCTTTCGGCCGAGCGGAAGTGGGCCTCCGCGGCGCGCGGGTCGCGGCGGTGCCTGCGCGCGAAGGACGCGTAGGTGGCGGCGGCGCGCGCGAACTCGCCGCGGGCGAAGAGCGCCCCGGCCAGCCGGTACTGCTCGTCGGCGGCGGTGAGCGGCTTCTCGCCGGCCCCGGCGGCCGCCGCCCAGGCGCAGACCCCGGCGATCAGGAGCAGGGCGCAGAGCCGGCGGCTCAAGGCCGGGACTCCTCCAGCACCTCGAAGCGCACCGAGCCCAGCCCCGCCTCCCGGCAGATCTCCAGGAGGTCGGCGACCTTCCCGAAGGGGGCGTTCGCGTCCGCGCGGATCAGGATCCGCTCGCCGCCCGCGGCGGGCAGCTCCCCCAGGCGCCCCAGGCGGCGCTTGAGCTCCGACCAGTGCAGGCGGCTGCCGCCCAGGGCGTAGCCGCCGTCGGGGCGGACGGTGACGACGTGGCCGGTGAAGTCCGGTTTCAACGGCTCGGCGCGGCCGGACACCTTGGGCAGCTCCACCGGCAGGGCCCGCCCGGCGCGGCCCAGGCCCCACAGGGCCGCCAGGGCCGCCAGGACCGCGGCCAGCCCGCAGGCCAGCGGCGCGGCCAGCACCAGCGGCGTCCTCCGCGGGCGGGCCGGCAGGAAGATCACGCCTTCTCCTCCGCCGGCTCTTCTCCCTTGGCTTCTTCCTCGGGCGGCGCGGATTTCGGGGGCGCGGCCCGGGAGTCCGCGCGGTCCCGCGCCTGGACGCCCAGGTCGGCCAGCGCCGCGGTGCACTCCATGCAGGCCGCCTCGCACTTGGCGACCAGCGAGCCCAGGCGCAGGTCGGCCAGGTAGTGGACGCCCAGGGCGAAGAGGCTCACCGCCAGCGAGACCGCCGCGGGCACCAGCGCGGCCACCGCTCCGGCGGCCACCCAGGCGGTGCTGGCGTCCTGCGCGGCCACCGCGCCGAAGACCTCCAGCATGCCCAGCACGGTTCCCAGCAGCCCGGCCAGCGGGGCGAGCAGGCCGGCCGCGGCCAGGAAGTCCACCAGCGCGCGCCAGCGCGCCGCCCCGCGCCGGCCGGCCGCCTCGATCCGCGCCGCGGGCAGCTCCTCGCCGGGCGAGGGCAAGCGCCCCGGGGCGGGCAGGCCGGCCAGCACGCTGCGGGCCAGCAGGCTGCCGCTGGACTGGCAGAGCCGGCGCGCGCCCTCGGTGTCGCCGCCGGCGATCTTTTCCAGGAGCTCGCCGCGCAGGCGCCGGGGCGCGAAGTGCCAGGCCCACAGCGAGAAGAAGAGGTAGAGCGCGACCAGCAGGGCCAGGGCCCCCAGGGCCAGGGCGACCCAGCCGCCGGGGCCGGCGACCTCCAGCAGGGCTTCAACGTCCAGGCCCCCGCCCCCGCCCAGCTCTTCGGCGGCCAGCGCGGTGCGGCCGCCGAGCAGCAGAAAGGTCAGGGCCAGAAGCAGCCCCTCGAGGGGCAGGCGCACCTTCCGGCCGCGCTCCGGGACGCGCGCTCCCCGCCAGAAGGCCCGCTCCGCGCGCCGGCGCCAGAGGAGCCCCCACAGCGCGCCCAGGGGGACCATCCCCGCCGCGGCGGGGATCGTCCAGGCCGGCAGCAGCCCCCGGGCCGCGGCGAGGGCGCAGCCGATCGAGCCCAGCAGTCCCAGCCCGACCAGCCACCGCTGGAGGCGGTGGGCCGCGGAGCGGAAGCCGGCCAGGGTCTCGAAGGCGCGGTTGGAGTCGCTCAAGGGGCAGGCTCTCCTTCCCGAAGTCAGGCGGAGCCCAAGTATCGCCCGGAGGCGGGGTCGATGCAAGCTCAGCGCCGGCGCGGCGCCCTTTTCCACTCTATGCAGCAGGTGATCTCCAGGCGCTTGGAGCGCGTCTCCCTCTCGGCGCAGGCCCGCAGGGGCTGGCCCAGCCGGAAGACGCGCGCGGCGCGGAGGACCTCAAAGCTGGGTTCGACGGCCAGGTCCAGCGGCGGCTCCGAGGAGCTCCAGCGGCAGCGGGCCTCGACGCCGCGGTGCCTGACCAGGAGCTCGCCCTCCCCGGCGAGCCGGGCCTTGACCCCGAAAGAGAGGTGCAGCCACTGGCGGAGGGTGCGCCGCGCCGCCTTCTTCGCCTCGACGAAATCGGTGAGCTCCAGCCAGCGCTCGGCGAGGTCGAAGCGGTAGCGGCGCTTTATCTTCACGTCCGGGAAAGCTTGGTGAGAAACGGTCATCTCCCCGCGCGGGCCGTCCAGGACCAGCTTCTCGGTCCTGACCGGCGGGTTTTCGCCGTCGCCCCACCAGGCATTGACGTTGCCCATCTTGAAGAACACCGGGCGCGGGCGGTAGTCCTCCATCGTCAACATGTTGTGGGCAAAGGCCGAGTAGTAGTAGCCGCGCTCGGCGGGGATGATCTCGTCGATGCGGTAGGCCCAGGTGGCCGCGTCGTAGAAGAGCGGAACGCCGTCGGCCCAGAGCTGAAAAGATCCGAAGTCGTGGTGGCTGTGCCCGGAGTAGGCCGCGCGCGGCTCGGCGGTCACGAAGAGCAGCGAGTCCCGGGGGCTCCATCCCGTCCGGGCCACCAGGATGCCGCTCGCCGGGAAGAAGTGCGAGCCGCGGAGCTTTCCGGAGAGCGGCGAGGCGCGCCGCGCGGGAGCGTGGGCGCGCGTGGCGGCCTTGAGCTTCCTGGCCACTTTTTCGGCGCGCGAGCCGGCCAGGAGCGAGCGGGCCAGCTCCAGGTGGCAGCCGGCGCGCGGCGGCTGGCAGTCCCCGTAGGGGACCATCTCGCCGTCCGGGGCGGTGAGGTCGGCGAAGGATTCCAGGAATTCGGCCACCCGTCGCTCCTCGCGTTTGGAGAAGAGCGGCCGCTTGTTGAGCCGGGCCAGCTCCAGCGCCTGGCGGAGCATGCCCGCGGCGTACCAGGCGTAGCGCGCGCTGTGCTCCCAGCTGGTCCCGTCCGGGCGGATGGCGCCGCGGTCGGGGTCGGAAGCGTGCCTGCGCAGCACGGCGCGGCCGCGCCTGCGAAGCGCCGGGGCGCAGTCGAACTCGGGGAACAGCGTCCCCAGGCAGAAGGGCACCGTGCCGCGGTCGAAGAGGTTGTGGTTGCCGGGGCCGAAGTCCGGCCGCCGGCCGCGGGCCGCAAAGGCCCGCTCGAAAAGCGAGGCCACGAACCACAGGTACTTGATCACCTCGAAGGCCAGGTCGGCGTCGACGGCGCCGAGCAGCCCCGAGTACAGGACGTCGATCATCACCAGGGCGCGCCGCCCGGTGTGCATGCAGTTGTCCAGGCCGCTCCCTTCCAGGGTGTTGAAAGCGAAGAAACCGTCCAGCCCCGTGTCGGTGGCCCGGGTGGGGAAGTCCCCGAACCAGCGCCGCCAGCAGTCCGCGAAGACCTCCGCGTAGCGGCGGTTCCGGGTCATGGCGTAGCCCGCCGCGGGAAACAGCGCCCAGTAGCCGAAGCCCATGGTCAGCCAGCCGGCCGAGCCCAACTGGCGCACCCGGCCCCGGCCCCAGTCCACCGCGGGGGTGAGCTTGAGGTAGTTGCCGGTCTCGTTGTAGTCGTAGAACTCGTAGCCCAGCGAGCGGCGGGCCCTGGCCAGGTCCACGGCCTCGTCGAAGAAGAAGTTGCGGCTGGCCAGGACCCGGGCGCGCTTCCTGCGGTAGTCGAAGGCCCACCTGGGCGCGGCGCGCTTCAGGAAGTGCTCGACCACCAGGCCGCGGGCCGCCTCGCGGTCCGAGTCCCACAGCCTCCGGGCCCGCTTGAGCCGCGTCGAGAGCGGGCCGAGCGCCCGCACGAAGTCCGAGTCGGCGCAGTCGCGCCAGTCGAGGACGAAGCGACCGTGGACCCGGCGGTCGCGGCTGGGTCCGGCGAAGAGTCGTCCGTAGCTGGGCATGGGCAGGCCTCCTGCGGTGCGCCGATTATCGCCCGCCCCCTGCGGGGCGCAAGGAGCCCTTTTCCCCTTGACCGAAGCGCCGTTACGGAGATATTCGTGGGTCCAAGCGACCGCCGCCGAGGGGCCGGAGCCGTGCGGCGGGCCGCGGGATGCAGCTCATTGGGAGGAAGCGCGATGCGTCTGATCAAGGCCTCGATTCTCGCCGCCGCCGCGGTGCTCCTGACCGCCGGGCTGGCCTTCGCCGTGGTGTGCCCGACCTGCAAGCGCAAGCTCAAGGACGGCACCCAGTACTGCCCGCACGACGGGACCAAGCTGCCGGCCGCAACGGTCAAAAAGCCCGAACCCAAGCCCGAGCCCAAGAAGCCCGAGCCCAAGCCGGTCGACCCCGCCGTGGCCAAGGCGGCCAAGGCCAGGGAGATGCTGGTCTCCGCGGAGAAGGCCTGGAAGGCCGACCCCAAGAACTACGCTGCGGCCATCGCGCGCTACGGGGAGGTCAAGAAGGCCGCGGCGGGCACCCGCTACGAGAAGAGCGCCGAGAAGATGATCGCCAAGCTCACGGCGCTCAAGGCCGCCGCGGAGAAGCGCAAGAAGATCGCCGACGCCAGGGCCCTCTACGAGACCGCCTACGCGGACTACAGGAAGAAGCCGGAGGACTACGCCGCGGCCATCACGGCCTTCGGGGAGGTCAAGAAGACCGGCGCGGGCACCGGCTACGACCGCAAGGCCGCGGCGATGATCGCCAAGCTGGAGAAGTACAAGCTCAGGGCGGCCAAGAAGCCCGAACCCAAGAAGCCCGAACCCAAGAAGCCGGCGGTCGTGGCCATCAGGAAGTTCGTCTACCTGAAGGTCGGCGACGTGGCCGCGCCCGGCGCCGCCTTCGCCAAGGCCCAAACCTTGGAGAAGGCCGCGGGCAAGACCCCCCGGGGGCGCGCCGAGGCCGCGCTGGCCTACTACTACGCGGCCGTCACCATGAAGAACGCCGACGGCTCGCGCGGGAAGGACGCGGGCGCCGCCGCGCTGCGCCTCGGCGAGCTCCTCGAGAAGTTCGCGACCGAGGCCGACGACCTGGCCTCCGCGTCCACCTACTACCTGGTCGCTTCCCACCTGGACCTGGACTCCGGCGGCTGGAAGAAGGCCGAGAAGCTGTACCTCAAGGCCGGCCGGGGCGCGGAGTTTGCCAAGAAGCTGGGCGGGCTGGCCGCCAAGGCCAGGGCCGCCGACAGGGCCAAGCTGGCCGCGACGCTCCAGGCCCGGGCCGAGGAGCTGGCCAGGAAGTCCTCTAAGTAGTCAGCGCGGACCAGCGTCATAAGAGGGGCGGCGCCCGAGGGCGGGTGTCGTCCCCGTTCACGAGCGCCCGTCCTTCGCAGTAGCACTGCTACGGAGGATGGAGAGGAGAAGCCCTCATGCGCGCGCGCCGCCTGCTTCTGGGCCCCGTCCTGCTCCTGGCCGCCGGCTGCGGGCCGGCCCCCGCGAAGCCCGCGCCGGAGCGGGGCCGGGAGGAGCCGGCCTTCCGCGAGGTCCGCGCCTGGGTCGTCGACGTGGTCAAGGAGAGCGGCCAGGCGGCCATCGACGCGGGCCGGCGCGACGGGGTGCGCCCGGGCTCGGTCTTCGCGATACTCCGCAGGGGGGTGGTCATCGGCCGGGTGCGGGTCGACCACCTCTGGGAGAAGCGCTGCGGCGGAAGGATCCTCGATATCAAGGAGCGCCTGAAGATCGGCGACCGGGCGGTGGCGGTGGTCGCGACCCGGCCGCCCCGGGAAACGGAAAAGCCGCCCGCCTTCCGGCCCGCGCCCGGGACGATTCACACCCGGCTGCTGGAGGTGCGGGCCAAGGCCGGGCGCGCCGTCCTCGGCGCCGGCAGCGCGGCCGGCGTGAAGCCCGGCAAGGTCTTCTACGTCTACCGCGGGGACCGCTACATCGGCCGCGTCGAGGTGGTGCTGGTCAAGCCCGGGCTCAGCGGGGCCCGGATCGTCGAGAGCCGCGAGAAATTCAAGCCCGGCGACCGGGCGGTCTACGACCCCGCGGACGAGCGCCGGGACTCGGCCCTACCCGAGAGCCGGCCCGCCGACCCCGCCGCGGTGAGGCGCGAGCTGGAGGCCAAGATCAAGGACCCGGAGACCAGCAAGGAGGATCGCGCGGCCGCGCGCGCGGCGCTCGAGCGCATGCGCGCCGAGAGGGCCAAAGAGAAGAAGCCGGGGAAGAAACCGAAGAAGTAGCCGGAGCCAGTCATGTATCCGCGGACGCTGCTGGTTGCCGGACTGATTGCGCTGGCCGCCGGATGCGGGCCGCGGCCCAAGAAGGCGCCGCCCGTCGCCGACCCCGCGCTGCGGCCGGAGGAGCCCAAACCCCCGGCCGTCAGGGGCGAGGTCCGCACCGAGGTCATCGAAGTGGCGCCCGGGGGCAAGCGCGTGGTCCTGGCGGCGGGCCCCGAGGCCGGGGTGGTTCTCGACCTGGTCTTCCACCTTCGCCGCGGGAAGGAGCGCATCGGCCGGGCGCGGGTGACCGGATACAAGATGTTCCGCTGCGATGCCCAGGTCATCGAGAGCGACAAGCCGGTCAAGGTCGGCGACTTGGCCGAGGCCGATCCTGCGCGGCAGCCTCCCGAGATCATTCGAACCAAGGTGCTGGCCACCGGACCGAAGGGGAAGATCGTCGTGGTCGGCGGCGGCGGCGAGTCCAGGCTGAAGAAGGGGCTGATCGGCGAGGTCCGCCGCGGAGGCCGGACCGTCGGCCGAATCGAGCTCACCGACGCGCATGCGGGGGGCGAGGTGCTTGCCGGCGGCGCGCCGGCGAAAGTCGGCGACGACGTGGTCTTCGAGAGGAAGCTGCCCGAGCCACCCGTGACTCTTCATTTCGCGCGTCACATGAACGGATTCATAGAGCAGCTGCGGGGGGCCGCCCGAGACGGGAAGAACCTCCTGGAGAACCGGGAGGCGGCCTACAAGATGCTGCGGGAGCTGAAGGAGAAGGGGGTCCTCAGCGTCCTCTTCCCGCGGGCGAAGCCCGGGCTGCGGGCCAGGTTCCTGGACGTCCGCTGCAGCCCCCGCCGCGCCATCAGCGCGGGGGCGAGCTCGGGGCTGGCCGAGGGCGACGTGTTCGAGGTCCGCCACTTGGGCAAGAAGATCGGGCGGGTCAAGGTGGTCACCCTGTGGGGGGCCTTCGCGAGCGTCCTGCCGATCGAGTCGAACGTCCGCCCCCGGCCGGGAGACCAGGCCGTGCTGGTCAAGCTGGCCCCCCAGAAGAAGAAGCCGGTGAAGTAGCCAGTCGGCCGCCGACCGGTCCCTTGAATTCCTCTTTCAACTTTCCTTCGAAGTCAGTTGCAAACGCGCGCCCGGCGCGGTAGGAGTTCCGCCGGAAGGAGGACTGTTGCCATGCGCCTGGGCGGACCCGTCTTCGGCG
>CAZONU010000089.1:9238-14264 GCA_964581145.1 uncultured Planctomycetia bacterium
GCCAAGGGCTGGCGCGCGGCCTTCTGCCCGCTGAATCCCGGGGCCGACGACGCAGTGGTGCAGGATTACGCGCGGGCCGCGGCGGAGGCCGGCGTGGTGATCGCCGAGGTCGGCGCCTGGAGCAATCCGCTTTCACGTGACGAAGCCGAGCGCGCCGCGGCGCTGGAGAAGTGCAAGAACCGCCTGGCCCTGGCCGACAGGGTCGGCGCGCGCTGCTGCGTGAACATCTCCGGCTCCCGCGGAATGAGGTGGGACGGGCCGGACCCCGCCAACCTGACCCCGGAGACATTTGATATGGTCGTCGCCTCGGTCCGCGAAATTATTGACGCGGTAAAGCCCTCGCGCACCTTCTACACGCTGGAGACCATGCCCTGGATGTTTCCCGATTCCGTTGAGAGCTACGCGCGCCTGCTTGCGGCCGTCGACCGGGAGCGCTTCGCGGTGCACTTCGATCCCGTGAACCTGATATGCAGCCCGCAGCGCTACGCGCAGAGCGGCGCGATGATCCGCGAGTTCGTTGAGAAGCTCGGCCCGCACATCAGGAGCTGCCACGCCAAGGACGTCCTGCTCGCCGGGAAGCTCACCGTGCACCTCGACGAGGTCCGCCCCGGGCTGGGCGCGCTGGACTACCGCGCCTTCCTGGGAGCCCTGAGCGGGCTCGACCCGGACACCCCGCTGATGCTCGAGCACCTGCCGAACGAGGCCGAGTACGACCTGGCCGCCGCGCACCTCCGCCGGGTCGCCGAAGAGGTGGGAGTTCCGCTGTGAGCGCGCGCGACCGGGTTATCAGGTTCATCGAGAAAGAACGGGCCGAGCTGATCGAGGAGGAGAAGCGCTCCGCGCCGCTGGGCCCCAGTGATGTCGCCGGGCGCAGCCTGGTGTCGCTGGTGAGCGCCGGCACCGAGCTGGCCGTCTACGGGGGATACTTCGGGAAGTTCCCGACCGGGAGCGGCTACGCCACGGTGTTCGAGGTCGAGGAGACCGGGAATGAAGTGACCGACATCCAGCCCGGCGACCGGGTCTTCTCGCTGGGCAACCACCGGCTCTGCCAGCGCGCCGCGCGCGAGGAGGTGGTCCCCCTGCCGGAGGGCCTGGCGCCGGAGCGCGCGGTCCTGGCCCGGATGATGGGCGTGAGCATGAGCACGCTGGTGACTACGGCCGCGCGCCCGCCGGACCCCGTGCTGGTCACCGGCCTGGGGATGGTGGGCTTGCTCGCCGCGCAGGTCTTCGCGGCCTGCGGGTACCGGGTCACCGCCTGCGACCCGGTCGCGGCGCGCCGGGAGGCCGCGAAGGGCTGCGGGCTGGGCGACGTCGCCGAGCGCGTGCCACCACGCGACGCGGGCTTCGCGCTGGTCCTGGAGTGCTCCGGCCACGAGGCCGCGGCCCTGGAGGGCTGCAGAGCGGTGAAGAAACGCGGCGAGGTGGTGCTGGTCGGCGTGCCCTGGGAGCGCAAGAGCGACGTTCCGGCTTTTGACGTCCTGTCCGCGGTCTTTCACAACTACGCCGTGCTGCGAAGCGGCTGGGAGTGGGAGGTGCCCAAGCGCCCCGCCGACTTCCGCAGTGGCAGCACCTTCGCCAACTACCGCGCGGCTATGGAGTGGATCGCCGGCGGGCGCGTGCAGGTCGACGGGCTCTGCGAGACGCGCTCGCCGCGGGACGCCCAGGCGGCCTACCAGGACCTGCTCAAGGGACGCTGCGACAGGCTGTCCATAACCTTCGACTGGGGGGAGCTCGGCTAAGTCGGTTGGAGCTCGATAGGAATGCAAATGGTCAAGAAAAGTAGGGCCGTCCTGAAGTTGTGGCTGATGGCTGGAGCAAGTTTGGTCCTGGTGGGAATCCTGTCTTTCTTGTACCTCTTGCCTCTCATGCGGGCAAGAACGATTGTCAGGGAACTGCAGCCCCTCGGCAGGTCGCGAATAGAGGAGATCGATGATCTTGCGGAGCGCCTCGGAGGAAAGGACCGAGTCCTATCAGCCCTAAGCATCTACTTAAATGCACCCGAAAGCATAGCTTCGGAGAAATGGACTGCAGCGGTGGCGCTCTGCGCGCTGGGGAGCTCAGATGCTTACCCTTTACTTGAGCAGAGAATGTTGGACCAATCTGGTCCTTTTGGTGATCGCCTGGATGTGGTAAGTGCCGTGCAACAAGGGAAGAACCTGGAAGGTCTAGTTTTGCTTGGGCTTGCTGTTCACGACCGTAATAGGAGGGTCCGCAGCCGAGCTGCTGAGGCATTAGCAGGCTACAGATCACCTCTTGCGAGCAAACTGGCTTTGTGTGCTCTGCTTGACAGGAGACCAGTAGTTGCCACGTATGGTGCCCGATACTTCCGGGATTCAAATAGAGGTGATGTGAAATTGTCTTGGCTCATTGACTGCCTACGGGATATTGAGAAGGCGCTACTGGAAATCAGAAAGGAATTCGGAGTTCCGAAGAGTTGGCCAATTGAATTTCAGAAGTTCGGTAGCAGTCTGTATAGGGACCACGCAAGAAGCCAAGTAATGGCCGCTGTTTCTCAGACGGCTGCAGTTGATGATATAGAGTACCTCGTTACTGCCGCTAAGGACGAGAATGAGTTCGTACGCAGTGCATCTGCAAGAGGATTGGGCGAAGTCGGCAGGGGAAGCGCAAAGGCGTTGGAAGTGCTGAGTGCTCTTAGAGAAGACCCAAAGCCAATCGTGAGATACGAAGCACGCGAAGCTCTGGAGAAGCTAGAGAAGGCCCAGCAGGATAGAGGGGGGGGTAAGGGTTCAGCGACTTTGAAGGGCAGGAAATGACTGCTCATATGTGATGGCGGGACATGAGAGAACGGGTCGCTGCTGGCAATGTGATGCCCCTTAGGTCCGAGCCGTCGCGCCAGGAGAAGCGGCTGGCGTTCGAGGTTGGGCCTCCTTCTTGCCGATAGTCCTTATAGCCCCTTAAAAGTCCCAGGTTCCTCCGGCGGGCATGCAAACCGGCGTGAGGACTCCGTTGGCCCGCGGTCTCAGCCGGCCGGGAGCACGAGGGCGCGGCAGTGCCGAAGAGAAACAGCAGGGGGCCTCCCTCTACTTGAGAGGGAGGGAGGTCCCCTGCGCCCTCGCCTCCGGCCCTCCGGGACATGCGGACTCCTTGAGAACTTCTGCGGCCCGGTTAGCCCTTTCCCCGCCGGCGCTCCAGGGCCGCGTCGATGGTCTCCAGCACCCAGTCGGGCACTTCCATCCTGCCGATGCTGTTCCCGGCGTGCCCGGGGCGGGCGTGCCCGTCCGAGCCGCCGCTGAGGGCGCAGCCCAGCTTGCGGGCCTCGGCGACCAGCTCCTCGAAGTGCTCATAGCGCGTATTGGCCGGGTGGTATAGCTCGAAGCCGTCGAGGCCGGCCTCGAGCATCCCGGTTATCAGGCGCAGCTGGCCGTCAAGGGTCTCGGCCGACCCGCCCACGTGGGCCAGGAGCAGGATTCCCCCGGCGGCGCCGACCGCGTCGCGCGCTTTTTCGAGGGTTGAAAAGGGCCAGACCTCCTCGTCCGGCAGGTGACCCTCGGCCTCGGTGCCTACCTCCCGCATTTCCCGGAGCGCGGTCTCGCGGTCGGGGAAGATGCCTTTCTCGAGCATGTAGCCGCGCGCGTGCCACTTGTTGAGCGGCGGCGAGGGCAGGTCGGGGTAGCGGTTGGGCAGGTCGGCGCGGAGCTCCTCGCGGGTGACCCCCCAGCGCCGCTCGATGATCGGGGCCCACCTCGCGAAGTTCAGCTCGTAGCACTCCCAGTTGCGGGCCGAGACCTCGCGCAGGCCGGCGTGGTCCGGGTCGAAGCCGAAGGCCACTGCGTGATAATCGTCGCCGCGCCACTTGACGTCGAGCTCGATCCCGTCGATGAAGCGCAGGCCCAGCTTTTCCGCGTGCTTTCGGCAGCGGGCCAGGCCCTCGAGGGAGTTGTGGTCGGTGAGCGAGAGCGTCGAAACGCCCGCGGCGGCGGCCTGCCCGGCGATTTCCTCCGGCGCCGCCCAGCCGTCCACGGAGAAAAACGAGTGGCAGTGGAGTTCGACGCTCACGCGTCCGGCGTCCCGCGGCCCGCCTTCTCGGCTTCCGGCCCGCCCGAGAGCCGGCGGGCAAGCTCCTTGAGGGCCTTGAGGTCCAGCTTGCCGGTGCCCAGCACGGGAATCTCCTCGACCTCGTGGAAGTCCTCGCGGCGCGGCACCCACAGCCGGGGCAGCCCGGAGGCCGCCAGCTTCTCGCGAAGCTCTTCTACGTTAACGGGCAGCCGCTTGTGGAGCACCACCAGCCGCTCGCCCCTCTTCTCGTCGGGGGCGCCGGCCACGGCGACCAGCAGCTCCGCGGTGCCCAGGAGCTTTTCGATCTCCTCCTCCACGCGGCCGTGGGGCACCATCTCGCCGGCGATCTTGCTGAAGCGGCTCAGCCGGTCGGTGATGGTGACGAAGCCGTCCTCGTCCAGCCGGGCGATGTCCCCGGTGACGTACCACCCGCCGCGCATGACCTCGGCGGTGAGCTCGGGCTTGTTCAGGTAGCCCTTCATCACGTTGGCGCCCCGGACCAGCAGCAGCCCGTCCTTTCCGGCCGGCAGCGTCGCGAAGCTCTCCGGGTCGACCACCCGCACCGAGACCCCCGGCAGGGGCTGGCCGATGGTGCCCGGCTTGGTGCCCTTCTGCATGACCCCCGGCGCGCGGAAGTCGGGCACGTTGATGCTGACCACCGGCGAGCACTCCGTGCAGCCGTAGCCCTCCACCGGGCGGACCCCGAACTTGTCGAAGAAGGCCGCGGCGACGTCGCCGCGCAGCTTCTCGGCGCCGACAACTACATCTTTCAAGGAGCCGAAGTCGCCGGGCAGCACCGCGCGGGTGTAGATGCGCAGGAAGGTGGGGGTGGCCAGCAGCGTGGTGGCGCCGAACTCGCGGACCAGCGCGCCCACCGCGCGCCCGTCGGTGGGGTTGGGGTGGTAGACCGCGCCGATGCGCTTGACCAGCGGCAGCCACAGCGTGGCGGTGAGGCCCAGCGAGTGGAAGAAGGGCAGCACCCCGGCGATGCGGTCGTTGCCTCCGGCGG
>CAZONU010000090.1:0-4975 GCA_964581145.1 uncultured Planctomycetia bacterium
GGTCTGCGGCCCGAAGTCAAGGACCACCAGAACGATCTTGTTGTACTCCTCGCCGTTGTCCCTGGCCTCATTGCGCGCGCGGTCGATGGCCTCGACCTTGTCGAAGAGCTTGCGGGCGCTTTTCAGCGGCGCGGGCTTGGTGGTCATGCCCGGGAAGAGCAGCGGCAGGGTCAGGGCCACCAGCACGAAGAGGTAGACCAGCCGCCGGTCGATGCGCAGCAGCCAGGGGGACGCCGGCGCGCGTTTCTCGGCCACGCTAGCGCCCTCCCGACCGAGAAGCCGTGCGCTCCAGGCTCCACCACATGCGCACGGCCATGGCCAGCCCGGCGATGAGCGAGCCGAACATGATGCCCCGGAAGGCCGGGGTGCTCACCTTGGTCATCACCCAGTTGCGGGCCACGGGAATGTTCTCGTGCAGGAAGAAGCCCAGCGGAATCTGCCCGATCATGACCAGCAGCGCCGCGGCCATCATCAGCGCGGCCTCCACGTTGTGCACCCGGAAGGAGCGATAGGCCGCGCTGGCGATGTAGAAGGCCAGCAGGCTGAACATCGCCGAGCCCAGGTTGTTCATCAGCCCCTTGAACAGGAAGTCCTGGAAGAAGGACCACACCGCCGGGTTCTCGGCGAAGTGCCCCCAGAAACCGGCAAGCATCGTGCCGAACATGAAGACCAGCAGCGCCAGGGAGTTGTACCAGCCCTTGCGCCTGCGGATTATCGCGTAGCCGTGAATGCGGACCAAGTTAATGATTCCCAGGGCGATGGCCGGCACGAACATCACCCTGGCGATGTCGCCGATCTTGCGGTCGTAGCGGCTCCACATGAAGTCGAAGTCGCCGATGATGATGTGCCGGGGCAGGAAGAACTCGAAGAAGTAGTAAATCCCCGCCAGCAGGGTGACCAGCACCACCAGCCGGCGCCTCATTGCGCGCCCTCCCCGCCGGCTTTCTCCTCCTTATCGGCGTCCTTCTCGGGGACCGGCTTCCAGGGCGGGCGCAGCCTGAGCGGCGCCTCCTCGACCACCACCACCAGCGTCTCCGAGTCGGTCTCGGGCTCCAGCACGGTCCAGTAAATGCGGCAGCGCTTCCAGCCGTCGCGCGAAATGCCGAACGTCAACGTCGCCCTGGCGAGGGCGCCCTTCGAGTCGGTGACCGTCACGTCGACGCTGTGCGGGCCGGGGGTCTTCAGCGTCCCGGCAACCAGATCGGTCCCGTCGAAGCTCAGGCCCGCGGGCAGCCCCTCGAGCTTGTACTTGTAGGGCCCCTCGCCGCCTTCGGCTTCGATCCGGTAGCTGAGCTTCTCGCCCTCGGCGACGTACTTCTCGAGCCTGCCCTTGAGCCTGGGCCCGGCCGGCTTCTTGGGACTGTCGGGCTTGACCGGCTTCGGCCCCCCCTCCGGCGCCGGCGGTCTCTTCTCTTCTTTCTTCTTCTCTTCCGCGGCGGGCAGGTCCAGCTTGCCGGTGCCCAGGATGCCCGCCTGGGCCCTGAGGCGCGCGGCGTACTTGGTGCTGGCCGTGACCCACTCGCGCAGGGCCTTCACGTACTTGTGGAGCTCGACGGCGGTCTTGCGGTCCGGCCAGTTCCCGTCGGTGAGCTCCTCCCGCCTGCGGGCCAGCGCGGGGCGCCTCTTGGCCTCGTCCTCTTCAAGTTCGCCGAGCTGCTCCTTGTATTTCTCGGCCAGCTTCTCCATGCCCCCCAGGCGCTTGTTGACGCGGTTGAGGCTCTCCAGCACGCCGCTGAGCTCGACGGCCAGCCGTTTGCGGGCCGTCTGGACCTGCTCGGGGGCCTCGGCCGCGGCGGCGGCCTCCCGGCGCTTCTTCTCGGCGGCCGCGTCCCGGGCGGGCTTCCTCCTGTAGCTGACAACGACCGTGGTCGTGTACAAGCCGGGCTCGGTGAAGACCAGCTCGAGGGGGTGTCCCTTCTCCTCGGCTTTCTTCTCCCTCTGGGGGTCCCACTGGACCCCCGCGGCGTCGACCGTCCGGTCCTCCACTTTCACGAAGTCCCGGTTGCGGCCGAGCCCCGCGGTCTCGAAATGGACCGCGCAGCTCCCGGGCACGGCGTCCTTGGCCGGGCGCCAGGAGAGCTTCTGCAGGGAGCCGGTGGTTATCATCTTGTGCGCCACCTTGGAGGGGGCTTCCCCGTCAATGCCCAGAGTCTCGTCCTTGTCGGGCAGTTGCTCGCTGACCGTCAGGCGCAGGCTGTAGCGGCCGGAACTGGGGACCACTACCTTGGGCTTAGGCCCGCCAAGCATCGCCACCGTGGCCATGCCCGGCAGGCCCAGCACCTGCCAACTGTGCGAGATGGGCAGCGGCCGGCCGCGGCCGGAGGTCGACTCGGTGCCGTCGAGGACCAGCGTGGTACAATGCTCCACGAAAAAGCCTTGCCAAGCCTTCCTGCGGAACTCCTCGATCCCCATACGGGGCGGCAGCTTTCCCTCCTTGGCCCGTTTGTCCCGTTCCTTGCGCTCTGCGTCGGTCGCCTTGTCTACCTCTTCTTCCAGCTCTTTCTTCACCTTCGGATCCAGGCTGGCCGCAGTCTTGAGCAGGAAGCGCGGGGTCTTTTCCTCGGCGGCGCGCTGGGCCTCGCTGAAGTCCGCCCTGGCCCGGGCGAAGTGCGCGTCGTAGCAGGCCTCCCGGGCGCGCTCGACGGCGCGCCTGATGCCCAGCGCGGTGCTCTTCGCGTCGGCCAGCACGGTCTCGGCGGCCTTGACCGGGCCGCCGCACTTCCTCTTCGTGTCGGCGCCGGCCTGCCGGGAGACCCAGTAGGCCAGGCGCTCCAGCTCTGGTTGATAGAGCTCGGCGGCGCGCGCGCGGGCCCGGTCCCGGGCGGCCGCTTCCATTTCGGGGAGCTTCTTCTCGATGAGTTCCTTGAGCCCCCAGGCGGCCTTCTTCGCGGGGGGCTTCACTCCCGCCGCTGTCTCCGCGCGCTGCCTTATGGCCTTGAGGCGTTCCGTGACCGCCTGGGCCTCGTCGTGTCCCGCGCCCGCCTTGAAGTGCGGCAGCGCGTCGCGCAGGGCCTGCTCCTCGGCGGCCAGGCCGGGGACGATGCGGGTGCGCATCTCCCCGCGGACCAGCTTGGCGGTGTAGCTGAGCTCCCCGCGGGCCGCGGAGAGCGCCTCCTCCAGGTCCTCGTGCTCCGGCTCCTTGCCGGGCGCGTAGCCGTCGGCCGGCTCGATGCGGGCCAGCACCCGCCTCTGCCCCGGCTGGGCGTAGAGCATGCGCGCGAAGGGGCTGTTGAGATCCTGGCCCTCCAGGGTGTCCCGCCGCCGGATGCTCATCGCGGTGGCGAAGCCCAGCCCGACCAGGAGCATGACCAGGACCACCAGCTTGGACACGTCCTGCCCGCGGACCGAGCCGAGCTGGGACGGCTCGCGCGAGAGGTAGGCGCCGGCGGCGTAGACCTCCTCGCCGATGATGGTGTAGTCGCAGCTGGTCAGGAAAAAGGGCACCTGGGTGAGCGTGGGCGTGCCGGCCACCTGCATGGCCCCGACTTGCTGGCCGGCCTCGGCCAGGATCAGGCTCTCGGCCGCGAAGGCGCCGAACAGGAAGCAGCTGGCCGCCTGCTCGCGGTGGGCGATGCCCATGTACCCGGAGGCGAAGGCGAACTGGCTGGGCGAGAGGAAGCGCACGTCCTGGGGGTTGAACTGGTCCACCCGGCCGACCGCGCGGTAGGCCTCCCGGGCGGTCTCCTCCACGATGGGCATGACCTCGACGTCGCACTGCGGGAAGATCAGCCGGCAGCCGTAGGTCGCGGCCTTCCGGGACACGTAGGTGACGATGCCCAAGAGCGCGTAGAGCAGCGCGTTCAGCCGGGTCAGCCCCGTCGAGAACATCATCGGACGGCCCAGCTCGGTGGCCCGGCCGATGGCCTCCTCAATGGCGTCGATGCCCGGGATTCTTCGTATATAGAGCTCCGCGCCGCGCCTGGCCATAAGGATGAAAAGCAGCCCGGGCAGGAGGAACAGCACGGTCAGGACGTACATCGCGTAGCTGGCGTGGACCACCGGCGGCAGGGAGGCCAAAGGCAGGTGGGTCAGCAGCGCCCCGGCGCCGGTCACGCGGCGGTCCCTTCCCGGCGCTGGCGCCCGAGCTCCTCGATGCGGCCCGCCAGCTTCTCTACATTGTCGCGGTCCATCAGGAAGAAGGCCAGCTCGTCGCAGCGCCGCCACGAAATAAAGGGCGCGGCCAGCGGGGTCAGGAACATCACCAGGTTGCTGCCGATCATCGCCAGCGGCTTGTGCATCTCCAGCAGCGCCACCGCGGGGCTTTCCAGCCGCCGCTTGACCACCGCGCGAGCGGCCTTCTCGATCATCTCGTCGCGGCGCTGGTCGCTGAGCTCGGCGGGGAACATGGCACCTCCGGCTGCGGCTACGCGCCGGATTCTAGTTCCCCGGAAAACGCTGTCAAGCCCGGCGGCGGCGGGCTACTTCGGCTTCCTGTTTCTCACCGCCAAGACGCCAAGAGCACCAAGCAGATTCAGGTCGCGGCGAGAGTCGCTCGTTGGACCGGCGGGCAGCGCCGCGTCCAAAACGTCGAGGTTCCTTGTGTCTTGGTGACTTGGTGGTTTCTTACTTCTTGGCCCCCAGGGGCTTTACGTCCGCGGCCTTGAAGACCGGCTTCAATCCCTCCGGCTCGACCACCGAGTACTTGCGCTTGGCGGCCTTCATCTTGCCGAACTGCCTGGCCAGGAGCCGCTTGAGCTTGACCGGGGTCAGGGCCTCGACGTGCGCGTCGCAGAAGAGCGCGTTGACCCGCCCCCTGGGGCCGGGCCGCACCTCGTAGGCCATCACCCAGCTGCCCCGGTCGGTGGCCCGCAGGCCGGTGACGTAGGCGTAGTCGATGCCGTCGGCGGCGTGCTCCGCGTAGTGCGGGCAGACGAGCATCTTCTTGTTGTCGATGTAGGTGGGCATCAGGACCTTGAAGCTCTTCTTGGGGAAGCCCTCGTCGTTGTCGTCGGCGTACATGCGGCAGGCCAGGCCG
>CAZONU010000090.1:4985-14240 GCA_964581145.1 uncultured Planctomycetia bacterium
AGGCCGATCTGGCGGAGGTTGGACTTGCTCATTACCATCCTCGCCGAGCGCCGGGTCGCGGCCATGGCCGGGTAGCTGACCGCCGCGGCCAGGCTCAGCAGCGCGGCCGCGTTGGCGGGGTCGGCCTTCAGCGAGAGGCCCAGCGGGCTGAAGCTCTCAGACAGCAGCCCGCCCTCCACCTTGCGGGTCACCGCCACCGAGGGGAAGAGGTGCCTGGTGAGGCTCTCTGCCGAGGGCTGCCGGTCGGGCTCGAGCAGCGCCAGCAGCAGGTCTATCATCATGTTCTTGTTGAGTATCTCCGGGACCGGCTCGCCGCGGGCGGCGCCGGCCGGCTCGATGACCGCCACCTTGCGGCCGGCCTTCGTCAGCGCGGCCTTCTGGGCGGCGAGCTGTTTTTTCAACGCCTTAAGGGCCAGGTTCTGCACCCGGCCGTCGAGGAACAGGGCGTTGACCGTGCCGTCCTTGTCGGGCACCGACTCGTAGGCCAAGGCGTAGTCGCCCTTGTCGGTCTTCTTCAGGCCGGTCACGTAGGCATAGTCAACCCCGCCGGCGGCGTGGGTGCCGTAGTCGGGGCAGACGAGGTGCTTGCGGTCCGCGAGGTAGGCGGGGCCGAGCTGGTTCAGCCCGGCGGGGAACTTCCCGTCGTGGTCCTCGGCCCAGTCGCGGCAGGCCCGGTTGATGCCGGCCAGCCGGCTCATGCTGTCGAGTTCCGCCTCGCGGGCCCGGGCGCGGGCCAGCTCGCGGGCCAGTTCCCCGCGGATCATGTCCGTCAGGGCCAGCACGCTGCCGGCGTCCTTGGCGGCGTGGTGGTAGCTGAGCGCCGAGGCCCCGGCGGTCTTGACCCGCGCGGCGGCCTTCTTGAAGCGCTCGTCGGCGACCAGCCCGGCGGCGGCCTCCCCGCCGGCGGCCAGGCGGGCGATGGCCCGCTTGACCGCGGCCACGTTGCCGCCGACTAACAGGTATTTACCGGCCACCGCGTAGCCGGGGTTGACCAGGCCCTCGATGTCGATGGAGTAGACCTTGTGCTTGCGGTACTCGAAGCCGGTGACCGGGCCGGCGCCGTCGGGGTCGAAGCGCCCGAAGGCCTTGTTGATGGACTCGGCGACCTTGGCGGCGGCGGCCTTGAGCTTGGCGGCGTCCTTGACCTCCAGGGCCAGCACCGCCCCGTTGAGCTGGCTCATGCCCGGGTTCCCGGCGGCGGCCCCGGCGGGCAGGACGTACAGGCAGTAGCGGGTCCCCAGCGCGACGGACGCCCTGGAGGCGCACGTCCTCGCGGAGCCGGGCGCCCGCGGCCACGGCCTTCTTCACCAGGAACTCGTCGAAGCGCGAGCGCTCGACGATGCGCGGGTCCATCGGGCTGGGCGTCTCGATCTCGTCGGGGCCGGGCCACTCGGGCCGCCGCCTGCGCGAGGCCAGTGACCCGCGCAGGTCCATGGTGTGGCGGCCGTTCCAGGCGCCGTCGATGGCCACCGAGGTCACGTGCGCATCGACCACCGGCGAGATGTCGAGCCCCAGCTCCCTGACCGTGCGCACGGGCACGCCGCCGCCGCAGGGCTTGTGCCGGGGCAGCCGGCATGCCTCTATCAGCGTCGCCTCGCGGCCGGCGGCGGCGAGGTGACGCGCGCAGGTGGCCCCGGCCGGCCCGGCTCCTACGACGAGCACGTCGGTGGAACGGCCCTGGCGGCCCACTCTTCGGCTCCCCGCTCTGCGGTTCCGGTCTTCGCCCCGCGCCCCGCCGCCCAACCTAGCCCTCGCTGCCGGACATGTCAACTGGACAGAATTGCGACCCGGCCGCCGGCGCCAACGGCCGGGTTCGCCCAGTATCACCTGATTATGGACCCCGGTTCGGCCGGCGCGGAGGGGACTCAGAGAGAACGGCTTGGGAAGGCCGGAGAACAGGCGTTTTTGACAGGCCCCACAATCAGCGGGGAAGCGGCTAACCCGGGCCGCCAGAGGGCGCAGGGCCCTTGCGCCGACGCATGCAGATCCGGAGAATGACCGCCAAGACCAGCACCCCCAGCAGAATGGCCGCGGTCGCACCTGCGAGAGCCCATCGGCTTCTCGGCTCTCCGGTGGCCGCGGGACGCTTGGCGCCCTGCCCGTACTTCTTCCTGGCCGCCTCCAGGTCCTTCCTGGCTGCCGCAAGCATTGCCTTTGCCTCTTTCACTTCAGCGACCACTTCCGGGCTGGCTGCGTACTTCTGGAGTTCCTTCGGAACCGTTGCGCCAGCAGCGATCAGCATGGCGAAGATGCGTCTTGACTTCTTGGGGTAATGACCATCCTGCACCTGTTCATAACCGCGCAGCAGGGGAGGCGTGTTGTACTCGGGTCCCCAAGTAACGCTCGCACCTGCGGCTAGTAGACAGGCGACAATGTCCACGTCGCCGGACATGACCGCCGTGCCGAGCGGCGTACCTCTGTTCTTTCTGCTGGTTGAATCAACAACGGCCCCATTGACAAGTAGTACCAGCGCAACGTCCTTCTTCCCATTCATCGCAGCGGAGTGAAGTGGAGCAAAACCCATAGTGTCTCGTGTCTCCAGGTCGGCGCCAGCCGCGATGAGGGCTTCTACGACTTCAGTATGACCCCCATACGCCGCAATGTGTAGTGGAGTCGCGTTATCTTCTTCCTTAACCTTCGCATTAACGTCATCACCCTTGCGGATTAGGGCTCTTACCTTCGCGAGATCTCCTGCCTCTGCCGCCTTGTACAGCTCTGACGCGGACGCAACGGCAAACATGCTGCAGACAATCGCCAGAGCGAGATAGCGCAACAAGTACTTGCGCGCCGGCAATGCGGGCATGCTTGCTCGCTGCATCATGGGCTTCGCTCCTCTACTCTCAAGGCTCGTTTATCCTCCACACAGCATACTCGGGATTGCATTTGCCAATGCAGTACCACACTTTCACCATGATCGTCGCCGCAGTAGCTACGGTCATCAGTTTCGCGATCATCCCACCTATGAGGGCCACGAGCTCGGCCTGGCCTTGGCCTACCGCCGCCTTAATGAGTGCCTCCGCTGTCTTGGGCTGCATGCACTTGATGAAGCAGATTGAAGACTCGAAGACCTTTGGGTCCGGGAATTTCTGTGGCTTCAGCTTTGACGGGCCCCAGTAACCACAATCCTCAGTCAGGTCAAGGGCGAGGTGATGGGCTCTACGCTCTTCTCCGTACGTTATACCAGACATCCTTTGCATCCTACCTATTATTGGTTTCACCTGCTTGCGGATTGTCTCGATCTGTGCCTTGGTTAGCTTCTTGCATCCCAGCCGGCAGTCGAGCATGAGCCCCAGGAGGAACACTGCCGCGGACTCTAGAATCTTAAACTCCCCTTCCTTCTGAAGCTGTCGCACGATGTAGTCGGCCATCCGCTGCGGTTGAGACTTCTTTCTTCTTGCCACCACTTCGCTGTAGGCTCTAGTCATCGCAATGTCTGACTTGTGGGCAATGTCCAGAACCCAGTCCCATCCGCTCACGCGTGCCTTCTGGGGTTGATAGTACTTTAGCAGTCTAAGCCAATACGTAAGCTCGTCGGCGGTGCTGATCTTCCCTTGGTAAAGTTGATATGCCTGATACACTTCCATGCTCATTCCACTTGATCGAGCGTACTTGAGTGTGAGTCGCTCCACTTCGCGTTTTTCCTTGGCGCCGAGCGCCCATGGATATGAACGGGCGAAAGCCTTAGCCTTAGGGTAATGCCTCCGTACAATCCCTCTCATGTAGGACAATGGTATCTCGGAGAACTTGGCCGCCACATGGATGAGCACATCCTCGAACAGGGCCTTCTCATCTTCGGCCGCCGCCTTGGTGTCGGTTGAAGCCAACCCGTTGTTGTCCACTCGCTGGACTGGGCGATCCCCAGTGTACAGATATCCACCCGCCAACGCGCCCAGCGCATCCCTTCCCAGATACCGCCCCACGCCCGCGTGGTAGAGGCGGGTGCCCGAGTGATAGATGTCGCCGTCGGGGTCGTCATTCAGCTTAATCCAGTTCGACTGATAGCGGAAGCGGTTGGTCCCCGTGCCGCCGACCACGTTGCTTTCGAGCTGAGTTCCCCAGGCGTCGTACTCGAAGTAAGCGGTTGGGGTGCCGTTTTCGTCCAGAAGCCGTACAACAGACCCCCTGTGGTCGTAGACTGGGTACTGGTAGTACGACGCTCCGGCCTCGTTGCGCTTGGCGCCGACCAGGCTTCCGATGCCGTCCACGTCGCTGTAGCCGTGAGTGTAGTAGGCTGTGACAGAGCCGCTTGCGTCCCTTTCACACAGGAGATTCATGCCGTTCTGGTCCCAGGTGAAGTAGGACAGACCGGAGGCTTCCTGTACGGCGAAGCGGCGCATGAACGCGTCATAGGAGAAGTAGTTCATGGTCCCGTCCGTGTACCTGATGCTGGTGACCAGATTGACGTCATTATACTCGAAGTATACTGCCAGACCACCGGGCTTGTCAATACGTATGCAGTTCCCGCGTTCGTCGTAGGCGAAGCCCTCGTAGGAGCCCACGCCGGGCGCGTCGTTCCATCCGGTGAGCTGGTTGGCCGCGTCGTAGGTGTAGTAGCGGTGAGTCGCGCCGCCTTGGTATTCGATGCTGCGGTTGCCGACCGCGTCGTAGTCCCACCCGAAGGCGTAGATCTGGCTCCCGCCGGAAGCCTGCCACTTCTCGTCGGTCAGCCGAATTTCCGGGAATTTCCGGGGACATAACACTTATTTACGTAACACACTGCTAATGGCCCCTTTAGTCACCGCTTTCGGGCAGAAAGCCCGTTTCGCGAGCCGCGGTTTCCGGGTGCCGCGCTGTTTTCCAGCACCGTTTTCCCCTCCCCGTCTCCCGCCAGCCAAGTATGCCGCCGCCGGCGGCGGAAGTCAAGGCTTGCCTCGGGGGCCGGTCGCCGGCACCGGCACCGGCACAATCTGCGCAATCTGTGGAATCTGTGGATGGTGCCCTCTCAGTCACCCGCCGGAAAATCCGGAAAATCTTCTCCTGGAAAACGCGCGGCTTAGGCGTCTTGTGAGCGTCACTGACTCCCGCTCCATGGCTAACAACCCCCATTACTAATGGAGGGGTACATGTTTTTCGAGGTGTCGGCGAAATGTACAGCGCCCTTCGGGCGCGATCTCCTTATCGACGCCGCGCGCCGGCGGGCGCGGGGGATTTCGTGGGAGGTTATTGCGAAAGACACGCCGCACTCCGCGGGGGAGCTGTGCCGGTTCACGGTCAAGCACCCCGAGGCCTGGCGGCCGCTCTACGTCCGCGCGGAGAAATTACGTTTACAGGAAGCCGAGGGCCGGACCCTCGCGCACCTGACCGCGTTACTCAAGGGCAAAGACGAGACCGCCGCCGAGCAGGCCGCCCGCGAGCTCCTGGTCCACAGGCGCCACATCGAAAGACGGAGATACCGGCCACGGAGACGCGGAGACACGGAGAAAGAAGAGCTCTTGACCGCGGCGGGCGTCTCCGGCAATACCGGCGTCGTTACCCGCGACCAAGAAAGTTTCTCCGTGCCTCTGTGTCTCCGTGGCGAAAACGACCCTCCGCCCGAGGAGCTGGAGACTGCCCTGCTGGCCGCGGCGCGGGGTTTCGCTCTCGGTGAAGAAACCGGGGCAGTCGCCCGCGAGACGGGGCGCAGCCAGGAAGAAATCGCCCGCTGGGCCTTCATTTACGCGAAAGCCTGGGACCGGGCCTGGCGGCCGGCAAGATTAGAAGCCGCCGAGTTCGGCGCCGCGCTGGCCATTAACCGACTGCTGGACTTCGCCGCCGGGCCCGACGCCGCGCTCGCCGCCCGCGCGGCGCGGACGCTGCTGGTTCATCGACGGCATATGCACTGGGGGAGCGCGAGGGGGGACATGCGACTCCCGGAGTGGCACCCTGCGTGCCCGACGGGAGGCGATTCGCTTGACGAGACCACGCCAGGAGGGCGGAAGCTCACGATTTGCCAGGGAGGGCAAAAGACCTCGTTCAGCGGGAAAACGCAGAACGGGGAAAGATTCGAGGGCGCGGGAACATATCCGCCGTCCCTGACTCGGGTCTCAGTCGCCATCGGTGGCGACGGCTCGCTTACGGTCGCTCCCGGCTTCGCCGAGGCTACGCCGGACAAGCGCCGCTCCGGGCCGCCCCGCTCCTGCGGAGCGGTGCGTCCCTCCGCCTGGCCTCGGGACGGCCCCGGCTAGCGCGGCGGCCGGAGGGACAACGCTTGACTGCCAGCCGAGCGCCGATTAGCATCGCCCGCGAGCACCTCCCCCCGAGCCGGGACCAGGCAATGGCAGAGAAGACCACGCCCCAGCAGGAGGACTTCGAACGCCGCGCGGCGGACGCGGGCGGCTACCGGGCCGCCGCCGCCGACCGGGTGCGGGCCATCTCCGGGCTGCTCTCCCGCTGCGGAGCTCCCGGGCCCCGGGCAAGCGCGATCTCCGGCGCCGCCGCACCCGCGTCCCGCCGGGGGCACCGGGGTGAAGCCTTGCGGACCGCGGGCGGCCGCGCTAGGATTGAAGCGCTGGGGGAAGCTCGCGCGAGGAGAGTAGCAGTCCGTCATGGCCAGACCGCCCTTCGAGCTGGACGGCAACAAGCTCACCGTCCACACCGACCTCGACCTGGGCGCCGCCGAGGAGCTGCGCAAGCTCTGCGAGCGGCTGCTGGGCGAGTCCCACAGCGCGCTGGTGATCGACCTCTCCGAGGTGGCCTACATGCACAGCCTGTCGATGGGCGTGCTCACCTACCTGTGGGTGCAGGCCTCCGGCCGGGACCAGGAGGTCACCTTCGTGGCTTCTCAACAGGTCGCTGAGGTGCTGGAGAGGACCGGGCTGGGCCAGGTGCTGAAGTACAAGCTGGCCGACCCGGCCGCAGACGACGAGGAGGAGCTGGCATGAAGCGGAGACGGAGCACCTGCCTCCTCTGCGCCGCGGCACTACTGGCGCTGCTGCCCGCCGCGGGCTGCCTGCGGGGCCGGGGGGCGGACATCATCGGCTTCGCCATCCTCGTCGGCCTGGATCACGCCTGGCACGCGGCCGAGCAACGGCAGCTCAGGGACGAGATGCTCTACGACCTCCACTTCTGCGGCCCCGGGGGCGGGACCCCCACGCTGATGGCCTTCAAGACCGGCCCGGAGCGCGAGGCGCAGGTCGAGGTCCGCCTGACCGGCGGCCGGGCCCGCCCGGGCCGGCGGGTGGAGCCCATCGCCCTCGAGGTCCGCCCGTCCTACAGGCGGGGCGGCAGGAAGCCGCTGGCCGCGGCGCTGGCGGGACTGAGCTTCGAGCTCAGCGACAGCCGCGGGAAGAAGTACGCCGTGGGCCCCGGCAGGCTGGCCCGGGGCGGCCGCCTCGTCTACGAGATAAAGGACTGGGGCCAGATGCGCGTCAACGACCCCGACTACCGCCTGACGCTGGTCGCCAGGCTCAAGCGCGGCGAGGAGACCCTCGCCGGGAAGGCCGGCTACACCCCCCGGCGCGGGGCCGGCCCGGAGTGGCCGCTCGCCGCCCGGGCGGACGCGCCGGCGCGCGGGAGGTAGGCGCCCCCGATCCCTCGGCGGTGCCGTGCTCAACATGACGTCAGGGGCGAAAACCCGGCATCGCCCCCGCCGCCGGCGGGCTTGAGAAGCCGAACCGGTCGGCTTTTGGCCGGAATCCGCCCCTCCATAAAAAAGGTCTTGCACGCGCCCCCGCCGCGGGGACAATATCCGCCGGTCCGCCGCCGCCGGAACGGTCCGGCGCGCGCGGCTACGGGAGGTTCTCTGAAAGGGGAGGGTGGAAATGTTGAGGAAGATCTGTGTTGGAGTGGCCGCCCTGTGCCTGGCCGGCTCGCTGGCGATGGGCGGCGAGGGCCTGGGGCTCAAGGTCGAGGTGGGGCTGGACATCGGCGTCGTCGAGAACGTGACCGCCGATATAGACGGCGAGGTCATTGAATACGGCGGGCTGTCCATCATCCCCAGGGTGTCGGTGACCAAGCAGTTCACCGAGGAGTGGAGCGCCAGCCTGGGCTTCCGCGGGGTGGTCGGCTTCGACGACGACGACGGCGAGGTCCTTGAGGAGGACGGCGAAGCGTCGTTCAGCCAGTTCGAGATCGGCGGGTTGGCCGGCTACACCTTCAAGGTCAACGAGCAGTTCTCGATTACGCCGGTCCTGGGGCTTTCCTGGCGCAGCTACAGCCTGGAAGGCGACGTGGACGACGCCGACTTTGGCGTCGAATTCGACGCCAGCTTCCTGGCCCTGGACTTCGGCGCCCAGATGGCGTTCGAGGTCAACGACAAGGTCAGCATCAGCGGCGGGCTGATGCTGGGCATCCCGGTGGCCGGCAGCAACGAGATCGACGTCGAAAGCCTGCTCTTCACCGGCGACGACGATGCGGACCTCGGCGGCGGCTTCCTCTTCGGGATCAGCGCCGCCGTGGAGTTCAAGCTGAACGACACCGTCGCCCTGGTCGGCGGCCTGGCCTACGAGATGGGCACGGTCGACTGGGAGTGGGACGACATCGACGAGGACGGCGAGGACGAGCTGAGCCGCTTCGCCATCAAGCTGGGCGCCACCTTCAAGTTCTAAACGCCGCACGCAGTAAACCACCGGGCCCCGGGGGCGAGAGCGCCCGGGGCCCGGTCTTTAGAGGGGGCCTCACAAAAGGGCTTGCTTTCCCGGCCCCCCGTGCGGAGAATAGGCGCCGCCCCCGGCCGGCGCCGGAACGGTCCGGCGCGCGCGGCTCCGGGGGGTACCGAAAAAGGAGGGTGGGAATGCTGAGGAAAATCTGTGTTGGAGTGGCCGCCCTGCTGCTGGCCGGCTCGCTGGCCAGGGGCGGCGAGGAGTTGGGCATCAAGGTCGAGGGCGGCCTGGACATCGGCTCGCTGAGCGCCGACATCCTCCAGGACGCGGGGGAGAGCTTCGACGTAAGCGTGGTCATGTTCCAGCCCTACCTGCAGGTTTCCAAGTTCGAAGAGGGAGTGAGCTTCAGCGGGCGCCTGCGCTTCCTGGTCACCACCGAGGACGAGACCGACTGGCTGGGCGCGGACTGGGACTGCTCGATGGACAGCTTCGAGTTCCAGGGCTTGTTCGGCTGGGGCTTCAAGGTCAACGAGGACTGGATGGTCACGCCGCTGCTGGGCTTCAGCTACCGGACTACCGACATGGAAGCCGACGGTCCCATCACCATCGACTACGAGTTCGACTCGGTGACCATCGATTTCGGCGTCCGGGCGCAGGGCAAGCTCAACGACCAGCTCGACTTCGTGGGCCTGTTCACCATCAGCCCGATTATCACCGGCGACGCCGAGGTCGGCGA
>CAZONU010000091.1:0-14178 GCA_964581145.1 uncultured Planctomycetia bacterium
TTCCGCGGCGGGGGCTGTGGGCATGACCTGACGCGCATCCTCGCGATCTGAGCCCGAATCTGCGTCCGTCTGCGTGCATCTGCGGTTGCGGTTGCGGTTTTCTGCTCTGCGGCAGGCGGCCAGGGTCATCTCGGCGTCGCGGAGCTGGGCCCAGGCCTCGGAGTTCTTGCGCTTCCTCTCCACGTTCCCGGCGACGATCTCGTTTTTCTCGCTGAGGACGGCGTTCTTCTTGCGGCCGCGGTCGTCGGCCATGAGGGTCTGGGCGGCGCGCAGGGCCACGCGCTCGTCCTCGCTGTTGAGGAGTTTCGTCAAGGTCGCCCGGGCCCTGGCGGCGGCCTCCATGGACGCCCGGTACTGGGCTTCTTCAAACAGCGTCCAGTAGACCCGTCCGCTGCGGCGCACCAGCTTGCGGAGCTTCTCCCCGTCGGTGCCCAGCTCGGTCGCCAACTGCGCCCAGGTCTTCCCCTCGGCGCGCAGCATAGCGGCCTCTTCCAGCACTTGTATTTCCCCTTGGGACAGTGGTTTGCGTTCCATGGCTTTCTCCTTTCGATAAGCATCTACAAAGCATCCACAGATTACACAGATTGCACAGATATGAACAATGGCACCTCCTTTTCCATCACCGAGAGCATGAGCAGTTCTTGGTGCTTTGGTGGTTGAACGCCTCTCCGTGGCTCCAATACCCACTCACTGTAATATACCTTATTCCGGCCGAAAAGTCAAGCGATCGGGGCGGAAAAATGAGCCGGAAGCGTCTCTATCGGAACCCCAACGGGGGGCTTGACTTGGGGGGCAAAATGCGTTACCGTTAATGGGAAGAAATCGGGGAAGGGGGGAATTCGCCGGGAAAAGACTCCTGCCCTCCTTTTTGACTGACCCCCTTTTTGACCCATCTATTTCTCGCCCTTGGGTGGCTTCCCGGGCGTGCCCGGCGCCCATCTCTTCCCATTGGTCTTCCACCAGGTGCGCATGGCCGAGATAGCCTTGTCCCGCTCCTTGATGGGGGCGTTGCGCTTGAACTTGAAATCGCGGCCGACTATGCGCTGAAAAGTCTCGGCAGCCACATCGGCCACGCGAATTCTGCTGTCGCCACCTCCGACTGGGTTGTGCCCCATTACGTGGCAGTCGAGCAGCTCGCGGCAGGCCTGCAAGGCCTCGCGGGACCGCGGCGTGAACAGGGCGTTGAAAGCCGTCCCCATGTTTGAGCAGTGGGGAAACTTGAGTATGTACTTCTTGATGACGGCTGGCCCGTTCTTTTTGTCCTGGCTGGTGATGAGGTAAGTCGCCTCTGACTGCAGGAACGAGTTGGCCTTCGTCTGGTAATCCCCGGCGAGAAGTTCCTTCTCAATCTGTTGGAGAGCCGAGCGGTCTCCATTGGCGGCCATGATTGACGCCGCCTTGATGTGGTAGTCTACATCGTCCTTCTTCAACCACTTCAGCAGCACCGGCTTGCATTTGTCATAGCCTTCCAAGGCGACCAGCTTGGTCAAGGTGTCAGCGCGTTCCCAGACACGCCCAACATCCAGCCGACTGCGCAGCCAATCGGCACGGCTCTTGCCCTTGTTCATGGCCCACCAGGCTTTGATCCCGCGAGCGATCCTCCGCCGCTTCTCGACGGGCTCCCTGAACAGGAACGAACCCGTGGACGACCTCACGTAGAACCGCACCCCGGTGATCTTCCCAATGCAGCAGACGGCCACGCCGCCGACCCTGACCACGAACCGGTGAGGGTAGAAACTCCGCTGCCAGTAGATAGATCGGACTGGACGATCATCCTCCAGATACTCGAGCAGAACCGGGATGGCGACCGGGCCGAGCTTGACCAAGTGATCGCTGGGCAATTGCGGCGGACCATGCCAAGTGAAAAGTGTCGGCCCTCCCGGATCGCTCCCTTGCCTCCCAGCCACATCCGGCAGGCGCTGAGCCCAGTAGCGCGCCTGCTCCTTATCCGTCATCCCCTTAGGGGGTCGCTTGGTCCACTTCTTCTTGTCCTGAACGACTTTCCTGCAGCCCTCCAGAAGCTCCTTGGCTTGGCGTCCGTACTTGGTGAATGCGAAGTGGTTCACCAAGTGATCGAGGTGAGGAATCGCCGCCTGGTGCCCGGTCTTGTAGAGTGACCGGGTTGCCTTGAGCAGGTCGTCAAAAGCCTGTCCTTCGGCAATCTGCCAGAAGAAGTCCGCTTCCTTCTTCATCCCGAAGAGCAACAGTTTCCTGGCCAGATCGTGGTGACCATGCTGAGCTGCGTACACTGCCAGATTGAAGACCCGGTTCCATACGCTGCCTGCACCGGCGCCACGCCCGCCGGCTTGGAGGTACATCCAGTGATCGAAGTCGTTGCGCTTCAACGAACTCTGGATTTCTACGGCCAGGTCCACCTCCTTGTGCTTCTTGTAGCGTAGCGAGCTATCGGGCTTCTTGCTGAAGGTTTCCTGCTCAAAGAAGTTGCCCAGCAGTTGGAGCTTGTCGGTCCCGTCTTTCACTAGCCAAGTGTGCAGATAGCGCTTCTTAAAACCATGCCCGAAATTGATCTCGTAGTCGACTCTGACACGCTTCAGTTTGCGGCTGTCTGGATATGTGAGGGTCACAAGCGCCTTCAGCGCTTTCCGGTTCTTCTCTCGTGCCGCGGCGCGGTTGACCACTCTGCGTGAGTCCTTGACAGGATAGGAAGCCTCATCTTCCACAACTTCTCTTACGATGGCAACCAGCTTGTGATCCATCTTGACTTGTCTGATCGGCTCGAGTTTACCGTGAGGCTTTGTCTGGTCCTTGACGGCTGTCTTGGCTCGCGCCGGTTCCCTTGAAGCAGCAGGTGTGCATCCGACAACCACGGCAATAATCATGAACTGTGATACCGCGAGCTTCCGCGCCATCGAGCATCCCTCCGACTGCATTATAGGCACAAATGTAACAGAGGTGATAACTCGGAGGTCACCGCCTTCCGCCTTACCAGCTCGGGGCGTCCTCGCCGACCTCGAGGTTGCTCTTGCGCTCGACGCCGATGCGGCAGCGGCCCGCGTGGCCCGGCCAGACGACCGTGTCCTCGGGCAGCGTGAAGAGCTTCTCGCGGATGGAGGCCAGCAGTTGTTGCGTATTGCCGCCGGGCAGGTCGGTGCGGCCGATGCCTACATTATGCGCAAAGAGCGCGTCTCCGGTGAAGACCGCCTTGCCCGCCTGGCAGTAGAGCGCCACCGAGCCGGGGGAGTGCCCGGGGACGGCGAGCACCTTGAACTTGAGCCCCGCGGTTTCCAACTCTTCGCCTTCGGAGAGCAGCCGGGTGGGCGCGCTGAAGCGCGCCGGTAACCCAAAGCCATAAGACAGGTTGCGCACCGGGTCGGCGGGCCAGTCGCGCTCGGCCGCGCCGGCGGCGAAGGGCGTCTCCGGAAACGTGGCCAGCAGGCCGTCCAGCGCCGCGATGTGATCGCCGTGGCAGTGGGTGGCCACGATCAGCTCGGGGCGCAGCTTCTGCTTTTCCAACTCAGCAACTATCGTGCGCGCCTCGGCGCCGGGGTCGATTACGAGACAAGGCCGGAGGCCGTCCTCGCCGGGAGCGCTTTCCTCGTTCCAGACCAGGTAGCAGTTGGTAGCCAGCGCGCCGACCTGCAGCCGGCGGACCTTCAAGTGGCGGCCCCCACGGGCTCCCCGCGCTCCGCGCGAGAGCGGGCGAAGTCCGCGGCCTGGGCCATGAAGGCCTCCAGCCGCGTCTGGGTGCCGCTCTGCGAGGTGCCGTCGAAGTAGAGGTCCAGCCAGGGGATGCTCCGGTGGTCCTGGCGGAACTTGCGGGTGAGCGAGGCCACGATGGTCGAGGGCATGCAGCCGAAGGGCGCGATGTTGACCACCCCGGCGAAGTCCTCCTCGACGTACTCCACCGCGCGGCCCACCGAGAGGCAGGCCTCGCCCTTCACCGTCCAGTGGATGTAGGGGTCGGCGCGCTTGAGCACCTCCTCGGTGGGCAGCTCGTTCAGCCGCCCGCGGATGTGCCCGCGGAAGACCTCCACGATGCGCCGGCGGTCGCGCTTCTGCACGTGGCCGGTGACCAGCTCCCTCATGAGCGCGCCCCACTGCTTGCGGCGGATGCTCTCGGTGCGGCGCTCCCAGGAGATATAGTTGAGCCACTCCTCGAAGGGCGGGATCACCGCCTCGCCGCCGAGCTTCTCGATCTTGCGCGCGGTGAACTCGTTGGCGAACTGGTGGCAGCGCACGTAGACCTCGCCGATGACCCCGATGCGCGGCCTGACGCTCTCGCGGTCGGCGGGCAGCGCGGTGAACTCCTCGCAGATATCGACCAGCGCGGCGACCAGGTCGCCCTTGGACTCGATGACCCGCTCCAGGCGCCGCAGCGCGCCCTGGTAGAGCCGGTCGGCCGAGCCGGGCTCGCTCTCGCGCGGGCGCACCTCGCGGAGCAGCTTGCCCAGAGCATCGACGGCCACCACCGCGCTCCAGGCGCGGCGCAGGAAGCCGGCGCCGAGCTTGTCGGTGTCGTCGTGGAAGCCCTGGTTCTGGTTGAAGGCCATGATCCTGACGTCCTGGTAGCCGAGGTCGTCCAGGACCATGCGGTGGAACTTGTTGTACTGCCCGAAGCGGCAGGGGCCCATGGAGGTGGGCATGAAGAAGGCCGACTTCTTGGCATCGAAGCCGGGCTCGAGGACCTTCTTGAGGATGTCCCCGGTGGTGATCACGCAGGGGTAGCACTCCTTGCCGGAGGTGTGCTTGCGGCCCAGGCGCAGGCTCTCCTCGTCGCTGACCGGCAGGGGCACCGCGTCGATGCCCCCGGCGCGCATGGCCGCGGCCAGGGCGTAGACGTGGTCGTCCATGTAGGGCAGGTAGACGGTGCGCCGCTCGCGGGCCGGAATCGCCAGGGGCCCCTCGAAGGAGCGGTAGGCGCGGCGCTCGGAGGCGCGCACGTTCTTGAGGCTGTCGAGATACGCCTCGCAGCGGGTGATGGCCCCCACGCCGGAGGAGTGCTCGTCGATCTCTATCTGCAGATAGGGATCGGTGCCCAGCTCCTTGGCGAAGAACTTGAGGATGAAGCTGTCCGGCCCGCAGCCGAAGTTGGTGATGTACAGCGCGTTGAGGCGCTTGTCCTCGGCGATTATCCGCGCCGCCGCCAGGATCTTCTGGCCGTACTTCCAGTACATGTGCCACCAGTCGCGGGAGAGGTCCACCCGCCCCAGCGGCAGGAAGTCCATGGGTATTGCCAGGCAGTCCAGGTCCCGGAGCTTGGCGGGCAGGTCCAGGTTCAAGCCGTCGTCGCAGCCGTTGTAGGGGCGGCTGACGATCACAATTGCCTGTTGACCCTCGCCCAGCAGCGCCAGGACGTCGCGGCCGCGGGCCTCGCACTCGCGCACGAAGCGGCGCTGGGCCCCCTCGGCGGCTTCCAGTGCCCGCTTGAGGTCGGCGCGGCCCAGCCCCAGCTGCTTGGCGGTGGGCAGCAGCTCCTTGAGGAGCGACGCGCGCCCCCGGTCCATGTGCACGATGGGCTTGAGCACCTGGGCGTGCTCGTCGAGGTCCATGGCCGAGCCCAGGATGTAGGGCACCGACTGCACGTAGGGGCACATGTAGCTGCGCTCCATCTCCGCGCAGAGCCCGGGAGTGTCCACCACGCTGGGCAGGAAGATGTAGTCGACATCCTTTTCCAGCAGGTCGGCCGCGTGCCCGTGGGCCACCTTGATGGGCAGGCAGGTCTCCGCGGTGGTGTGCTCCACTCCCTGGTGGATGATCTTGCGGTTGGTCTCGGCACTGAGCACCACCCGGTAGCCGAGCCTCTCGAAGAAGGCCCGCCAGAAGGGGTAGTACTCGTGGAAGAAGGTCATCTGGGGGACGCCTACCGTGCCGCGCTCGCGCCCGGCGACGCCCACCGCGCCGGACTCCAGCAGCAGCTTGCGGCGCTCGGCGAAGAGGTCCGGCAGGTGCCGGCCGCTCGCGCTCTTGCGGGTCTCGTCGTAGCGCCCGCAGCGGTCGCCGTAGAAGAGCTTGCGGCTCTCGCCGGCGATCTCCACGACGTGGATCTCGCAGTTGTTGGCGCACTTCTTGCACTCGAAGCTCTTCATGGTGTAGTCGCGCTGGGAGAGGTCGAAGCCCACGAAGGTGGTCTCCCGCCCGGCCGCCAGGTGGTGCTCGCGGGCCAGGAGCGCGCAGCCCACCGCGCCGAGCACGTCGTGGTGCGGGGGGACGGTGACCGGTTTGCCGGTGACCGCCTCGAAGGCGGCCTTGACCGCCCGGTTGGCGGCGGTGCCCCCCTGGAAGAAGATGTGCTCGCCCACCGAGCGGTTCTCGACCACGCGGTTGAGGTAGTTGGTGACCACCGAGTAGGAGAGTCCCGCCAAGAGGTCCGGCTTGGGCACGCCCCTCTGCTGGGCGAGGTTGAGGTTGCTCTCCATGAACACCGTGCAGCGCTCGCCGAGGGCCGCGGGGCGCCGGGCGGCCAGGGCCAGCTCGGCGAACTCGCCCTTGACGTTGACCCTCAGCTTGTTGGCCTGCTCCTCCAGGAAGCTGCCGGTGCCCGCCGCGCAGACCTTGTTCATGGTGAAGTCGACGATGGCCCCGCCCTCCAGGCGGATGTACTTGGAGTCCTGCCCGCCGATCTCGAAGATGGTGTCCACCTCGGGGTCCACGAAGGCCGCGCCGGTGGCGTGGGCGGTGATCTCGTTCTTGGTGAGGTCCGCGCCGACGTAGTCCGCGGTCAGGTAGCGGCCCGAGCCGGTGGTGCAGGCCCCGCGCACGCGGACGCGGCCGCCGAGCTCCCCGCCGACCTCGGCCAGCCCTTCACGGACGGCCTCCAGCGGCCGGCCGGCGGTCATGAGATAACGCCGGGCCAGCACCCGCCCCGCGGAGTCGGTGACCACCACGTTGGTGCTTATCGAGCCCACGTCGATGCCCAGGTAGCCGTCGATGACCTCTTCGCCCGCGGGCAGGGGCGCCGGCTCGATCTCGCGGACGTAGTCCTGGGCGGGCAGCGGCGCGTGGTGCTCCCAGTCGCCCTTGGCGCGGGCGTACTCGCGCAGCGGCCCGGCGCCGCGGAAGGCGGCGCCTTTCCCGTTGCCGCCGGCGGCGGACGGGGCGGCCAGCTCCAGCGCGGCGCCGATCGCGCCCATCGTCCCGTGGCGTTCGGGGACCACCAGCTCGTCGGCGGCCAGCTCCAGCACCTCGCGGAAGGCGCGGACCATGCCCTGGTTGGCGGCCACCCCGCCCTGGAAGACCACCGGGGCGACGAAGTCCTTGCCGCGGCCGATGTTGCTGCGGAAGGTGCGGGCCAGCGCGAAGCACAGCCCGGCGACGATGTCGTAGTCCGGGGTGGCCATCTGCTGGAGGTGGATCATGTCGGTCTTGGCGAAGACCGCGCAGCGCCCGGCGATGGCCGGGGGCCTCTCGCTCCTGAGGGCCAACTCGGCGAACTCGCTCTCGATGTCCAGGCCCAGGCGCGCGGCCTGCTCGTCGAGGAAGCTGCCGGTCCCCGCCGCGCAGACCGTGTTCATGCTGAAGTCGGCCACGCGCAGCCCGCCGTTTCCGGAGGGCTCGAAGACGATCAGCTTGGAGTCCTCGCCGCCCATGTCGATGAGCGTGCGCGCCCCGGGGTGAAAGCGCGCGCAGGCCCGGCTGGCGGCCACGATCTCGTTGACGAAGATGCCCCCGGCCTGCTCGGCGACCAGCTTGCCGCCCGAGCCGGTGGCGGCCAGGCCGGCGAGCTTGCCTCCCTCGAGCCGCTCCAGGGCCTCGTCAATCACTCGGGCCGCGACCTCCAGCGGCGAGCCGCGGTGCCGGCGGTAGAGGTCCCAGGCCACTTCGCCCGCAGGGGTCACCAGCGCGGCGTCAACGCTCACCGAGCCGACGTCGATTCCCAGATACAGCTTGTTCATCAACGACTCCCCCCCCAGAAGAGCCGGCGTCGCTCCCCGGCTCTCCCCCATGGCTTACCTTCTGAACGGGGCTGACCATTATACATACGCCCCGCACTTTGCCAGTCCAAGAGCTCGGAGGGCGGCTTTTTCCTTACCACGAACACCTCCTGCGGCCGGGGCCCGTCCCGGCCCGAATTATGCTCATCGTATGAACATAGTTCATTATACTGGCTGAAGGGCTGATTGTCAAGGCCAAAGCGGCTTTTCCGGCTTGGCCGGACTCGCTTGTTCATAGAGAGCGAAGCTGGCAGTTGGCTCCGGCAGGAGAGGTTACTGCGGCAGCGGACAGCTTGACGCGCAAGAGGTGTTGGGAGAGAATTGGAGTCCTTGGTCATGTGGGCGGTAGAATCTGCGCGAGTGTGAGCACCCTTGGCCAGCACGTACGGGGACCGGTATGCAGGCGGATATTTGTGTTACAGCTCCTGAAAGGAACCGGCGGGCGATTGACCAGTTTCTCGCGCGGTGGGCTGATGGATTCAAAGAGGTGGTAAAGGAGTACAAGTACCCGTGTTGGGCGAAGGAGCCTGAATGCGTCTTCGATAGCGTTGATGCCTTGATCAATAAGATGCTGGAGTCCCCGGGCAAAGAGAGCTATGGGCTTGACTGGTGGAATCCAGATCCGAAGCGAGAGGTGAGGATCGCAAGAGTATCTTTCGGCCGCGACGACTCGCTGCATTTCGGCCTCAGGATCCTCAAGAAAGTGCGATCTCCCGAAGAGGGTAGAGAGGTTATCACCGGGTACTTGCTCCGCTTGGCCGAGAGTACGGGCGCAAAGTACGGATTGCCCACGGATGTGATTCCCAGCGGTATCGTCGAATCGACCAGGTTCGGGATGTTACCGTCGCTCCACGAGGGCAAGCTTGCGAGGACGTCTGAGGAACTTCCCCGGCGGGAAAATGAGTTATACTTCTGGAAAGATGTCCCGGAGATCAGAAATGCCCTTCCCTATGCCCGGGAGTTGCTCGGGGACGGAACAGGACGATGCTTCAGGTTATACGTGCAGCCGGCCTTTGGTGAAGATTTCGCAGTTACGCTCTTGATTCCCGGTGATGGAGCTGCCTCGATTGAGGTGTTCGATCTTCCGGCATCAGAACCTCGCGAGGTTGAGGGTGTCACGCGTTTTTACCCAGTAGTCCCCAGCAGGGGAGTTCTGCTAAGCAGGCAACTTCACAACTGGGAAAATCTGGTGGAGCGGCTTGAAGCCTTCCGGGTATGGGAGCTTGGCGACTGCCAAACGAACACGCGTGATGGGTGGATGTATACTCATGTAGCTGTGCGGCCCGGAAAGGAGTATGGCTTCATTGCGGAGACTCCGGAACACCATGAAGACCCGGTTTACATGCAGATCGCGCAGTTCTATGCGCGGGATATTCTGCATGGAATATGTGATTTCCGCTACGGTCTGACAGAATACTTGGCCGGATGGCAGCCCAAGAAGAAGCGGCAATTCTGGAAACGATAGACGCGCCAGCAGTGAGGTCCATCTAGCTTACGGAGGGCCCCTCCTGGCCCCCCGTTCCTTGCGCCCCGGACCCCGCCCGTTAGAATCGGGGGCTCGCGCCTAAGAGCCGGGGAGGTCCGCCCATCTTCACGCTGCCCAACATCCTGACCATGCTGCGCCTGCTCTCGGCGCCGGTTTTCCTGGTGCTCTTCTTCGGGGACTTCTACCCGGAGGACGAAGGCTGGCTGCGGCTGGTGCTCTGCCTGGCTCTGGCCATCGCCTCGGAGGTCAGCGACGGCCTGGACGGCTACTTCGCCCGCAAGTGGAACCAGGTCTCGGACTTCGGCAAGCTGATGGACCCCTACGCGGACAGCGCCTTCCGGCTGACCGCGCTCTTCAGCTTCGCGGGCAGCGGCCACAGGTGGGTGGCGCTGTGGATCGTGGTGGTGCTGCTCTACCGCGACATCCTCACCTCGGTGGTGCGCACCTTCGCGATGAAGCACGGGGTGGTGGTCGCCGCGCGGCTCAGCGGCAAGCTCAAGGCGGTCAGCCAGGCGGCGGCGATCATCTCCATCCTGACCATCGCCGCGGTGCAGCAGCTGTGTTTCAGGTTCGACTCCTTCCCGGGCGTGCTCAGGTACATCGGCGTCCAGGGCGGCTCGGAGGAGACGGTGGCCCGCAGCGCGGCGTGGATAATGTGGGTGATCCTGGCCATAGCTGTCTGGAGCGGGCTGGACTACGCCTGGAGCTGCCGCCGGCACGTCCTGGCCGCCGCCGAGGAGGGCGAGTCCGGGTCCGGCGGGGCGGGCTAGCCGGCGGCGCCGGGCGGGACGGACCCCCGGTATGGGCGCGTTTGAGAAGCTCTCGCGATGCAGGTTCTGCGGCGAGCCGCGCTCCGGCTGGCGCTGCCCGGGGTGCGGGCGGCCGGTGCCGGCCTTCGGGTGCCTCACCGCGCTGCTGCCCACGGTGCTGACCGTCACGCTGCTGGGCTTCTTCCTCCCCGGCGAGCGGGCCCCCGCGGTCTTTGAGCTTCCCGGCGGGGCCACCGAGTACGTCTTCCAGCCCCTGCGCGAGGCGGTGCTGGTTCCGGCGGGGCTGGCGGTCTTCGCCGTTTTCATCGCGCTGACCGCGCTGCTCTTCCGGCCCCGGCGGCCGCGCCGGGAGGAAGCCGGCGCCGCCGCGCCGGCCCGCGCCGGGCGGGGCCTGGGCTGGGCGCTGGCCCTGGCCGCCGCGGCGCTGGCGGTTCTGGCCCTGGCGGGCCTGAGCGTGCTGAGCCCCACGACGCACTTCCGCCGCGCGGTGGTGACGCCTGAACGCGTAAGACTCCACGCGCTACTCCGCTCCTGGTCGCTGGCGCGCTCGGAGGTCGCCGGGGCGCGCCTGGAGGAGAGCTCCACCGGGAGCGGGGGCGCGCTGGTCTACGACTTCTCCATTGAAGTTGAAGAGGTCGGCGGCCGGGTGCACACCAGCGTGCGCCGGCGCGCGGGCGCCGCGGAGATGCCCCGCTGGCACGCGGTGATGAGCCGGTTCGTCGAGGAGTTGAACGCGGGGGAGAAGCCCGGAGAGGGCGGGCCCGGCCCCGGGGGGGCTACCTGCCGCGACCGCCCGGGAGCGCCGCCTGCCGCGCGCGCTGCTTCGGGCCGGGGGGCATGGGTATGGCGAAGCGGAACATCCTCTGTATCTCGGGGCCGGGGGGCAGCGCCAGCTGGCCGGTTTCCACGTTGAGCATGTTTCTCCAGGAGGCCGGTGAGTCTCCGAACCAGGTGCCCGGGCCCATGGGGTGCGGCGGCAGCACCGGAGGGTCGCCCGGGAAGACCTTGCGGGCCCCGCCGCGCAGCCTGCCGGCGGCGGCCAGCTCCCTGATGTAAAACACGAACTCCCGGGGGTCGGTGGCCGGCCCGCCCCGGTCCTCCTTGAAGAGCTTGAGGTGGTGGTTCAGCGTGGCCAGCAGGCGGTGGAGCTCCAGGCGCTCCAGCCCCCGGCTGTGGACGCCGGCGGCGGCGGGGCGGACGTAGAACTCCATGCCGAAGGGTCCGGTGGGAAGCAGCTTGAAAAGCTTCTCGGCCGTCTCGGAGTCGGGCACGTTGGTGGGGCTCACCGGGGGCGCCAGGCGGGCGACGAACTGCCGCCGCACCGAGGCCAGGCCCTTGAGCTCGGCGAGGTCCCGGGGAGCTCGCCCGAAGCGCCGCCGGTAGGCGGCCGCCGCGCCGCTCAGCTCGTAGGCCAGCAGGCGGGCCAGGGCCTCGCGGTAGGCGCGGGCGGTGACCTCCCGGTAGACCGCGTCGTCGGTGTTGTAGAGCCCCCGGGCGGCGGCCTGGACCGCGGGCTGGAACTGGCCGCCCTCGGTCTTGATGCGGGAGATCAGCGCGGGGATGAAAACGGGGCGGTCCGGGTAGGCCCGGTCCATGAGGTTGAGGTAGCGCAGGGCCTCCTCGTGCCGGCCGCGGAGCAGGTGGAGCTGCGCGGCCTGGAAGGGGATGTGCACGCTCCAGCCGTTGCGGGCCATCCCCCGGCCGAGCAGGCGCAGGGCCCGCTCGTCGTCCTGGGACAGGGCGCTGAGCAGGATGGCCCCGGCGTGGTAGGGCCGGGTCCAGTGGGGGTCGAGGTCGGTAGTTACCAGGTAAAGTTTTTCCATCCACTCGTAGCGGCGGTCGCGCCGAATGACCTTGCGGCCCACGTACATCGCGCTGCGGATCCAGACCAGGTCGGCGGCGACCCCGTTGTAGCCGGCGGTCATGTACCTGAGGGTGTCGCCGCGGGGCAGGTAGAGCACCCGCTCGGGCTTCTCGGCGCGCCGGCGGGGGTCGAAGCGCTCGGCCAGCGAGGTCATCAGCAGGCCTGCGGCGGCCAGGCCGAGGAGCAGCCCCGCGGTGGCCAGCCGCCGGCGCCTGCGGTAGTCGAGATGCGCGTCGGGCGCGGCCACTCAGAACCTCCTCCGCCGGAAGATAAGCGTGGCCACCAGCAGCATGATCGTGATGTAAGAGAGCGCGTAGAGCAGCCGCCAGCCGAGGTCGCCGGCCAGGGCCCCGGTGTTCACCGCCTCGTCGCGGAGGTCGAGGATCTCCAGGTTGGGCGTTATGTAGTAGAGGATCTGCAGGAAGAAGCTCTTGACGGTGCTGGGCTCGCCGGTGGCGTTGAGATGCTCGATGAAGCGGGGTATCCAGCCGGACATGCGCCCGGCGGCGAAGATCACCGAGGTCAAGACCGCGCTGAGGATGGGGGTGGAGGCCGAGCTGAACATCACCGCGATGGAGGTCACCACGCAGACCTCCACGAAGATGAAAGCCAGCGCGGCGAGGAGCGGCCAGGTGACCTTCCCCCCCAGGATCGGGTAGTAGACCAGGAACCCGGCGGAGAGCAGCCCCATGCACACGGCGATGGTCAAGAGCAGCCCCAGGTACTTGCCGAGCACGAACTCCCCGCGGCGCACCGGCTTGGAGATGATGGTGTAAATCGTGCGCTTGTCGATCTCCTTGTAGATGAGCCCGGTGCCCACGAAGATGGAGATCATCACCCCCAGCAGGCTCACCGCGGTCAGGCCGGTGTTGACGATCACGTGCAGCGTGTCGCCCACCGAGATCTCCCCCAGGAACTTGCTGAAGGCCACCGCGCCGATGCCCACCACCAGCAGGAGGTAGAGCACCCGGTCGCGCACCGCCTCGCGGAAGGTGTTGAGCGCCACCGCCCAGACTCGCCCGGGCATCAGCGTTTCTCCCGGGGCGGCTGGGCCTCGCGGCGCACCCGCAGGAAGTAGTCCTCCAGGCTCTCGCGGGTGGGCACGTAGCGCTTGACCGCCGCGCCCGCGGCCACCGCGCGGGAGAGCAGCTTCCCGCCGGCCTCCTCGTCGCCGGCGGTGAGGTGCAGGAGCCCGCCCTCGCGCCGCGCGCCCGCCGCCTCGGCGGCCAGCTCCTTCTCGAGCTCGGGGCCCGCCCCGGCCAGGGTGATCTCCACGCCGACCGCGCGGCTGGAGAGCAGCTCGGAGAGCGTCCCGCAGGAGACCAGCTTGGCCTCGTGGAGCACCGCGGCGCGGTCGCAGATGGCCTCCACGTCGGCGAGGATGTGCGAGCTGAAGAAGATGGTCTTTCCGCGCTCCTTCAGCTCCAGAATCAACTGGCGGACCTCGTAGCGGCCCACCGGGTCAAGCCCGGTCATGGGCTCGTCGAGGATGCATACCTCCGGGTCGTTGACCAAGGCCTGGGCCAGGCCCAGGCGCTGGAGCATGCCCTTGGAGAACTGGCGCACCCGGCGCCCGGCCGCGCCGGCCAGGCCCACCCGTTCGAGAAGCTCGCCGGCGCGGCGGCGGCGCTCGGGCCGGGCCATGCCGAAGAGCCGCGCGTAGAAGTCCAGGGTCTCGGCCGCGGTGAGGTACTCGTAGAAGTAGGGGTTCTCCGGCGCGTAGCCCAGCCTCTCGCGGGCGCGGGCGTCGCCCGCCGGCCGGCCGAGGATCTCCGCGCGGCCGCCGTCGGGGGCGATGAGCCCCACCAGGACCTTGATGGTGGTGGTCTTGCCCGCGCCGTTGGCGCCCAGGTAGCCGAAGACCTCGTTGGGCCGGACCTCCAGGTCCAGGCCGGCCAGGCCCAGCCGGCGCTTCTGGAAGACCCCCGGGTGGTAGACCACCCGGAGCTTCCGGGCTTTGATGGCCGGAGCGCTCATTGCGGGGGAGATTATACGAGGCCGGCCGGCGGGCGCAAGGCTTCAGTCCGGGAAGCCAGCAACTATCGTGCCCGGCTTGCGCGCGGCCTTGACTTTGGCCCGGCCGGCGGCTACATTCCACGGGGAACAGTAGGGATATCCGGTCCCCGCGCGGGGCGGTCGAGGGGTCGGGTGTTCGCGGCTGGGCCC
>CAZONU010000092.1:0-14124 GCA_964581145.1 uncultured Planctomycetia bacterium
TCGGCCATGAGGGTCTGGGCGGCGCGCAGGGCCACGCGCTCGTCCTCGCTGCCCAAGAGCTTGGTCAAGGTCGCCCGGGCCCTGGCGGCGGCCTCCATGGACGCCCGGTACTGGGCCTCCTCGAACAGCGTCCAGTAGACCCGTCCGCTCCTGCGGACCAGCTTGCGCAGGCGCTCTCCGTCGGTGTTAAGCTCGGTCGCCATCTGAGCCCAGGTTTTGCCCTGGGCGCGCAGCATGGCGGCTTCGCGGAGTAGCTCCAACTCCTTCTCGGACAATGGGTTAGTCTTGGTGGACATGGCGGGTCTCCTTCCATAAAGGGCCTTTCGGCCGTCCATAAACGTCTACTGTAATATAGCACAATTTCGGGGAAAAGTCAAGCAATTGGGGCGGAAAAGTGCGCCGGAAGCGTCTCTGTCGGAAACCCAACGGGGAACTTGACTTGGGGTGCAAAGGGCCTTACCGTTAATGGGAAATAGATCGGGGGCGGGGGGAATTCGCCGGGAAACGGCTCCTGACCCTTTTGGGTCTCCTGGCGGCACTGGTGACGACGACGGTCATCAAGCAATGGAGACAATGACATGAAGACGCCCAAGCATTCGCTACGGAAAATCGTCAGCTTTCTTAACAACCCCGACGAGGACGGCGGTTTCTGGCTGCCGAATATACAGCGGCCATTCGTGTGGAGCGAGGACCAGATATGCCGTCTATTCGACTCGATCTTGCGCGAGTATCCGATCAGCACGCTTCTCATCTGGAAGACCAAAGCGAAGGTTCGTCATCGGAAGTTCATTGACAACTATCGGAGCGGTCTTCGCCTGAGCGATTTCTATGTTCCCGAACACAGCAAGAAGAAATGCCTGGTTCTCGATGGGCAGCAACGCCTTCAGAGCCTCTTCATCGCCCTTTGCGGAAGCTACGAAGGGAAAGAATTGTACCTTCATATCCTGAGCGGCGAGGTCGCCGCGCCAGACGATTTCAAATATCGGTTTGCGTTTCTCGATCCCGCTCAAGTCGCATTTCCCTGGATCAGATTCAAGGACCTCGTTTTCCACACCGCTGACCCTCTGACCGCTGCTGAGGAGATGATCGAGAAGGCTGGCCGCGAATTGGCTCCCGAGGAACGACGCAAGATCAGTCGCCATGTCGGCATCGTCTTCAAGACTTTCCATTCGGATGATGGCCTTTCCTATCAAGAACTGGACAGCATGGAAAACGCCGACCTCTACACTGAAGACGATGTCGTGGAGGTATTCATTCGAGCGAATTCCGGCGGGACCCGTCTGGGCAAATCCGATCTCCTCTTCTCCTTGTTGAGTTCCAGTTGGGATCACGCCGACGAGGAGATGGAGGACCTCCTGGCCGAGCTCAATCGGCATGGCTTCGCATTCACGCGCGATTTCGTCCTGAAGACGTGCCTGACCCTCTTGAACCGAGGTGCGCGTTACGAGGTGTCGAAGTTCCGCAAGCCGGGGGTGCGCGAAGAGATCGAGGAGAAATGGGATGCCATTGTCAAGGCGATCAAGGATGTCTTGGATTTCGTTCGCGGCAAGACATTCATTCGATGCGACAAGGCGCTGCCATCCTACTTGGTCCTGATGCCCCTGATCTATGTCCGCTATCACTTCCGGGATGCCTGGAACCAAGCCAAGGGCGTCGACGAGTATCTGCTTCGCGCCTTGATTACGGGTGCCTTCAGTGGAACGCCCGACCAGATCATCGATGACTGTGTCGGCATCGCCAAGGATATGAAGGGGTTCGACGCTAACCAGATGTTCGGCGTCATACGCGCCAAAGGACGGAGCTTGGAACTCACTGAAGACAGATTCTGGCGGTTGGGATATGGCTCTGATTCCATCCATCTGCTGTTCAACCTCTGGTATCGGGAGTTCAACTACACGCCTGCCTATGAAAACAACTCTCCGCAGGTTGACCACATCTTTCCGCAGAGCGCCCTCGAGAAGATAAAAGTGGTGAATCCGGAAACCGGTAAGCGCAACTTGATGAAGTACAAACGGGATGCCAGGAATCATCTGGCGAACTGCATGTTGCTTACACAACAGGAGAATGGTCCCGGGGGGAAGTCGGACACGCTTCCCGAGGTGTGGTTCGCCGATAAGGATGATAACTACTTGAATATGCATCTGATCCCGGGCGACCGCAAGCTCTGGACGATCGAGCGATTCGAGGATTTCATAGAAGCCAGAAAGAACTTGATACGCGACAAGTTTGCATACTTGCTCGCCGCAAAGCCACAACAATCTGGACAGGAATGACGACCGGGGGTTTTCCGGGGGCAGTTTACTTATTTCTGACGCCCCCACCCCTTGACCCCGCGCCGCGGCGGGGGTAGGCTTGAGCGCGACAAATGGGAGTAGTTGATGGCGGGCAATTGACGTAAGCTGGCCCTAGAGTGGGTCGGAATGGGTTGCTCAGTGCTGTGTGCGTTTCTCGGAGCAGGATTCTCGAAGTGGGCTGCAGCTTTGCCGGTGGCGGCTGAGCTATTTGATCTGCAGATAGAGCCCTTTGGCAAGCGTGAAAGTGCAGCACTGAAACTGGTAACGCGCTTGAAGCGCGACTGGGATATGGCACATCCCAACGGGCTTGCAGAACAGTTCATAGCGGAAGTGCTGAACAGCGGCACGAAGGCCAAAGAAGCCGTGCTGTGGTATGTTGTCAGAAGACTTTCCGCGCCATTTATTTGGAAAGAATACCATGCTCATCGCCAGCGCCGGCATGTCTTGGCGATTGATGAGCATCGGAGCTTAGACGTGCCGGGGGTCGTTGAGGCAAGGGAATTCTTGTGGAAATTGTGCAGCCCGCGCCCTGCGGGTATCATTACCACCAACTATGACATGCTTGTTGAGTATGCGCTCGGGACCAAGGGGTTCAACTACGGGAGCCCCGGGGAAGTACTGATTGGAAGAGGTCCATACCCCCTTTCACACTGGCGGAACCCGGTCAGGCTCACAGGGGAGTTACCTCTGGCCAAGATTCATGGAAGCATATCGTGGGACAAGAATGGGCGCTATACCGATGGCAGACGGGGCTTGGCGGGGCGTGCTTTAGTCGCACCTCCTGTACCGGAAAAGCAACCGACCGATCAATTGCGGCCTGTATGGACTTTGGCAGAACACATCCTTGAACGCAGCACGGCGTTGGTGTGCTTCGGCTTCGCATTCAACCCCTATGATTCAGCAGTCCTATCCTTGCTGCGGGATGCCGGAAGGAGAATGAGAAGCATCCTATTGATCGACATTGACCCCAAGCTTGAGATGGCCCGTTGCCTGTGGCCTGACAGCAACATCAGAAGCTGTTGCCCCCCTCCGGAGGGGGATGCAGAAATTCGCGGGTGGCTCACGGCTAGCCTGAAAGCTGACTGACATGCCCGGAAATCCCCGGTTGGTCACGGGGCGGGGGAGGGCGCCCCGCCGCCGATCTTCTTCAGCGCCTTGCGGGCCTCCTCGCGCACGTCCTTGTCGCGGTCCTCCAGGGCCTTCTCCAGAGCGGGCACGGCCTTCCGGGCCGCCGGCCCGATTTCCCCCAGCGCCCAAATCGCGGCGCAGCGGAAGTACCATTCCTCGCCGTCCAGGGCCGCGACCAGGTCGGGCACGGCGTCCTTGGCCGCCGGCCCCATCCTGCCGAGCGCGCGGGCCGCGCCGATGCGTACGCGCAGCTCGGCGGCGCCCAGCGCCGTAACCAGCGCCGGCAGCGACGCCCGCGGCGGGGGCCCGATGGCCGCCAGCGCCCGTGAGACTTCCAGTCGAACCCTGGCGCTTTCGTCGGCCAGGGCCCTGACCAGCGGTTCGACCGCGCCGCCGGCCGCCGGGCCGATCTTTCCGAGCGCTTCCGCGGCCTCTGCGCGCGCCCACCACTCCGCGGCCGAGAGGGTCTTGAGCAGGCTGGGCACGGAGCCCTTGGCCGCAGCTCCGATCAGGCCCAGCTTGCGGGCGGCGGCGGCGATGGCCCTGATGTCGACGGGGGCCTCCAGCACGGCGGTCAGCGGGGCGACGGCTTCCTTCCCGGTCGAGCAGGTGCGCACCGCGGCCCAGGCCGCTGCGCTGCGGACCCTGCGATCCGGGTCCTTCAACGCTTCGACGAGCAGGGGGATGGACGATTCGGCGGGAGGGTGGAGGTCGCCGATGCCCTCGGCGGCGGTCATGCGCACGAAGGGGTCATGGTCGCCTTCCAGGCACCTTTCCAGAGCGGGCCGGGCCGGGCTGCCGCAGTATTTCAAGGTCAGAGCCGCGGCGCGTCTCTGGAGCAGCCCGGTGACGCGCTGGGGCAGGCGGAGGTAGAGGGAGAGCCGGCCGGCGCCGCGTCCGGGCCCGCCCAGGCGGTCAACGACCTCGCCCGGCGGGGCGCCCGCGTAGGAGCTGGTCGGGTCCAGGTGCGGGACGACCGAGGTGCGCAGCTCCTCGTGCAGGCGCATCAGCGGCAGGACCACCAGCAGAAGGACCAGCCCCAGCGCCGCGGTCAGCGCCAGGGAGATGCCCCACAGGACGTAGAGCCGCTTCGAGGCGTCGCGCCGGGGGCGGCGCTGGTCGTCGGGCACAGGGGGCTCCACCATTCCTCCACTTATAGTCTAACGCGCGGCGCCCGGCAAGGTTGCAGCATTCCTGACATCGCCCGGAACTGTCCGTCCGTTGACTTCGGCCGGCTGGCGCCGGATACTTGAAGGAAAGAAGCGGGAGCAGGCCGGGGAGACCGCGGGCAACGGGCGGACTTTTACCGGAACAGCCAAGGCTAAGGAAGATGAAATGAGTAGAGACACGGTCCTGTACCTCAGCCGCGAGGACGTCGAAGCCGTGGGCTTGCCGATGGCGGAGATCATCGAGGCCCTGGACGGCATGTTCAAGGAGAAGGGCGCGGGCCGCGCCGAGATGCCGCCCAAGCCCGGAATCCACACGCGTCCGGACGCGTTCATTCACGCCATGCCCGCCTACATACCCGGGCTGGAATCCGCGGGCATGAAGTGGGTTTCCGGTTATCCCGGCAACCAGAAGAAAGGGCTGCCCTACATCTCCGGGCTGCTCATTCTGAACGACCCCGAAACGGGCATTCCCATCGCGGTGATGGATGCAACCTGGATCACGGCGCAGCGCACCGGCGCGGCCACCGCGGTTGCCGCCAGGTATCTGGCCCGCAAGGACAGCTCGACCGCGGGGATCCTGGCCTGCGGCGTCCAGGGCAGAAGCAACCTCGAAGCCCTGTCATGCGCCTTCGAGATCAGGAAAGTGAAGGCCTTCGACATTTATCCGGAAGTGGCCCGGAAGTTCGCGCAGGAGATGGCCGGCGTTGTGCAGGCGGAAATAGAAGTGGTCGCGGAGCCCCGGGAGGCGGTCGCCGGCCTGGACCTGATCGTCACCAGCGGTCCCATACTGAAGAACCCCGCCCCGGTGATCGAAGCCGGCTGGCTGGCCGAGGGCGCGTTTGCCAGCCCCGTGGATTTCGACTCCTATTGGCAGGGAGCGGCGCTCAGGGGGGCCGACAAGCTGGCCACCGACGACCTCGGCCAGATGGAGTACTACCGCACGGCCGGCTACTTCAAGGACACCCCGCAGCCCTGCGCCGATCTGGGCGAGATCGCCGCGGGCAGGAAACCGGGGCGAGAGCGCGCCGAGGAGCGCACCATCTGCATCAACCTCGGCCTGGCCCTGGACGACATGGCCACGGCAATCCTCATATACCGGAAAGCCAGAGAGCAGGGGATAGGCACCCGGCTTCCCCTGTGAGGCAGTGCGCGTCCCCGCCTAGTGGTGAAAGAGCCTCACCCCGGTGTAGGCCATGGCGATGCCGTACTCCCCGCAGGCGGCCTTGACGTCCTCGTCGCGGACCGCGCCGCCGGGGTGGCAGATGAACTTGACCCCGTGCTTCCGGGCGTGGTCGATGTTGTCCCGGAAGGGAATAAACGCGTCCGAGGCCATGGACACCCCGTCGAGCCGGGCGACCCACTCGGCCTTCTCCTCGCGGGAGAGCTCCGCGACCGGCTCCTCCAGCTGCGCGTCGAAGATCTTTTGTTCCTGGGGGGTGAGCTCGCCCTCGATGAAGCGGATGCGCGCGTTGATGCGCTCCTGGCGCCGGACGGACTTCTTGAACTTGAGGCCGATTACTTTGGGATGGCGGCGCAGGTGCCAGACGTCGGCCTTGCTCCCGGCCAGCTTGGTGCAGTCCACCCGGGACTGCTGCCCGGCGCCGATGCCGATCATCTGTCCGCCGAGCGCGTAGCCCACCGAGTTGCTTTGCGTGTACTTGATGGCGATCTGCCCGAGCACCAGGTCCCGCCGGGCCGCGTCGGTGAGCTGGCCGCAGGCCACGTTCTGGAGCGTCGCGGGGGTGATGTCGAAGTTGTTGCGGTCCTGGACCAGCTTCATGCCGAAGACCTCGCGGGCCTCGCGCGCCGGCGGCTCGAACGCCGGGTCGGCTTTCATCACCGTGAAGCCGCCTTTTTTCTTGCTCCTCAATATCTCCAGCGCCGCCGGGTCGTAGTCCGGGGCGATTATCCCGTCCGAGACCACGTTCCTGAGGAGCTCCGCGGTGGGGACGTCCACGGGCTCCGACAGCGCCGCGAAGTCGCCGAAGGAGCTCTTGGGGTCGGCCCCGCGCGCGCGCACGTAAGCGGTCGCCGCGGGGGTGAGCCGGGCGCCCTCGACCTCGTACATCCGGGCCAGCTCGTCGGTGAGCGGCTCGGCCACAGCCGCGCCGGCGGGCGAAACATGTTTGAAGCTGGTCGCGGCGGGCAGGCCCAGGGCCTTCTTCAGCTCGTGGACCAGCTGCCAGGCGTTGAGGGCGTCCAGGAAGTTGATCATCGAGGGCCTGCCGTTGAGCAGTTCCACCGGGACGTTCTCGGGATCGAGGGGCTCCACGCTGGCGTAGGCCTGCTGGGGGTTGCAGCCGTACTTCAGTTCCATCGCGCTCTCCTGTCTTCGGGTCCGTTCTCGGGCTCGGGATGTTAGCAGTTTCCGGAAACGCCTGCAAGCGTCGGCGTCTTGACACGCGCGCGCGCGGCGGTTACAAGGGGCTTCCGGGGGAAAACGGAGGAAGCACGTCGCCCAATGCGCGCAGTCATTACCGGCACCGGGGTAGTTGCCCCCCAAGGGCCTTCCCAGCTCGAACCCCTGGAGCTTTCCGGCGGCGGCGCGGCCCCGGCCTCCGGCTTCGCGATAACCGGCTTCAACCTCAAGGAATACATTCCCACAGTCACCAGCTACGTGGACCGCTGCTCGGCGCTGGCCCTGGCCGCCTCGAAATTGGCGTTAGAAAACGCCGGACGCCTGGAGCGCGAGGCGCGCGGCGGCGACTGGGGCCTGGCCTATTCAACGGCGTGGGGATGTCTGGACTCCATGCAGCTCTTTTTCGCGAAGGTCGCCAAGAAGCCCAGGTTCGCCCCGCCGCTGGTCTTCAGCCACTCCTACGCCAACAGCCCGACGAGTCTGGTGTGCATAGAGTTCGGCCTTTCCGGCACCGGCGCGACGTTCTCCGAGGGCGCGACGGGCGCGATCACCGCCTTGGGCTGGGCCCGCGACCGGCTGGTGCGAACCAGGGGAAACGAGATCGAGGGCGTGCTGGTCTGCGCCTCGGACTCGCTCTCAAAGGCGTTAAGAAAGCATTACGCGGCGTCGGGCACCGCCCTCGGCGAGGCCGGCGCCGCGGTGACCCTCGAACTGGAGGAGTCCGCGGCGGGCCGCGGCGCGGCGATCCTCGCCCGGGTGCTGGGGTGGAGCGGGGCACGAGGCGGGGGCGCATTGCAGCGCTCCGTGAAAGCCGCGCTCGATGAAGCGGGAATTGAGGCCGGCGCGCTGGCCGGGGTCTACGGCGGCGCGGCCCTCGACGAGGTGATAGATTCGTCAGTTCCCTTCCAAAACGTGAAAGAAAGGGCCGGCGAGTGCGGCCCGGCGGCGGCGCTGCTGGCGCTTTCGGAAGTTTGCTCGGCGGCGGCGGGAAACTACCTGGTGGCGGCTCTCGACCCCGCCGGCAGCGCCGCGGCGCTGGTCGTTGAGAGGACTCCCTGAATGCCCCAGACCTGCGAGGAGATCCCGGTCAGCATCCCCATGAAGGAGGGCTTCCTGGCCGGGACGCTGCACCGCCCCGGCGGGCGGCGCCCCCGGAAGGGCTGGCCGGCGGCGCTGATGTGTCACGGCTTCACCGGCAGCCGCATCGAGGCGCACTTCATGTTCGTGAAGACCAGCCGCGCGCTGGCCGCGGCGGGCCTGGCCTCGCTGCGCTTCGACTTCCGCGGCTCGGGGGAGAGCAGCGGCGAGTTCCAGGACGTCTCGGTGCTCACCGAGCTGGCCGACGCCCTGGCCGCCTGGGAGTTCCTGGGCGCGGTGGAGGGCTTCGACGCCGGGCGGCGGGGCGTAGTGGGCCTGTCGCTGGGCGGCGCGGTGACCGCGCTGCTCGCCGGGGGGCTGGCCGCGGAGAACCGCCCGCCGAAGTGCTGCGCCCTGTGGAGCGCGGTGGGCGATCTCGCGGAGCTCTGGGAGACGCGCTTCCGGCAGCTGGGACTCATCAAGCGCAGGCTGGTCCGCTACCCGCTCAAGCTGGGGGCCTTCCTGGTCGGCAAGCGCTTCATGACCGATGCCGGGAAAGCCCCGCGGGCGATAGACGCGCTGGCCGCCGCGGGAGTGCCGGCGCTGATCATCCACGGCACCAAGGACGAGGCCGTGCCGGTCGCGCAGGCGCGGGCTTTTGCCAGGGCCCTGGGCAAGAAGCTGGCCACCCTGGAGATAATCAGGGGCGCCGACCACGTCTTCAATCGTCCCGACTGGGAGGGCGAGGTCATCCGCCTGACCCGCACCTGGCTGAAGAAACGCCTCTAGGAGGCCCGCGCCTTGACGAAGAAGCCGGACACCGCCCAGCCCAAGACCTTCGTGCTCGACACCAACGTGCTGCTGCACAACAGCGGAGCGCTGACCAGCTTCGCGGACAACAAGGTGGTCATTCCCATCCAGGTGCTTGAGGAGCTGGACCGCTTCAAGGGCCGCAACGACGAGCTGGGCCGCAACGCCCGCGAGGTGATCCGCACGCTGGACCGGCTGCGCCGCGGCGGCTCGCTGCGCCAGGGCGCTTCGCTGGAAGGCGGCGGCGAGCTGCGCATCGTGATGCGCACGGAGGTCAAGGAACACCTGCCCGAGCTGGAGCCGGGGGTCACCGACAACCACATTCTGGCGGTGGCCTACGCGCTGCTGCAGCGCGGCGAGCGGGTGGTCTTCATCTCCAAGGACATCAACGCGCGGGTCAAGGCCGACGCCCTGGGCATAAGTGCCCAGGACTTCCTGAAACAGCAGGTGAATTTCGAGAGCTTCTACTCCGGCTGGCGCGAGGTGCTCTGCCCCAAGGAGCTCATCGACGAGTTCTACAGGGCCAAGGCCATGCCCACCGAGAAGCTGGCGCTCCAGGAGCCGCTCAGCGCCAACGAGTTCGCGCTGCTGCGCGACGAGGGCAATCCCAAGCACACCGCGCTGGCCAAGCACGATCACGGCAGCGGCCAGGTGGTCAGCCTCACCTCGGAGTTCTCCACGGTCTGGAACATCGCCCCGCGCTCGGCCGAGCAGCGCATGGCCATTGAGCTGCTGCTCGACGACCGCATCAAGATGGTGACGCTGGTCGGCCGGGCGGGGACCGGCAAGACCCTGCTGGCCGTGGCCGCGGGCCTGGACCGGACCATCAAGGAGCACCGCTACGAGAAGCTGCTGGTCAGCCGGCCGATCATGCCCATGGGCAAGGACATCGGCTACCTGCCCGGCGCCAAGGACGAGAAGCTGACCCACTGGATGCAGCCCATCTTCGACAACCTGAAATACCTCATGGGCGGCAAGAAGCGGGTGGTGGACACCACCGCCGACAAGCTGGTGGAGGGCGGCCTGGTGGTCCTGGAGGCCCTGACCTACATCCGCGGGCGGAGCATCTCCGGCCAGTTCCTGGTGGTCGACGAGGCCCAGAACCTCACCCCTCACGAGATCAAGACCATCGTCAGCCGCGCGGGCGAGGACACCAAGGTGGTCCTGACCGGCGACCCCTACCAGATCGACAACCCCTACCTGGACTCGGCCTCCAACGGCCTGGTCTACGCCGCCGAGCGGCTCAAGGAGAGCGAGCTGGTCGGGCACATGGTGCTGACCAGGAGCGAGCGCTCCGACCTGGCCAGCCTGGCCGCGGAGTGGCTGTAAGCGTCCTGCCGCACCGCTTTTCTCAGGTGCTTCTCTCGTAGCGCGCGCGATCCACGAGGAAGCGCAGTGGTTTGCCTTCAAGGTAGCGGCGCAGGTTTTCCAGGCAGACCCGGTGCATTCCCATAAGTCGCCGCGGCAGCGGGCGGGGCAGGTTGATGTCGTGGGCGCTCAGGATCAGGTTCTTCCACTCGCGGGCCGGATGATTCCCCGGGAGTTCATCGGGCTCGAGGACGTCGAGACCGGCGCGCAGCCTGCCGGACTTCAACTCGGAGAACAGAGCTTCCTGGTCGATGATGGCCCCGCGGGCGGTGTTGATCACGACGCCGCCGTCCGGCAGCATGGCCAGGAGTTCGGCGGTCACCGCGCCGGCGGTTTCCGGCGTGCTGGCCGCGTGCACTGCAATCGCTTCCGAACTCGCGAAGAGCTCCGCCAGGCTCCCGGCTCGCCCGGTCCCCGCGGGCAGTTCCGCGGCGTAGGGGTCGAATACGCGGATGTTTGCGCCGAGCGGGCGGAGCATTTCCACGAACCGCCGGCCTATGGCACCGCATCCGTAGACGCCGACGTTCAGGCCCTCGACCAGCCACGAGCTGAAGCCCGCCGGGGGCTTCCAACTGCCGTCGCGGATGAACTCCGCGCGCTCCGGCAACCCCTTGAGGCAGGCCAGCAGCAGGGTCAGGGCCCCCTCGGCCACCCGGCCGGCGGGGGCGTCGCCCCAGTTGGTCACCGGAATGCCCGCGTCGATGATCTCGACGGGTATCGCGCTGCGGACCGTGCCGGTGATGTGGCAGATGTACTTGAGGCGGCCGGGGTCCTGGGCGACCCCGGCGGGCACCCGCGCCGATCCCCAGGCGGTGAGCAGCACGTCGCAGGCCCGGACGCTGTCGGCCAGTTTCCCCTCGGACAGGCGGTTGCCGTTCTCGATGACGGTCAGTCTTCCCAGGGCGTGCAGTTCCTCCATGAAGGGCGCTATCCATATCTTCGGCGAGGGGCGCTCGGCGGCGAGGTGCAGAAGGTCGATCATGCCAGGAGCCTTTTCAGGAAGGCCAGGTCGCGGAGCGCGTTCTCGAAGAGCGTTTCGATGTTCTCGCCCGTCCGTCCGGTGCCTTCGGTGAACTCCAGCGCGTAGGTTCCCGCGAAACCCCTCTCGCGCATGAGCCCGATGGCCTTCCCGGCCAGCTCCGGCCGCCGGTCGAAACGGAGGATTCCCTTTTCCTCGCCGCGCATCTGCAGGTGCGCGTGGCTCACCGCCGGGCCGAAGAGTTCCAGCCACTCCTCCAGGCTTTCGAAGCGGCTGAAGGGATGGACGATGACCTCCCATCCCTCGGGGCCCAACTCGTCGAAGAAGCGCCGGGCCTCCGCGGGCTCCTCGATGAGCGTCCCGGGATGGCACTCGCAGAGCAGGCGCACTTCCGGCGGCGTCTGCTCGCGCCAGGCACGCATGTTGGCCAGGTACTCGCCGCGCAGCTCGGGCCGGGCCCCCACGTTGAACTTGACCGCGCCGGCGCCCAGCCGGCCGAGCAGGCCGTCGCAGGCGGCGCGTTCCTCCCTGTCTTCATCGTTCATCGTGGGATAGATGTTGAAGACCGCCGCAGGGAAGCCGCATTCCGCCAGGGCGGCCAACTCTCCGGCGGCGCAGCGCGTCGCGTGGTATTGCCAGAGCTCCATGCCCGCGAAGCCCGCTTCGGAGAAACGGGAGGTCCACTCGCTGACCTTGAAGGAAGGGCGCTTGCCCTCCTTGGACCAGCGGTTGACCTCCAGAAGTATGGTCCCGATGTAGATGTCGCCTGTGGCCATTTCCCCCGTGTCCTTTCGGCAGATTTGGTCGGCCGCGATTCTAGCCCCGAAGCGCCCGGGCTCCACCGACAAAACGCGGTCTTGCCGCGAGACCGCCGGACTTATGTCCCTGTTTGCCAAGCGCTTGTGTTTTTTCCGTAACCTTTTGCCCGCCAGTGCGATATTCTAGCGACATGGCAGGACTGACCCAGGCGGATTTCGAGGAGCGCGCTGCGGCCCAGCGCCGGCCGCTCTTGGCCTACCTCTACACGCTCTCGGGCGACTACCACCTGGCCGAGGACCTGGTCCAGGAGGCGCTCTTCATAGCGTCGGAGAAGCGCGAGCACTACTTCCCGGAGGCCGACTTCGGCGCCTGGCTGCGGGCCATCGCCCGCAACCTGTGGATGCGCGAGCGCCGCGCGGGCGCCAGGCGGCCGGCGCCCACCGAAATCGTTGACGACCTCGCCGACGAGGTTTTCGCGCCCGCCCACTATTCGGAAGAAAGCTGGGAGCGGGAGCGCGCGGCCCTGCGCGCCTGCCTCGACGAGCTCGAAGAAACCGACCGCGGGCTGGTGCGCGGGCACTTCGCCGCCGGCAAACGCTACGCCGACCTGGCCGCGGCGGCCGGGCGCACGCTTTCCTGGGTCAAGGTGCGCATGTTCCGGGCGCGCAAGGCGTTGGCCGATTGCGTCCGGCGCCAGCTGGAGCTTGCGGGGGAGCAGTTGTGAACGTCGAAGCCGCGCTGCTTCTCGCTTGCGCCGACGGTGAGGCCTCGCCCGAAGAGGCCGCCCGCGTCGGGGCCGCCCTGCGGGAATCGTCCGAGGCCCGAGCCGAGTTCGCGCGCCTCCTCCGCCACCGGCTGATGCTCGCCGAGCTCCTGGCCGCCCGGGCCGGGCCGGTGGTGCTCCTTCCCGCCGCGAAGGCCCCCGCGCCTGCGCCCGTTCCGGCGCGCCGCCTCCGGCGCTACGCATTCGCCGCCGCCGCCGCCGCGGCAGCGGTCCTGGCAGCGGTGGGGGCTTACTGGGCGCTCAAGCGGCCCGCGCCCGCCGGGTACGTGACCGCCCAGGGCGCGCCGCTGGCCTACGGCCAGCCGCTGGTGGTTCTGGGGGGCGAGGCGGTGGAGCTGAAGCTTGCCGATGAGAGCGTTCTCCGGGTCGGACCGGAAAGCCGGGTGACGGTGACCGCGCCGCGCAGGGTGAAGCTGGCCTGCGGGCAAACGCGCGTACGGTGTAAGAGTGACGGGGACAATCCCTTCGTGGTCACGGCCGCCGGCACCACGGTCAGGGCGCTGGGCACGGAGTTTCTGGTGATGGTGGACAACGAGGCCGGGGACGGGAGGGGGGCCTCCCGCTCCCCGCACGAGGAGGAGAAGAAGATGTTGAAGAAGGTAGTCAGTGTGGTGGTCCTTTCCGGGGCGGTGATGGTCGTCAACGGGTTCGGGGAAATCCGTCTGGCCGCCGGCGAGGCCGGCGTCAGCAAGGGCGGCGAGCGCCCGGCCAGGGGCCGCGGAGCCAAAGACAAGGACAAGGGTGAAAAAGGCGCGCAGGGGCTGGGTGACGAAGAGCTCAAGGGTCTGGGCAAGTTCGTTCAGGAGAAGCTGGCCGAAGGCCTGCGCGGCAAGGAGCTGGCCGACGCCATCCACAAGCGCCTGGAGGAGCGCAAGAGAGCCAGGCAGGGCGGCAAAGGCAAGGGCAAGGGCAAAGGAGAAGGCAAAGGCAAGAAACACCAGCACAAGCATGGCGAGGGAGAAGGCGACGGCGAAGGCAAGGGCAAGCAGCACCAACACAAGCATAAGGAAGGTGCGGGTGACGGCGAGGGAGAAGGCAAGGGCAAGAAACACCAACACAAGCACGGCGAGGGCGACGGCGAGGGAGAAGGCAAGGGCAAGAAGCATCGCCACAAGCACAAGGAGGGCGAGGGAGAAGGCAAAGGCAAGGGAGAAGGCAAAGGAGGCGGTGGTGAGGGTAAGGGTCACGGCAAGGGAGGCGGCGACAAGGAGCCCGGAGCCGGCGGCGAGGGAGAAGGCAAGGGCAAAGGACACGGTGGCGGCGGCGGCGGTGGAGGCCGTGGGGGTCGCGGCGGCGGTGGCCGCGGCGGCGGTGGCCGCGGCGGCCGCTAAGGTGTTCTGAGCGGTTCTGTCAAGTAAACTGTGTAAACGGTCTGTCCTGAGTTTCATGCCAGCCTT
>CAZONU010000093.1:0-1438 GCA_964581145.1 uncultured Planctomycetia bacterium
GGAGGCCCCCTGCTGTTTCTCTTCGGCGCTGCCGCGCCCTCGTGCGGCGGCCGGCGGTTTTTTAAGGAAAACCCCGGCCCCCTTCATAAGAAAGGGAGGGGGCCGGGGCGGCCGGGCAGGCGTTGGGGACGGCCCGGGAGCCCCCGAGGCCGGGGGCGCAGCTTCGGCCCCAGAACTTCTGCGGACCGACTCAGGGCGCCAGCTTCCTTATCTCCGCGGCGTTCCTCAAACCGATCAGCTCCTTGAGGAGCATCTCCGCGCGGTTGGCCACCTCCGGGTCGCTGCTCTTGACCAGCTTGACCAGCCCGGGAACGGCCTTGAGGCCCAGGCCGCGCAGCTTCCTGGTGGCCGCGTCGCGCTTGGGGAAGTCGTCGCTGCCCAGGTCCCTGGCGGCGTCCGCGGCGGTCTTCTTCTCCGCCTCGCTGAGCTTGACGCGCGAGGGGTCGGCCACGGCCAGAATGCCCGGGGTGTTCTTGATCAGCGCGGCCATGGCCTTCGCCGAGAGCGAGTTGACGTAGGCGCGCCCCCCCCGCACGCAGACCGCCCGGCAGTAACCCTTGGCGCCCGGCTCGTAGCAGAGCACCAGGCTGTAGCGGGCGGCCTTGGGGGGAACCTTGCCCAGGCCCACCAGGACGAAGTCCTTGCCGCTCGCCGGGCTGCGCCGCGCGGGCGACCCGGCCTTGAAGGCCGCCCCCAGCTCCTCGAAGGCGGCCGGCCAGCGCCCGCGGTTCTTGCGGGCGAAGGCGTTGGCCGCCGCGGCGATGCTTTCCATGCGCCGCCGGGCGGCGTTCCGCTCCATGTCCCGGATGATCTGGTCGAGCTCCGCGAGCATGGGCAGCAGCGCGGCGGCCTCGACCGGGCCGGTCGAGCGCCAGGTGAGTCCGGTCTCCGTGGGCGAGAGGCAGGAGGCCGCCGCGTAGTCCTTGGCCAGCAGTTTGGCTAAGCCCTCGCCTTCGGCTTCCAGCATCTTGCGGAGCCTGCCCGCCGGGAAGTAGGTCACCAGGCCCTGGGCCCCTCCCAGTGCGGCAATCTGGGCCTGGTAGGCCTTGGAGGCCGCCAAGGTCTTCCTGGCGGCCACCGCGGCCACCGTGTTCTTGGCCAGGTCCTCGTTGTCGGCCAGCAGGATGTTTTTGCCGATGCGGGCCACGTAGATCTCGCCGCCGCCCTCGTCGCCGCCGGCGGCGCCCACGGTGCCGTCCTTCACCTTCATCCTGGCCATCAGCTTCCCGGCGCTCTCCTCGTTCCTGGCGCCCAGCAGCAGGCCGAAGGCGAAGTCGTCGCCGCCCGCGAAGAAGCAGGCCAGGTTGCCGCTGAGCGCGGGCAGGAGGTCCTTCTCCAGACTCAGCCCCAGGGTCATCTTCAACGCCGCGTCCATCTCCTTGAGGGCCTTCTTGCCGGCGTCCGCGGGAGCGGGGTCGCCGACGGTCGCCGAGACGGC
>CAZONU010000093.1:1448-14076 GCA_964581145.1 uncultured Planctomycetia bacterium
CTGGCCTTGATGGCCTTCCAGGCCTTGACCGGGTCGCCCACGTTCATCGCCGCGAAGAAGAGGACGTCGGCGGGCGCGGCCGCGGCCAGCGAGGGGTCCGGCGCCTTCGCCGGCGGGGCCAGCCCGGCCAGCGGGCTCCACTTGTAGTACTCCAGGTGGAACTCGAAGGGGGTCTTGCCGGCGCCCAGGGTGCTGCCGAACCCCGCCCAGCGGTAGCTGGGCAGGCCCATGGCGACCAGCACCCCCTGAGCGTCCTCGACCATCATGTCGTCCAGCGCCCCGGCCGAGGCCAGCGCGGTGGCGTTAATGTAGCCCCACAGCGGCTTTGATGAGAAGCGCTTGGCGCAGTCGGCGAAGCCCGGCGAAACCCGCAGCGCGCCCTCGCCGCCGGCGGCCACGTCCAGCGCCTGGTGCAGCCGCAGCCGGTAGGGGGAGAGCAGCACCAGCTTGCCGGTGACCGCCGCGGCGGTGGTCTTGCGGATTCCGTTCATGGAGAACTTGAGGAGGTAGAGCTCGGCGCCCCGGTAGGTGCCCAGCTTGCGGGCCGCCCGGCCGCCGGAGAGCAGCTTGACCAGCTCGGCCGGGTCGGCGACCTCGGCGGCGATCAGCAGCTCCGGCGGGAAGGAAGCCGGCGGATAGATGGCGACGTGCAGGCTCTTGACCTGCTTCATGATCTTCCTGCCCACTTCCGGCTTGTCCTCGCCGGCCAGCAGGCTGAGCTGCTTGGCGGCCAGGCCGGTGAGCTTGGCGACCTCCTTCTTGGCGGCCTCGCCGTCGGCCCAGAGCTTGAAGCCGGCCAGCTTGGCCTCGAGCTCCCCCAGCCCGCGCAGCTCGACGTAGACGAGCGGGTTGCGCGGGAAGAAGTCGCGAGGCTTCTTGCCCTTGACCGCGGACGCGGCCGGCTCGCCCCCCGCCGACAGCGCGGCGACCAGCCCGCCGGCCAGCAGCACGCCCCCCAGAGCCAACCACCACAGGTTTGCGCGGCGCATGAGCGTCCTCCCGATTCGGTTACCCTCGACGCATGTAATTGAAAGCGGGCGGCCCCCTCGCGTCAAGTGTCCCCAGCGAAGGACGCGCCTGCAGGTGAGGTCGTTCCCGGCATTCGCGGCAAAGCGCCCGGCGCGGAGGCAGCCGTCAGGGAAGCCAGGCCGGGGGGGCCCTCTCCGTGGCGGTCGCCGCATAGCGCTGCCGTTCAAAGGCTTGCGCCGCGGTTTTTCTCGCCAACAAATCGGTCCGGACGGGGTATAAGACTACGATGATACTACGACAATACCGCAGACGGGAGTAATAATACCACGTGAATACCACGCGTAAAACGCTTGCGGCCGAGGTTGCCGGCTCCATACGCGAGATAGTGGCCGGCGGACGGGTCGAGCCGGGGGCTTATCTGCCAACCGAGCGGGAGCTGGTCAAGCGCTTCGGGGTCAGCCGGGTGACTGTCCGCCGGGCGCTCGGCCAGCTGGTGGTCGAGGGGCTGATTGAGACGGTTCCTCACCAGGGCTACCGGCCGGTGCGCCGGAGCGCCGGGGAGAGTTCGCCCGGGCCGGTGGCCTACGTGCTGGCCCTGGCCGAGCCCGACCAGGCCTGGGACCCGACCCACGCGCAGATTCTCGCGGCTTTCAACCGCAAGCTGATGGAGCGCGGGCGTAACGCGCTGGCGGTGGGCTCCAAGGGGCGCGACGCGCGCGAGACCTTCCGCGAGCTCAAGGCGCGGGGGATCTGGGGGGTGGCCCTGGACACCAGCCGGGACGAGTACACCAGGGCGGCGGCGAACTGCGGCATGCCCTGCGTGATAGTCGACGCCTATGACGAGCTGCCGCACATCGACGTGGTGATTCAGGACAACTTCAACGGCGCCCGGTGCGCGACCGAGTACTTGTTGAAGAAGGGCCACGAGCGGATCGGCTGGGTGGGTCCGGTGCGCGGGCTGGCGCATTACCGAGAGAGATTCGCGGGCGCGCGGGCGGCGCTGAACGACGCGGGGCGGGACTTCGTCCCGGAGCTGGTCGGCGAGGCCCCGGACAACGTCGCTCAGGACGACGCCTTCGAGCTGGTTTCCGAAATGCTGCGCGGCCGCGGCCGGCCCGCGGCGCTGGTGTGCATGTGGCAGGACATGGCCCTGGGGGCGCTGCGGGCCCTGCGCGAGGCGGGGCTCAAACCCGGCAAGGACGTGGAACTCGTGGCCTGGGCCACGGAGCGCGAGTATCGCGAGGTCCTGGCCCCGGAGTTCCTGGGCGGCGAGGTGCCGGCGGCGGTGGTCTGGCGGCCCGAGGAGATGGCCGAGCTGGCCCTCACGCGCCTGGAGTTCCGCGCCCGCCATCCCGGCGCGCCAGCGGCGCGAATCGACGTGCGCGTCGAGCTGGTCGAGCCGCAGAGCGCCGAGAGCGTGCTCAAGCGCGGCGCGCGCCGCAGGGGGAGGTAGACATGCGCAGGTTGATGGTTCTCTTGGCGCTGGCGGGCTGCGCGGCGGCGGCGGGCGCGGGCGAAGGGCCCGCTAACAGGTGGGTCAGAGTCGGCGACGCGGAGATCGGGCCGCGCTCCAACTACGGCATGGTCTACTCCGCGAAGCTCAAGCGCTTCGTGCTCTGGGGCGGAGGGATCAGTCTCTACCCCAAGAAGGGGCCGTTCCCCTACGACGTGCTCTCCGCGGCGCCGGGGTCGAGCGAGTGGCGCAACGAGTTCCCCGCCGGCAAGGACTGGGGGCCGAAGGTGGGCAAGTGCCAGCCCCCGGTCTGGGCTTCCTACCGCTTCTCGACCAAGGACAAGGACGGCAACTGCCGGCCGCACATGCGCCACGCCTTTGCCTACAACCAGTACTGCGCGGAGCCCGACGGGGCGGGCATGTGGGCCATCATCCAGAACACCACGATGCGCTACGACTTCGGGAAGGCGACCTGGGCGGACCTGGGCGGGGAGTCCGGTCCGGGAACCGGCACCGGCGGGACGCTCAAGTGGGGCGCGCTGTGCCACGACCCGGTCAACAAGGAACTCGTCCAGTTCGGCGGCGCGCACGGTGCCGCCCAGCTCGAAGGCGGGAGCACCTGGCTCTTCTCGACCGAGAAGAAATCCTGGCGCAAGCTGGAGGCTTCAAGCAAGACGCTCGACCCGCTGCGCGCAGATGTTAACAAGCTGCGCGTCGCCGCCAAGGACCTCACCGCCGCACTGCGCAATCGCTTCTACAAGACCGAATTGGCGGCCAACTCCGAGGCGGGCCTCGCCAGGCGGGCAGCCGGGCTTGCCGGCTCCGTCGACGCACTCAGGGGCAAGGCCGTCAAGGCAGCGGGTGCCGGCGCCCGGGAGAAGAAGCAGCTCGGCTGGTGCGCTGCCGATCTCTCGGTCGCGGCCGCGAAGCTGAGGGCGGTGAGCGGGGTCTCGGCGGCGACGATCAAGGCGTGCGGCCGGGCCGAGCGAGCGTTGGTCCGCGCGCGAGACGCGCTCAGCACTCAACCCCCGCCGCGGCTGCTGGCGCCCATGGCCTACGACTCCAAGGCCGGGAAGATAGTGATGTTCGGCGGCGACCGCTGGGATCACTTGTGCGCCGAGACCTGGGTTTACGACCCGGTGACCCGGAAGTGGTCCGAGCGCCGGCCGGCGGCGGGCCCCAAGCCCCGGGCGGGGCACGCGCTGCTCTACCTGCCAAAGAGCGGCAAGGTGCTGCTCGTCGGCGGGTACACCTACCGGACGTCGATGGGCTACTGCGCGGGACTGTACTCCGCGCTGCCGGCGGAGGTCTGGGCTTACGACACCGGGACCGGGGGGTGGTCGGCGCTTGGCGGTGCGGCGAACGGCAAGGGCCCACGGTTCAACAGCGGAGCGCGGGCGGTTGTCGCCGCGGTCTCGGCCGACGACCTGGTAACCGCGATCGAGCCGGGCGGGTACAAGAAGAAGCCCGCCACCTGGAGCTTCCGGGCGGTTCCGACTTCAACGGGAGCGGGAGGCGGCGGCGCGGCGCCCGGAGCGGCCGTGCGCCGCGGGGAGTGCTTCGACCCCGAGTGGTTCGACGCGGCCCCGGCCGCGGACGAGAAGGGCATCGAAGCCAGGCTGAAGGGGCTCCCTGTCAACAAGTGGGTCTCCATGAACCCGCCGAAAACCCTTCAGGACAGGTGCTGGGGCACGCAGGTCTTCGACGCCGACCGCGATCAGATTCTGCACTGGACCGGCGGGCACAGCTCGCACGGCGGGACCGACCCGGCGCATTACTCCATAAGGACCAACCGCTGGAACACCGGCTTCGCGCCGGAGGAACCCATGGAGGTGCTCTACTCCAATACTGGGACAAACGCGAACGCGCCGGCGGCGGCCTTCACCGGCCGGCCCTTCCTGCCGCACAACTACCAGTCCTACTGCTACGACCCGGCCAGCAGGAAGCTGATCTGGGCCAGCGTGAATCGCGCGTGGGTCTACGACCCGGACACGCGGGACTGGGATCCAAAAGTACGCAAGACGCCCTTCAGGGCCGAGCGCCACATCACCGGCTTGTGCCCCACCGGGCACGGAGTCGTCGTCTGGTCAGTGGCCCTCAAGGGCGGGCACGGCAGCCGCTCGGGCCTGTGGAGGCTCAAGGACATCGAGAAGAACCAGTGGGAAGAGCTGGTCAAGCCGGTGCGTGGCGCGCTCCTGGGCGTGGGCTGCGACCGCGCGGGGATGACTTACGATTCCAAGCGCGACCGGCTGTACCTTTTCAACTTCGGCCAGAAGCAGAAGGGGCGCATCTGCTACTACGACTTCAAGACCAAGAAGGTCGGCTACCTCGACGCGGAGGGCGCGATTCCCCTCAGCGCCAGCATGGGCCGCGAGCCGGTCTACCTGCCGGACGACGACCTGGTCTTCCTGGCCAGCCGCGCGGGAGGCCGGGGTTCGGTGCCGGCGACCATGATTTACGACCCCAAGAAGAACGAGTGGCTCAAGATGGACCCGGGCTTCGAGAAGGACAAGCGCGGCCGGGCGCTCAGGCCCGCCCACGGGGTCACGACCGGGGTCATGTGGGACCCCGGGCGCAAGCTGATCTGGGCGTCGAATTCCCGGGGGCAGGTTTTCGTCATGAGGTTTGACAGGAAGAGCGCCAATCTCCAGCCGTCGAAGTAGGGGAAAGCGAACATGAAGCACGCGTTGAGCGCCGTTGCAGTTCTGGTCCTGCTCTTTGGAGCGGCTCGCGCCGGCGAGAAGGCGGCCAAGCCCAGGTTCAAACCCAATCCCAAGCTGGTCGGCATTCCCGAGATGACCGCCCGGGTCATCTGCGAGGGCCACAAGGGCGACCGCGGGGTGCTGGCCTACAGTTCAATGGTCTACGACCACCACCGCCACAAGCTGCTGACCTTCGGCGGCGGACACGCCACGAGTTTCCCCACCAGCGTTCACGAGTTCGATCTCGATAAGCTCAAGTGGGAGGAGGTCTCGCCGGACGTACCGCGCTCCGAGTTCACCAGGGCCAACGCGGTCATGGACAAGAACGGCAAGCCCCTGGCCGGCGTGAAGTGGAAGGGCAAGATCTACGCCTGCAGCCGCCACACCTACGATGGCTTGGCCATGGCTCCCAAGCAGTGCTTGATGCTGGTAGCGGGCGGCGTGAGCAACGCGGGCTACAGCAGCAAGCTGGACAACAAGATATTCAGGGAGTGCTACACCGGCAGGGGCCTCTGGAAGTTCGATCCGGTCAAGCGCGAGTGGTCGGTCAGCAAGGCGAATGATTTGGCCGGAAACCACGTCTCCTCGGCAGTCTGGCCCAGGGAACCCGACTGGATCTACGTCCTGGGCAAGAAGGGCTTCCGCGCCGTGAACTGGAAGACCGAGGAGATCAGAACGCTGGGCAAGAAACCGAAGGGCTGGGCACCCCTGACGGGGCTCGAGTACTACCCGGAGGAAGAGGCTCTGGTGGGCTTCCCCAAGGGGTCGAAGAAAGCTCCCCAGAACAAGCTCATGGTCAAGTACAGCCTGACCGCCAAGAAGTGGACGACGGCGGAGGTGAAGGGCGACGCCCCGGTGACTCACGACCTGGGCACTGTCTGGGATCCGCGCAACAAGGTCTTCGTCTGCTGCAGCAGGGGGTTCTTCTACTACTTCAACCCGCGCGAGAATCGCTGGTACAAGGTGAGCGACAAGCCCGCCGCAGGGCTGAAGGAGGGTGGCACGGTCAGACACCATCACGTCTACGATCCGGTCAACAACGTTCACATCGTGCTCGGCGGCCGCTGGAAGACCGTGGCCTTCAAGTTGGCCGACAAGCCCGGCAACCTGTTCAATAGCGGGAAGAAATAGAGAAGGAGCGTCTCATGCGAACAGCCTCGCTACTGACAATCGCCCTGCTGGCTTCGTCACTGATCACGAGCGCGGGCGCAGCCGGGGCGGAGCCCAAGGTCAGGCGCAAGGGCGTTCTCGCCGGACTGCCCTCCGCACCGGGGCCGCACATCGCGAAGATCAAGGCGCTGGGTGATGGCCAGTGGCTCAACCTGGGCAGGCCCGCTCCGGACCCGAAGTGGGGACATGGACGCGGCCGCTCATGGGGTCACAAGATGGCCTATGCTCCGGACGCGCAGGGCGCGTTCCTGTGTGGCGCCGGGCCGCACGCCTTCATCAAGCCCGACGGCCACTACGACGACATCTTTTTCTACGACCTCAACGCCCATAGATGGATATGCGTCTTCCCGGGCGTGAACACCAAGACGTTTGGCGAGGACTGCAAGAGCGGGAAGTACAAGGTTAACGACGACGGGCAACTGGTGGACAAGGACGGTCATGCCGTGCCTCTGGGCGCGCGCAGCCACAGCGGCCAGACACATACTTACGACACCGACAGCCGCAAGTGGGTCTATAACGGCTGCGCTCCCGGCGGAGTTGACCCGGACTGGTGGAGCGCCAAGAAACCCTGGTTCCTGGCCGGCAAGAAGCACCTCAAGGAAGTGCCCGACAAGGTGCGCAACCAGCCGTTGTACTTCAACACGATTACCGGCCGCTTCGAGCGTCCGGCGGGAAAGAAGCCTCCGCGCGGCGGCGCCGCGCGCGGGGAGGTTACCATCTATCTGCCCACGAAGAAGGCGATATGGACCTACGGCAGCAACACAGTGATGATCGGCGACCCCGGGACCGGGAAGTGGACGGTCACGAAGAAGCCCAAAGGGGCGCCCCCGGGCATCGACTTCGGAGCCTGCTACGACAGCAAGCGCCACCGCATCTACCTGAGCAGCGGGGCGTACCGTCCAGCGCTCAAGAAAGACGAGGGCTTCGTCAACATCTATGACGTCGCGACCAATACCTGGCTGAACTACCCCAACAAGAAGAATGCCGCGCCGTTACCTTCATCCAACGTGGGCATGTTCCACTACGACTCGGTGGCGGACCGCGTGGTGGTCTTCTGTATCGGCAAGAAGGGCAAGACCGTTTCGGACTACAACCCGGAAACCCGGAAGTGGACCCCCAAGAAGCCGATGCCCGCGGGCATGCCCAGAGGATGTTCGCACGGCTTCTACTCGCCTGAAGTCAACGCTCACTTCATCTACATAGCTCACGATGGCAGAGACAAGGGCGCCATGTGGGTCTACCGCCACAAGCGGGCCGCCGGCAAATAGGGGAGGGAGCGCAATGAGAATCATGTTGGCGTTGTCGGTACTCCTGGCGCTGGCCGGAACCGGCGCGGCTGCTGAATCCACGCCCAACACCTGGGTGAAGGTCAGCGAGAACGCGGTGGGACCGCGATTCAGTCCCGCGCTGGTCTGGTCCAAGGACCTCAAGCGATTCCTGCTTATCGGCGGGCGGATCAGCCACAGCTTCCGCGGTGAGCGCCCCTGGGACGTGCAGAGTTTCGACGTGAAAGATCGCAAGTGGCGCAATCATTTGCCCGCGGGCGCCGAGAAGCTCGGCGGCGAGACCGGCAACGTCAAGGACCCCGGCTACAAGTCTCCCTACTTCGTAATGAAGGACAAGCTGGGGATGAACCGCCCCAACCGCCGGCACATGGTCATGCACAACATGTATGCGATGCCTGATTGGGAGAGCAGTTTCTACGGCCTGGCCTGCGGGCACACGCTGAAGTACGATCCCGCGGCCCGGACCTGGAAGGACCTGAAACCCAAAGTAAGCGTGCTGCCAGAGTCAAGTTCCTTCAAAGGAACCCTCAACTGGGCGGCCGTGTGCGGCGACCCTGTTAACAGGGAGCTGGTGCTCTTCGGCGGCTGCGGGGTGGAGACCAGGCGCGCGGACATGGGCACCTGGGTCTACTCGCCGGAGAAGAACGAGTGGCGCGACCTGGAGCTCGAGAAGCAGCCTCCGCAGCGGGCGCTCTCGCCGATGGCCTGCGACCCGGCGACCAAGAAGATCGTGCTCTTCGGCGGCGACCGCCTCGACCAGCTCTACGCCGACACCTGGGTCTACGACACCAAGACCCGCAAGTGGGAGGAGCGGAAGCCGCTCGTCAGCCCCGCCCCGCGCTTCGGCCACGCGCTGCTCTACCTGCCCAGGAGCAAGAGAATCGTGCTGCTCGGCGGCAAGGCATACAGCTCCTCGACCGGTTACTGCGCGACGCTGTACAAGCCGCTGCCCTTCGAGGCCTGGACCTACGACGTGGCCGCGAACAAGTGGCAGCTGGTGAAGCGCTGGGAGAAGGGTCAGGGCCCGGCAATGTCCCGCCACCGGGGCGGCGGGGTGGACAGCGCGGCGGTCGCGGCGGTGAATGACCAGGACCTGGTCCTCTGGATTGCCGGGAGCACCGCGCGCAAGACACCGCACAGCAGCTGGCTCTGCAAGGTCGATGCGACGAGGACGGATGCGGCCGGCACGGCCAAGTTCGGCGTCAAGCCGGGGACGCTGGAGTTCCGCACCGGTCCGTTTGACCCCGAGCACTACACCAAGGACGTGCCTCCGCCGGACCCCGCGGCCCAGGCGGCTTTTCTCAAGGGCCTGCCTGCCAACCAGTTCGCCGTCGTCAAGGCGCCGCGCTGGCCCAGCAATCGCCAGGGCGGGGGCTGGAGCACCGTGGCGCTGGACACCGACCGCGACCAGGTCCTGCACATCGGCGGGGGCCACAGCAGCTACTTCGGCAACGACGTGGCCCACTACGACATCAGGACCGGACGCTGGAGCATCTCCTGCCGGCCGCAGTTCGCGCTGAGCTACAACTACGACCTCAGCGGCCCGGGGCCCTTCGGCCTGAACGGCGCGCCCTGGGGGAACCACAACTACCACGCCTACGCCTACGACCCGACGGTCAAGCGCATGGTCTACATGAAGCACTTCACGCACTTCTACGACCCGGCCAAGCGCAAGTGGATCTTCGAGGAACGCCTCAAGACGCCCTTCAAGATCAGCAAGTACACGACTTACGTGCGCGCCACCCCCAAGGGCCTCGTGGCCTGGACGCACGTGGCCCATCAGCGGACCGGGATGTTCCGCCTGGAGAAGGGCAAGCAGTGGGTCAAGCTCCCGCTCAAGGGCAAGCTCCCCGTGACCGTCTGCGACGGGGCCGCGGCGGCCTACGACTCCAAGCGCGACCGGTTGCTGATGACCACCACCAAGCGCGGCAAGGACAGGAAGGCGGTGCTTCCCCAGGGCCAGGTCTGGAGCTACGACTTCAAGACCGGCGAGAGCAAGGCGCTGGACCCGGCCAACAGGGACGCGGTCAAGGGCGGACGATTCGCGCGCGAAGCGGTCTACCTGCCCAAGTGCGACATGATGATGCTCGGCTACCTGCTCAAGGTCGGCGGCAAACTGGTCGTGCCCTTCTACGACTGCGCGAAGAACCAGTGGCTGGTCGCGGAAGTCGCCGGTGCCGAGGGTTTCATCACTCGCAAGGGCCGGGCCGGCTCCTCCGTGGACCTGGGCCTGATCTACGACGCCAAGCGGGATCTCGTCTGGGGGGCGCTCTGCATGCTGCGCCGGGACGGGGCGCTGCGCGCCCTGCGCGTGGACCGCAAGACGCTTAACCTCAAGCCGCTGAAGTAACGGGAGAACCGCATGAATCGGAGAGTCCTTTACGCATTGATTCCCGCGCTGGTACTTGTTGCCTGCTTGACGGGCTTGTCTTCTCAAGCCGGGCAGATCCCCTTCAACAAGTGGACGCAGGTCAATTCCGGCGAGATACCGTTGGGCAAGTTTTACCCGAACCTCATCGGCCTAAAGCTGGCTCACGCCGAGCACACCAAGCAGCTGGTTGTCATCCCCCAGTTCGCCAAGGACGAGTCCGGCTACCGGGTCATGAAGCTGGACGGCGCCAAGTGGGAGGCTAAACAGGGCCAGGTTCCCAAAAACCTTACCCCCGCCCGCGGCGGCCACCCCAAGAGCTACTGCTACCTGCCGGGGCTCAAGCGGGTGCTGCTGCTCAAGGGCCGGCGGAGGTATTCGCGGAGCAAGACTCCGGTGGGCTCCTGGCTCATCGACGTGGCCGGCGAGAAGTGGGAGCCGATCTCTGGCGGCCTGATGATGTCCGACAAGTCCGCGGACTTCGAGCCCGTCCCGGGCAAGGACGGCGCGGCCACGCCCCTTTGGGGAACGCTCTGCTACGACGCGCACAACAAGGAGGCAGTGTCTTTTGGAGGCGGCGGCGTATGGGGCCGGGTGGACAAGACCAAGAGCAAGGTCGCGCCCGGCGACTGGATTTACGATGAGGGCGCCAAGCGCTGTCGGCGGCTGACCGAAGACGACAAGGGCAAGGTCACCAGCGCGCGCCGCTGGTTCCCGGGGCACTGCGGCACCTGGATGTTCTCGGAGGCGGGCAAGAAGTGGAGCGCGATAGCCCAGCCGCTGAGCGCTCAGCCCTCCGGGCGCATACTGCCGGGCATGGCCTACGACGCGGGGGAGAAGAAGATAGTGCTCTTCGGCGGCGACGACCTCGCGCGCTGTTTCGACGACACCTGGGTCTACGACGTGAAAACCCGCAAGTGGTCGCAGGTCCAGACGCCGGCCGCGCCGGTCGCCCGCGCCGGCCACGCGATGGTCTACGTGCCGGAGGCCAAGGCCGTGCTCCTGGCCGGCGGCTACACCGGAGGCTGGAAGCCGCTGGCCGACGTCTGGGTCTACCGGACCAAGGCAAATCAGTGGAACCGGCTGGGCGCCGACCTTCCCGGGAAAATGGCCTACGCCTCGGGCGTTTACGTCCCCGAAAAGAAAGCCGTCTATCTGGCCTGCTACCCGTCGACGCGGCGTAACAGGAAGCTGCCGGTCTACGCCATGAAGCTGGACATGGCCTCGGCTCCCAAAGCCGCGCCGGTCAAGTCAGACCCCAAGATGGCCTACCACTGCAAGGCCAAGCGCCGGCCCACCGACCTGCCCGGCGAGTGGCTCTCCGGCAAGGGCGCGCCGGGGCCCAAGGGTGAAACACTGGCGCGCATCAAGTCCTTCCCGGCCAACACCTGGAAGAACATGAAGCCCGCCAAGCCCGCCCCAGAGCGCAACTGGGGCAGCTACATCTACGACATCCGCACGCACCAGGGCTTCGCCTGGGGCGGGGGGCACAGCGCCTACCCGGGCGCGGAGATTTCCACCTACGACCTGCTTACCAACCGCTGGCGAGGCATGGCCCAGGCCACCAACTACAACCCGGCCTGGCTGCACGGCATGGTCGGAGGGCCTCCGGGGGTCAGCTTCGGCGGCTGGAACCTCTTGACCAGCCACGCGCGCAAGAGCTACGGCGTGGATCCGCTCAGCGACTCGGTGGTCACCTTCTCCGGCGACGTCTTCAGCATCAGGCACCGCAGTTTCGTCCAGCACATCGGCCGCTACCCGATCAGGTTCGGCTTCTCAACGCAGGTGGCCTTCTGCGCTACGCCTCACGGCCTCTACGGTTTCTCATCGACGCCGCACAGCAAGGGCACCGGCTGGATATGCAAGGCCAACGTGGCGGCCGGCAAGTGGGAGGTCTTCAACGACAAGGGGCCCCAGGGCCACCGCGAGCACGATTTTCTCGCTTACGACTCCAAGCGCGACCGGCTGCTGCACTTCAGTTCGAAAGGCGCGGCGGTCAACGCCTTCAGCTTCAAGACCAAGACCTGGGAAAAGGAAGCGCCCGCCGGCAGGGCCCCGGCCAGCGTCAAGGGGGACGCGACCTACATTCCCGAGATGGACGCGGTGCTGGCCGTCTTCGCCACGTCGAGAGGCGGCAAGGAAAGCCTTTATTTCTATAAGTGCGCCGAGCGGAAGTGGTACACCGCGCCCAGCGTGGGCGACCCCTTCAGGGGTTCGAACTCCAGCGGCCGTGACTGGTCCCCGATCTACGACCCCAAGCTCAAGATAGTCGTGCGCATCACCCCCACCGGCTTCCACCAGTGGCTCAACGTCCACGTCATGCGCCTGGAGCCGGAGAGCCTGAAGCTGACGCCGGTGGAGTAGCTACTGTTGGGGCGGCCTGGCCTGCGGCCGCCAGGGTCTTCGCGCGCGCTTGATCCACTCCCCGATGTGCGGGGCGTCCCCCCCGTCGAAGGGGTGCTCGCGGCAGAGCAGGAAGGCGAACACGTAGTCGTCCTCCAGGACGCGTCTGGCGGGCCGTTCGCCGGGGCGCCCGTCGAAGGGGTCGCCGACCAGCAGCTTATCCCCGCGCACCTCGAAGATCACCAGGGCGTGGCCGTACGCGCCGATCACGAAGGGCTTGACCACGCGCCCGAGGTCGTCCCGGTGAACGCTGACCACCCGGACCTTCATGCCGCTG
>CAZONU010000094.1:0-14027 GCA_964581145.1 uncultured Planctomycetia bacterium
CTTGGAGACCATCCGCCCGTTGCCCAGCACCATGCGGCCCGAGGGAGCCCCGCGCCGCTTCCAGACGAGCTTTCCGTCCCTGGCCGAAAGGCAGTAGAGGCAGCCGTCGTCGCTGGCCGCCAGGACCCGGTCCTTCCAGAGCGCGGGGGCGAAGCGCACCGGCCCGCCGGTGAAGAACGTCCAGCGCTCCCGCCCGGTGGCGGCGTCCAGGGCGTAGACCTTGCCGTCCGCCGAGCTGCCGAAGTAGACGCGCTCCCCGTCGGCGACCACGTGATAGGCGCGGTCGAAGAGCATGCGCGGCTCCGAGGGCCAGGCCGGCGCCGGCGGGTGCGCCGGCTTATAAGTCCAGCGCAGGGCGAGCCTGGCCGGGGGCTGCTCGGCGGTGTAGCCGGTGCGGCCGGCATCGGCGCGATAGGCGGGCCAGCTCCCGGCGCGGGCCGCGCCGCAGAGGGCGCAGGCCATGGCCAAGGCAACAGCGGATATTCTCATCATTAATTTCTCCCCTCCCCTACACCATAGCCCGGCCGGCCCGGGGAATCAAGAGGCAAGCAGGCCCCGCCGGAATCAGCCTGGACAGCCCGCTCCCGACTGCCTACCATGTGCACCGGTTCCGAGTTGGTCGAATTAAGGAGATACCCCATGCGCAGGATCGCCCCGCTGCTCCTCCTGGTCCTCGCTCTCGGCTGCGCCCCGCGCCAGGCCTCAGTGCCCTTCGACAGGGACAAGCTGGCGCGGGACGTGAAGGCCGCGCAGCTCGTCTGCCTGGTTCGCATCACGTCCGTGAGCGACTACCATCAGGAGACGGGGCTGGCCGGCGTATGGACCGGGCAGCTCAACCGCGCCAAGGTCGTGCGCTGGCTCAAGGGATCGGCCAAGGCGCAGACCATCCTCTTTCTCACTCCCGGTGACAGGGACTACCTGGACCCCGGCGAGGGCCAGCTGGTCGCCAAGGAAAGGGCCAGGATGCCCAAGGTCGGCGCCAGCTATCTGGTGCTGCTCATCAAGCGGCACCCCTCCTGGTACGAGACCTACCGACGCAAGGCCATCAAGTGCTGGTACGAACCGGGCTCCCCCCAGGCCCGGCACATCGAGTCGCTGCTGGCCAAGCCCGAAAAGTCGAAGTGAGCGCCGGGCGGCCCGCAATGGCCGGCGTCACGCGGACTTTTTCCCCAGGGCGTAGTAGTCGAACTTGCGGGCTACAAGATGCACGGCCGACAGGCCGATGCCAAATCGCGCCACCAGGCCGCCGACGGCGAAGAACGCGTGAATGCCCTCGAAGCCAGTCGTCTCCAAGGGCACGTAGTGAAAGTCAAGCCACCAGGACATAGACCACCAGGTGTCAAGCGCCAGGACTGTGCACAGAGCCAGGGGTATCAGCAGATAGCCGGCGGTGATCGCCCACCTGAAGTTCCTGGCACGGGCCGAGATGTAGTACGCGCATCCGGCCACGAACACAAAGACGGAGGCATCGCTGAGCATACGCAGTGCCGTCAGCGCAACGCTTCCTATCGACCAGGCGTATTCAGGGTATCCTTCCAGGGACATTGAGGCATGGAGGAGGAGCTGCCAGACCGCCAGAGGCTTGGCTGCGAAGCTTCCCAGCAACCAGAGGGTGTACCTGTCTGCCGAATCCAACGCGCCGGCGTCCTGCATCCACGAGCTGCCTGCTATGAGGAAGTACAGTGGGAGCATGTACGCGAAGAACCGAAGCCAGGGAGACGCCAGCGCCCAGAAGCGCGACCAGACCAGCCTGCGGCGCTCAAGCGGAGTGAGCACCAGGGCCTCCATTGTGCCCCTGTCCTTCTCTCGAACCAACGCCCCCGCAAAGATGCCAATCGGCACCACAAGAGCCAGAAAGCCCGCCAGCGCGTAGCTGAAGGCCGTGGCGATTTCGAGCTCCTGCTCGAAGCTGCTCGGGTGACCGAAGAGGAACACGCGCCCCAGGAGGTAGCCGGACAGGGCGCACCACTCGGGCGCGAACCGCGCCAGCACCCCTCTCTTCCCGGGCGGTCGAGCCAGTCCACGTTGAGCCATATGGCTATGCGAACCCGCTCAGGTACCAATAGAACAGGAACCTGATCCCCCAGTGCAGTAGGGCTGCCGCGCCCACCAACAGGCCCAGCATGGCCAGAGCGGCGCCGCGGCGCCCGGGCTCCCTCCTGACGGCTGCGAGCCCCACTATGGAGAGCGCCACGCCCAGCGCCATGAGAATCGGGCTACCGGGAAACAGAAGGCGGTACCACCAATGGATGGCAGCGTGTTCCGCGTCGTGCCGTACATTGGAGGCTATGTAGCTGTAGAAGCTCCCCACGAAGCTCAGGGCGCTGAGCACGAAGCCGCTGACGCAGAAACCGTCGAAGCGCGACCGTTCCCCCTGAGTAGAAGGACTCCGCATCAACCGCCCGCCTCGTTCTTCGGTCCCATTACTCTCAGTTCAGCATAGCGCCGCAGGGGACGGAAGTCAATCCTCCGCCGCCCGGCTACTTCACCTTCCTGATTTCCACCCGGTCGATGAAGAAGTCGGTCTCGGCGGGCTCGATGCGCAGCTCGCAGGGTCCGTCCCTGGCGATCTTCACGGTCATCTTCCCGGCCGTCGAGATCTTCTGCTTCTCGTCGGCGTAGAGCCGCTGGTAGATCCCGGCGGCCTTCATGAAGAAGGCGTCGGCCTCCCGGTGGGGGGCCATGATGTAGGCGACGATCTCGTAGGTGCCTTTTTTCAGCTTGACCGTCCGGGCCGCGTGGCCGTCGAGGTAGTCGAAGAGCACCGCCCGGCCCCCGCTGGCGCCGGCCAGCTTCCTGACCCGTGACCTGGTCAGCCCGAAGCTCTCGGCCTCCAGCACCAGCGGCCCGACGCCGTCCTTGGGAAACTCGGCGGGCGGCGGGGCCTTGGGGACCCTGGCCGGCTTCCAGACGGGGGTCTTGCCCTTCTTCCAGAAGCAGTACTGCAGCAGGTGCCCGGAGCGCAGCTGCATGGCCGCGCGCTGGCTCCACTGGGAGTTGGCCGGCAGGTAGACCGGCGGGCACTTGCCGTCCGGGAAGGCCTCGATCCAGTGTTCGAGAGCGTCGTCGGCGTAGTCTTTCCGGCCGGTCTTCAGGGCCACGTAGGCGTGCAGGTCCGCCAGGAACAGCGGCGCGTCGAAGAAGTTCGCCGGGAAGGGCTTCTCGCAGCCGACCTCCAGGAGCTCCAGGACCTTCTTGCTCCCGGTGCGGTGGTGCAGCAGGCAGAGCGCCTGGATGCTGTAGCAGTACCTGATGTCGTCCCTGGTGTAGCCCTGCGAGCGGATCTGCTGGCGGTCGTGGAGGTGCGAGCCGTGGTACTTCCACTTGGCGACCACGCGTTCGTTGAATATCTTCAGCGCGAGTTCCAGCCACTTCTCCTCGGCGGTCAGGCCGTGCATCGCGCAGCAGCTGAATATCGACCGGGCGCAGACCTGCATGTTCCCCAGCTTCACGCGGACGTACCAGTCCCGCGACTTGGCCGCCCTCGCCCAGAAGCGGGCCAGGGCCTTGGAGCTGCGCTCCAGGCACTCCCGGGCCTTGGCGTCGCCGGTCAGCATGTAGTAGAGCACCACCCCCGGCAGCCAGGTGGTGTCCGCGCCGGGCCCGTTGCGCGTGAAGCGCGCGCAGTGGAAGTGCGCGAAGCTGTAGCCCGCCCGCTGGAAGCCGCGGTAGGCCGGGTAGGCCGCCGCCGAGTCCGACCACTGCTGGTCGACCTCCACGCGGTGGCGGGTCATCTCCTCGGCCAGGCGCATGAAGCGGACGTCCCCGGTGCGCATGGCCCCGACCAGCGCCACCCAGGGCCAGTCGTAGTGCAGGCTGACCGCGCCCTTGCCGGGCACGGCCAGGTCGCCGAAGTCCATCCAGCCGTACCACAGGCCCGGGCCGCGCCGGGCGCGCCGAAGGCCCGAAGCCTGCGCCGGGTCGGCGACGCTCCCGGTCATGCGCACCCAGGCGTCCAGCTTCTCGTTGCAGTCCTCCTCGGGGGTGCGCACCTCCGGCGGGGCGAAGAGCCCCGGGGCGGCCTCCGTCGAGGCGTAGTGCCGCGCCGAGGCCAGCGCGAACAGCGGCCGGGAGAGCTCCGCGGAGCTCTCCGCCGCCCGGCGGCCGGAGAAGTCCAGGATCATCTCGTGGCCCTTGTGCACCGAGCCGGCCAGGTTGTAGAGGCCCTTTTTGCGAAGAGGCTGCATCATCTTGCGGGCGTAGCCGGGATAGCCGTGGCCGCTGAAGGCCCGCGGGTACTGGCCCTCGCGGGGCCACAACCACAGCTTGAGTTTCGAGCCATCCAGCTCGATGGCCTTCTCGTAGTTCTGCCAGAAGTGCCTTACTGCGGCGACCAGTTTCCCGCCGTCTCCCGAGAGGGTCACGGCACCGTCGGTGCGCGCGCCCTTCTTGAGCTCCTTGCCGCCGCCGGTGATGCTGTACCCGAGGTCCTTCCAAGTGAAGCCCGGGGCGCAGGTCTGGAGCACCCGGAACTTGCCGCCGGCCTTGACCCCCTCGCACTCGGCGCCCACTTCCCCGCCGAGAGCGAGCCCCAGCTCCAGGGCCACCCCGTCGAAGGCGTACCACTCCGGCCTGGAGGGCGGCTTGTTCTTGTGGTTGGTGTAGCCGTGCGCGCCGCGGTTCTCGAGCCAGACGCGCAGCTTGACGAACTTCCGCCCGGCGAACGCGTACACCCGCGCCGTGTAGCCGAGCATGCCGCCGTGCACCCCGGGGAACTTGCCGCGGAGCATGACGGTCGCGCGCATCGGCCCGGCGGCCTCGACCTTGACCTCCGCGGGCGCTCCGGCGGGCACCGGGCCGCCGTCCGCCTTGTAAAGCACCAGCCCCCGGCCGGCGGATGTCACCAGCTGCTTGCCGTCGATCTTCACGGAAGAGAACAGGTTGAACTTCTTCTTGTCGACGGCCAGTTCCAGCGGGCCGGTCGATATCGTGATCTTCTCCTTGCCGTCGCTCACCTTGACGGGACTGGCCGGCGCCGGGTTCTTGCCGTCGCCGCGGACGACCAGCTTGGCCTTGCCCCCGGCGGGGAGGCTGACCTGCGTGTCCATGAGCGCCCAGCGCACCGAGCCGTCGTCCCAGCGCGCGAGCCCCGTGAACTGCGCGGGCAGGACCTTCCCGCCGGCCGAGACCGACAGCTTCTTCACGTCCTTGACCGCCCCCCTGGCGAAGGGCACGCCGCTGGTCACGGTCCCGCCCTTGCGGGCCGTCCCGGCCGTCTCGCTGACGGTGAGCGCGACCTCCAGCGCCGCGGCCGGGCCGCACAGGAGGACCGCCAGGCACAGCGCCGCGAGGGGAGGAATGGGAATCCGCTTCACAAGTGCCTCCATTTCCTGACCTTGGACCGCCTCAGATGTAATACACCGCACTTGTCTGGTTGGTGGCCGACAAAGCTGTCAACCTCGAACAGGAGGCTCAGCGGCTGCAGGCCGTTCTGACCGCCTCCATGGTGGTCCGTCCGGCCAGGACCTTCTCTATGCCGTCCTGCTTGAGGGTGCGCATGCCCTCGTCCCTGGCCGTTCGGCGGATCTGTATGGCGCCGTCCCCGCGGCATATCATCTCGCGGATGCAGTCGCTGACGCAGAGCAGCTCGTGAATCGCCATCCGGCCGAGGTAGCCGGAAGCGTGGCACTTGCTGCACCCGCCGTCCCGGGGCTTGTGCAGTTGGCTCTCCGGCAGGAAGCCCAGGGCGTCGAAGCCCTCGTTCTCGCCGTATTCGCTGCGCAGCGCGGCCAGCGCCTCCTCGCCGATGGGCCCCGGGAGCCGGCAGGCGCTGCACAGGGTGCGCACCAGCCGCTGGGCCAGCACCCCCAGCAGGGCATCCGCGAAACAGTAGGGGTCGATGCCCATTTCCAGCAGCCGGGCGATGGTCTCCGGCGCGCTGTTGGTGTGCAGGGTGCTGAAGACCAGGTGCCCGGTCATGCTGGCCTCCACCGCGATGGCGGCGGTCTCGCGGTCGCGCATCTCGCCGATCATGATCACGTCCGGGTCGGCGCGCAGGAAGGAGCGCAGCGCCGAGGCGAAGGTTATGCCCGCCTTGGGGTTGATCTGCATCTGGCGGAGCCCGGGCTGGGTTATTTCCACGGGGTCCTCGGCGGTGAGGATCTTGACCCGGTCCCCCTTTATGTGGCCCAGGGCGCTGTGCAGCGTGGTGGTCTTGCCCGAGCCGGTCGGGCCCACGCAGAGCATCAGCCCGTAGGGCTTGGTTACCAGCCTCTTTATCCCCCGCATGTTCCGGGGGCTCAGGTCGATCTCGTCCAGCCCGCGGACCTTGGCGGCGGAGAGGATCCGCATGACCGCGTCTTCCATCCCCCCCGCGCTGGGGAAGGTCTCCACCCGCAGCTCGATGTCCAGCCGGCCCCAGCGCTTGAACCTGATCTTGCCGGACTGGGCCCGGCGCTGTTCGGCGATGTCCAGGTCGGACATGACCTTGATCCGCGAGAGCACCGCGCTGCGATACTGCCCCGGGAAGGTCATGGCCCGGTGGAGCACGCCGTCTATACGGTAGCGGACCACCGCGCTGGAGTGCGGCGTGGGCTCGATGTGGATGTCCGAGGCTCCCTTGGAGTAGGCGTCCTCGACGATCCGGTTGATGAGCCGGACTATGGCGCTGTCGTCCTCGTGGACGCCGGGATCGCCCTCGTTCTCCTCCTGCCGCCAGGCCCCGCCGGCCTCGCCCGCGGAGAGCTCCTGGAGGAGCTTTCCCACCGCCGCCTCGCGCGATCCGGTGTCCACCCCGAACAGCGAGTCCACCGCGGCGGCCACGTCGTCCGGGACCGCCACCCGGAACTCCACCCGGCGGCCGGCGAAGATGCTCTCGACCCTGGCGCGGGCGAGCAGGTCGCAGGGGTCGCCCATGGCCACCGTGACCGTGCCATCCTCGCTGCGCACCGGCGCGAAGCAGGCGGCCTTGAGCTGCTCGTAGCGGTCCAGGACCCGGCCGCGCAGCTCCTGCGGCGGCGCCGCGTAGGGATCGAACTCGTAAGTGGCGCAGTCGAAATGGCGGCCGAGCACGTTGAGGAGCTCGCGCTTGGGCACCCTGAAGGCGGAGACCAGCACGGACTCCATCGAGGCGCCGCCGCGCTTGGCCATTTCCCTGGCCGACTCCAGCTGACCCCCGTCCAGAAGCCCGCGCTCCACCAGGCCCTGGTAGCGGAGCAGGTAGATGGCCCGGCACCAGCGGGCCACTTCGGTCTCGCCGGCCATGGCCACCCGCACCCGCCGTCCCAGCGCCGCCTGGAGATCCTCGACGACCGGCAGGCTGGGCGGCGAGCCCATGGCCACCAGCAGCGCGCCGCGCTCCTCCCCGACCGGGACGCAGCCGTGCTTCTCGAACACCCCCCTGGGCAGCGAACCGGCCAGTTCCAGGTCGGGCGGCTGCTCGCGGAGGTTCAGGTAGCTCAGGCGCTGCTGCTCCGCCAACGCCCTGGCGATGCCCTCGTCGTTGACCAGCCCCTGCTCGGCCAGTTCGCGGCCGAGGAGCCCGTTGCCGCTGTACTCGTGCTCGATGAACTCCTGCAGCCGGCCTTCCTCCAAGGCGCCCTGCTTGACCAGAATCTGGCCGAGAAACAGCTTGCGCCGGTGGGAGGCCCGCCGGGCGGTGACCAGCGGGGCGCGCCCGCGCTTGCCGCGGCTCCGGCCGGGTTCGGCCAGCCCCCGGTAGTCCCCGAAGGCCACCTCGACCAGCGCGCGGCGCAGAGAGTCGGAGACCTCGGCGTCCAGCCCGCAGAACTGCACGCCGACACCGACCGCCCCGTCCTCGCCCCGCGGCGCCACCCAGCGGACCGTGCCCAGCAGGTCGAAGGCATCGTCACTGTTCTCGATCCTGAGCGTGAAGCCCAACCGGTCCCCGACCTTCAGGGGGAATTGCTCCTCTCCCACCCCCTCGAAGCGGAGGTGCAGGCCGCCCTCGCTGATATCGGTAACCGATGCGCCGTCGGGCAGCGCCTCCGCGCCCGCGCCGGAGAATCCCGCCGCCGAGCTGCGGCCCGTGCTCAGTCTGAAGGTGTCGCGCCTGTCCCCGCCCGGCCCGGCGGCCTCGCCGCCGCTGCCGTCAGCCTCGACCGATTCCGCGGCAGCACCGGAGGAATCAACCGCGTCCGGGCGCCCGTCTGCGTCCTCTCCCACGGTGTCGTCTCCTGGTGTCAGCAGCTGGGGATGATGACCTCTCCAGCTTAGGTTACATAGGTCATAATGTCAACGACAGGGCTCTTATTCCGAAACTCCCGTGCCGAGACGGCCGGGCGCCCCTGGAGACGTCACGCGGATCGCATTCCAGTCACGGCGGACCGTCTGCGCCCGCGAAAGCCGGCTTGACGCGGAGCCCTCCGCCGTGCAACATCAAGGCCATGGTTGACGGCAAAGAAGGCCCCAAAACCCTGAAAATGAACGAGGACCTCGGCTGGGTCATCGAAGAGGAATTGCGCGAGAAGTGCCGAAGTCTCCTGAATTCGAGCGCCTCGGACTTGGTCATTGACATATCGGACTCGGACCAGGTCTGCAGCGCCAACATGGTGGTCTTCGCCTACGTGGGCGCCATGGCCGCCAAAGCCGGAAAGACCGTGAAGATCATAGCCTCGCGCCCGGTGGCCAGGACCTTCCAGCGCGCGGCCCTGGACGATTTCCTGACGCTGGAGACCGTCGGAGAATGACCCTGGCGGCAGGGGCCGTCCTGCCCCCCCGTCCGGCCCCTTGACACCCCCCGCCCGCGGCTGAATAATACACGAGAAGACCGTTCCTGGGCGCCCTCCGGAGGTGGCAGCTTGCCGGATTTCGACTTGGTCATCGTCGGCGCCGGACCCGGCGGCTACGTCGCGGCGCTGCGCGCGGCGTCCCTGGGCCTCAAGACCGCCCTGGTCGAGGAGCGCGAGCTGGGCGGCACCTGCCTGCAGCGCGGCTGCATCCCCACCAAGGCCTTCATCGAGTGCGCCCGGGCCGTGCGCCAGGCCCGCGAGGCCAAGCGCCTGGGCTTCAGCGTCGGTGATCTCGCGATTGACTTCGCGGCCATGCGCGAGCGCAAGAACCGCATCGTCAAGGGCCTGGAAAAGGGCGTGGCGGTGCTGCTGGCCAAGCGCGGCGTCGAGGTGATCGGGGGCCGCGGCAAGCTGCTCTCGCCGGCGGAGATCGAAGTTTCCCCGACCGAGGGCGACAACAGGAAGATATCCACGAAGAGCGTCATCCTGGCGACCGGCTCGCGGCCGGCGGCGCTGCCGCTGCTCCCGGTTGACGGCGAGAGAATCCTGGACAGCGACTCGGTGCTGGACGCCGGGAAGCTGCCCGAGAGCCTGGCGGTGATCGGCGGGGGCATTCTGGGCTGCGAGTTCGCTGCCCTCTTCGCGCAGCTGGGCGTCAAGGTGGCGGTGGTGGAGATGCTCGACCGCCTGCTGCCCACCATCGACGCCGATTGCGCCGCGGAGGTGACCAGGGCCCTGCGCCGCCTGCGGGTCAAGGCGCACCTCGGCGTGAAACTTGAAGGCTGCAAGGTCGGCTCGCCCTGCGAGCTGGCGCTGTCCAACGGCAAGAAGCTGGAGGCCGGGACCGTGCTGGTGGCCGTCGGCCGCCGGCCTAACAGTGAAAGCCTGGGCCTGGAGGCCGCCGGCGTCGAAACCGACCGCGGCTTCGTCAAGGTCGACAAGCGCTGCCGGACGAACGTATCGGGAATCTGGGCCGTCGGCGACCTCACCGGCGGCTGGATGCTGGCCCACGCGGCCAGCCGCATGGGCCTGGTGGCCGCCGCCGACGCCGCCGGCCGGCTCGGCGAGGAGCGCTACGAGTTCGACGAGGTCCCCGGCGCGGTCTTCACCGACCCGGAGATCGGCTCGGTGGGCCTGACTGCAACTCAGGCCGCCGAGCGCGGCCTGGACGCCGTCGAAACCAAGTTCCCCTTCCGCGGCCTGGGCCGGGCGCACTGCGGGCCCGACGCGGCGGGCCTGGCCAAGATAGTCCACGAAAAGGGCTCGGGAAAGGTGCTCGGCGTGCACATCGCCGGCGCCCACGCCACCGACCTGCTCGCCGAGGGGGCCCTGGCCGTCGCCGCGGGCCTTACCGTCGAGAGACTGGCGGCCACGGTTCACGCCCATCCCACCTACGCCGAGGCGCTCTACGAGTGCGCCGCGCTGGCCACCGGCCGGCCGCTGCACAGCGTGTGAGGGGATTGCCTTGAGACCCGCGCTCACGCCCCTGGCCCTGATGGTCCTGGCGGCCCCCGCGGCCCTGGCCGGCGAGGACGCCAACAGCTTCTTCACCAGCGGGCGCTGGGAGGGCGGCCAGGTCGCCGCGGCCCGGAGCAAGCTGGTGGTGCTCGGCAAGGTGGTCGAGGCCGGCAAGCCCAAGGGCTCCGGCTGGAACGGCCAGTACGACTCCAGCAGCGGCACCACCAACTACATGCTCAGGACCGGCAAGGTGGACATCCGCCAGGAGATCGTCGTGGAGGTCGCCGCGGTGCTGCGCGGCAGGCTCGCCGGGAAGAAGATCACCGTCAGGATCGAGACCGCCAACCTCAACTACCAGGCCATGTACCAGTTCTGGTCGGCGCAGGTCCGGAAGAAGAAGCTGAACCGCCGCAAGCGCGGCCTGGCGGTCAGCTACTTCACCATGAAGAAGGGCAAGACCTACCTGCTCTTCCTGGAGGCCCCCAGGATCGCCAAGGCCGCCAAGCCGGGCGAGAAGGGCAGGGCCAGCGCCACGCACCTCAAGGGCTCGGCGCCCATGGAGGAGCCCGAGCCGCAGCTCCTGCGCTCGATCCGGGCCTTCTGCTCGGAGCTGGCCTTGTGGGACAAGCCGCCGGAGCTGTCGGCAGAGGAGGCGGCGGCCGTCGCGGAGCTGATCGCCGACCTGGCCGCCGACGCTTACGACAAGCGCGAGAAGGCCGACAAGACCCTGCGAATCATCGGCGCCCGGCTGCGCCCCCAGCTGGACAAGGCCGCCCGGGACGGCGACGAGGAGCGCGCCTTCCGCGCCCGGGAAATCCTCGAAGCCGTCAAGCCCGAGCCCGGCAAGGTCGAGCTGCCCAAGGGCCGGGGCAAGGGCAAGCTGCCGGCCGTCTTCAAGGAACGGCCCAAGCCCAAGCCGGAACCGGAGCCGGGACCCGTTCCCGAGCCGATGCCCGGGCCGGCTCCCGGGCCGGCTCCCGCTCCCGCCCCCGAGGGTCGCGCCGGTGGCGGCTAGCCGGCGGGACGAAGTGCGATGACCGCCGCCGCCGGCCGCGCGATTGGCCTGTTGGCGATGTCGGCCGTTCTCTGGCCATGGGGCGCCCTCGCCGGCGAAGCCCCCAGCCTGTACGCCCGCGGGCGCTGGCAGGACGGCCAGAAGGCCGCCGCCGGGAGCAGGCTGGTGGTGGTCGCCAAGGTGGTCGAGGCCGGCAAGCCCAAGGGCAAGGGCTGGGACGGGAACTTCCAGAGAGACAGCGCCGATTACAAGTCCTGGACCGGCGAGGTGAAGATCGAGCAGCGCGTGGTCGTGGAGGTCTCAGAGGTGCTCCGCGGCCGACTCAAGGGCAAGAAGCTGGCCGTCAACCTGGGCGCCGCCCGGCTCAGCTACCAGGACCTCCGCACCCACTGGAGCCGCCACTTCAGGAAGAGCGCCAGAGCGGCAGTGCAGAGCATCCCGGTCACCGCCTTCGCCCTGCGCAAGGGGCATAGCTACCTGCTCTTCCTCGATGCGCCCAAGACACCGGAGGCCGGCGGCGGGGAGAAGGCGCCGCCCCCCACCGCAAATCACCTGGCGGGGTGCTCTCCGGCGGAGTCCGGCGACAAGACCATGTTCAAGTCGGTGCGCGCCTTCTGCGCGGCGCTGGCCGCCTGGGAGAATCCCCCCACGCTGGGCGCCGCCGAGGCGGCGGCGGTCAGGAAGCTGATCGCCCAGCTCGGCGACGAGGCCTATGACAGGCGGGCCGCCGCCGACAAGGCGCTACGGGCCATGGCCCTGCGCATAGCACCCCAACTGATCGCCGCCTCCCGGGACAAGGACATCGAGCGGGCCACCGCCGCCCGCAAGATAATCGAGGACTTCCAGCCCAGGCCGGGCAAGACCCAGCACCCCAAAGTCGAGAAAGCGGCGGAGAAACCCAAGCCGGCGAAGGATACGCGCAAGCCGGGCCCGGCCACCAGCGATGGCTGAACGCGTCAGGCTCCTCCGCCCCGGCCGCAGCGAGTACCGCCGGTGCTACGCGCTGCAGAGGAATTTGCTGGAAGAGCTCATCGCCGACCGCTCCCGGCCCGGCGCGCTGATCCTCACCGAGCACGACCCGGTGATCACCCTGGGCCGCGCCGCCAGGCGCGAGCACCTCCTGGCCGGCGAGGGTGAGCTGGCCAAAGGAGGCGTCTCAGTGGTCGAAACCGACCGCGGCGGGGACGTCACCTGGCACGGTCCCGGGCAGATCGTGCTCTACCCGGTGCTGCCCCTGGAGCGCTTCGGGGGCCGCGACCTGGGCCGCTTTCTGCGGGGCATGGAGGAGGCCGTTATTCGCGCCCTGGCCCGCTGGGGCCTCAACGGCGAGCGCATCGCGGGCTTGAGCGGCGTCTGGGTGGGCGGCGCCAAGGTCTGCGCCCTGGGCATGGCCTTCCGGCGCTGGGTGAGCTTTCACGGCGTCGCCCTCAACTACGACCCGGAGATGAGCGCGTTCGAAGCCATCGTACCCTGCGGCCTCCGCGACCGCCGGCCGACCAGCCTCAAGGAGCTGTTGAAAGACCGGCTCCCCCCGCGCGCGGACGTCGAGCAGGCTCTGCTGGAGGAGCTCGCGGCGGTCTTCGGAATCAGCGGCTTCGAGGAGAGCGAAACCCGGTTGCCCGCCCCGCGCGAGCCGCTGGCCGGCCGCCGCCGGCCGCGCGCGCGCCGCCACCCGCCCTGGCTGGTCAAGCGTCTGCCCGCCGGGGGCGGGACTCGCGCCGCGGAGGTCGGCGCGCTGCTTGACGACCTGAAACTTAACACCGTCTGCCGCTCGGCCAACTGCCCCAACCTGGGCGAGTGCTTCGCGAGCGGGACCGCGACCTTCCTGATCATGGGCCCGGCCTGCACCCGGCGCTGCCGCTTCTGCTCGGTGCAGAAATCCGCTCCCGCGCCGCTCGACCCCACCGAGCCCGGCCGCGTGGCCGAGGCCGCCCGGCGCCTGGGGCTCGGACACGTGGTGGTCACTTCAGTTACCCGCGACGACCTGGCCGACGGCGGGGCGGCGCACTTCGCCGCGACGGTCCGCGCGCTCCGCGCGGCAGTCCCGGGCGCGACTGTCGAGCTGCTGGTCCCCGACTTCGCGGGCAGCCAGGCCGCGCTCGCGGCGGTGATGGCCGCCGGCCCCGACGTGCTCAACCACAACGTCGAGACCGTCCCGCGGCTTTATGCGCAGATAAGGCCCGGGGCCGATTACCGGCGTTCGCTGGAACTTCTGGCCGCGGCGAAGAGAATGGCCCCGGAGGCGCTGACCAAAAGCGGCCTGATGGTCGGCCTCGGCGAGCGCCCCGAGGAGGTGGCCGCGGTGCTCGGCGACCTGGCCGCCGCCGGGGCCGGCGCGGTGACCGTGGGCCAGTACCTGGCGCCCACGGCGGAGCATTACCCGGTCGCCGGGTTCGTGCGCCCGGAGCAGTTCGAGGCTTACGCGCGCGAGGCGCGCGCGCTGGGAATAGCGGCGGCGGCCTGCGGGCCCTGGGTCAGAAGCAGCTACCGGGCGGCCCAGACGCTGGCCGCCGCCAGCGCGAAACTCGTGGAGGACGCATGCGCACCGAGGTGAAGCTGCCCGAGCTCGGCGAGGACGCCGGCAAGGAGGCCACCGTCTCGTTCTGGTACGTCGAGGCCGGCGGCGAGGTACAGAAGGACGAGGACCTGGTGGAGATGGTCACCGACAAGGCCACCTTCAACGTCCCCGCCCCGGCCAGCGGCGTGGTCAGGGAGATCAGCGCCGTGGAGGGCGACAAGGTCGAGGTCGGCCAGCTCATGGCGATAATTGAGGGCGAGGGCTAGAGCCGTCGCGACCAAGAAGAGAAAGCGCCGCGGCCCCTTCATCGCCGTGGAGGGCCCCGACGGCGCCGGCAAGACCACCC
>CAZONU010000095.1:0-14021 GCA_964581145.1 uncultured Planctomycetia bacterium
GCGACGTGCTCTGGCAGGACCTGATCATGCCCCCCGGCCACGCCGTGCCCGTCCACCAGCACGGGGAGCTGGGCCGCGACCCGGTCGGCGACGACTTCTGGCAGGCCTACTACGTGTGGGAGGGCTCCGCCCTGGTCCAGATCGGCGACTCCCTCAAGAACATGGCCGAAATCCAGATTCGCGCGGACAGCGTGCTGGTCTACCCCAACGGGGTGGCCCACAACGTGGTCGCCGGAGAGAACGGCTGCCGCTACACCTTCTTCGAGCGCCGCCGGCCGGGCGGCTCGGTGAACCTCTTCCTCGACGAGGAGAAGGACTACGAGCGCAGGCTGACCCTGCGGGGAAAAATGAGCCTGGAGGAGTTCCTGCGCGTGGAGCGCGCGCGGAAGATGTAGTCCTCCAGCCGCCTGCGCCGGTATGCCTGAATGAGCGACGAGAGCCAACACGAATACCGGGACCGCTCCGGTGGGATAAAGACCATCGGCGCCCTGCTGGTGTTTCTGGGGGGCATATTTTTCTTCAGCCCGCTCCTCGTCCTTGTTCTTCGGACAACGCGTCCTGAGTCAACGCTGGGATTCGGGCTCATCGAGGCCGCTCACGCAATCATCATGGGGACTATCCTCTTCGCGGTGGGCGCTGGTCTGGTGAAGCTGCGCCGCTGGGCAGGTGACGTCGCCCTGGCTCTCTCCATAGCTGTTCTGGTGTTTGGGGCCTTTGCGCTTCTCGCTGGGGGAACAAGCTTTGCGGGCATGGCCATGGGTGGGCCGAACGGAGAGCCTATTGAGACCGGCGGTGCTGTCGGCCGCGTGATATCGATGTCATGCTGCTTCAGCGTGCTTTTCCTGTCCTGGCCGGCGGTGAATGTGTATTTCTTCTCCAGACCCTCGGTGCGTTGGACGTTCAGGCAGCACGATCCTGATCCGACATGGACCGATTCCTGTCCGATGCCGGTGCTTTGGTTCAGTTTGTCCTTGCTCCTGGCGTCTCCCTTCGTCGTGCGCACGAAACCTCTGCCGGTCTGCGGCATTGCGCTCCGGGATTGGTCCATCATGGCGTATTCGGCAGTCCTGGGGGGTTCTTACCTGGTTGCAGGATGGCTTCTATACAAGAGGAAGATGGCCGGTTGGTGGCTGGCTCTGTTCCTGCATCTGCTTCTCGCTGTGTCAGGGGTCTTGAATGCGTTGTTCGTCGAATACACGGCGGTCTGGCCAGGCTCGACTCCTGAGCAGATGGCAAAGGCTGCGCGACTGGCCCCGGGTTGGAAGCTTGGGCAGTGGTTCGGCGTAGCCCTCACTTTGGGACTTGTTGGCTACCTCTTCTACGTGCTAAGATTCTTCCGGCAACGCAAAGAGCCGCCGCAGGCGGACGCGTCACAGGCAAACTCGTAGGGAGAGGGAGAAGGCACTCATGAAACTGGCATTCAGCACCCTGGGGTGTCCGGAGTGGAGCATCGGGCAGATCGCGGAGTTCGCCGGGGAGAAAGGCTTCGAGGGCGTGGAGCTGCGCACCCGCGACGACGGCAACCACTTCCACCCGGACTCCTCCGTGAAGGAGGCCGCGGAGATCGGCGAGCTCTTCAAGGCCAAGGGCAGCCGGGTCTTCTCATTGATGTGCTACACGCGCTTCGCCGCCACCGACGCCGCAGAGCTGGCCGCCAACCGCGACAAGCTGCTCAAGATCCTGGACCTGGCCAAGGCCATCGGCGCGGGCTTCGTGCGCACCTTCGCCGGCCAGTTCGGCGAGAAGAAAACCAAGGAGCAGGCCATCAGCGAGGCCGCCGAATATATCGCGCCCTGCGCCGCCAAGGCCCGGGACATCGGGGTGGCGCTGGGGGTCGAGACCCACGACGACTGGTGCGACGCGGCCAACATCAAGGCGCTGCAGAACGCCGTCGGCGGCGGCCTCGGCGCGGTCTGGGACTTCGTCAACGCGATCGGCAGCACCGGCAAGCCCGTCGCCGAGCAGTACGCCGACCTCAAGGGCACCGTGCTCTACTGCCACGTCAAGGATTCCGTGAAGGGCGAGGACGGCAAGCGCAGGTACGTCCCGGTGGGCACCGGCGAGATGCCCGTCAAGGAAGTCGTGGACTTGCTCAAAGCCGACGGCCAGGACCTATTTCTCTCGTTCGAGCACGAGAAAAAGTGGCACCCGGAGCTGCCCGAGCCCGAGGAGGCCTTCCCGGCCTACCTGGAGTACATGCGCGGACTCATCTAGTTCACCCGCATGGAGTTACGGAGCTCGGCGGCGGACGCGTCGCCGGGGATCTCCTTTTGCCGCCCGTTTTTCGAATGGACCCCCCCGGGGTCCGTCAGGATAATGGTGGGGACGGGAGTTTCGCGCCTTTTCGGGGAGAGAGCTATGCGTCGCTTTGCACTGATCCTGACGGGACTGCTCTTTGCCGCGGCCGCCCGCGCCGACGTGGTCCACCTCAAGAACGGCAAGAGCATCGAGGGCAAGGTCACCGTGGAGGGCGACAAGGTCACCGTCCAGATCCCCTTCGGCTCGGTGAGCTTCCCCAAGAGCAAGGTCCTGCGCATCGAGCGCAAGGAGTCCAGCATCGACGTCTACGAGCAGAAGCTCGCCGCGCTCAAGAAGGGCGACGCCGCCGGGCGGCTGGAACTGGCCGCCTGGTGCCGCAAGCAGGGCCTGCGCGCCCGCGGCGAGACCCTGCTCCGCGAGGTGCTGGAGTTCGATCCCGAGAACACCGCGGCCCGCAAGCTGATGGGCTACGTCAAGCACGGCGGCGAGTGGGTCACCCCCGAGGAGAAGTACCGCGCCCTGGGCATGATCAAGTTCGAGGGCCAGTGGCACAAGCCCGAGTCGGTGGCCGCCGTCAAGAAGGCCCGGGCCGCCGCCGTCCAGGCCGAGGCCGAGCGCAGGAAGACCGAGCTGGAGCTCAAGCTCAAGATCGCCGAGCTCGAGAAGCTCAACGCCGAGCGCGCTCGCCTGGAGGCCGAGCGCAGGAAGCTGGAGGCCGAGCGCGCCCGCCTGGAGGCCGAGCGCAGGCGCATGGGCCGCGTCCTGGGGCGCTACCCCCAGTTCCGGGTGATCGGCGGCTCGCTCTACTACTACCCGGAGTACCCCTCCTACAAGAAGGGCATCATCATCATCCGCGCCAGCAAGTCGTCGCCCAAAAAGGAACCGGAAAAGAAGACCGAGCCCGTCCCGGGCGCTAAGGCCCCGACCTCCGGGAGGCCCAAAGCTGTAGATAAAGCCGCTCCAGGCGCCTGACGTACGCGACCATTCCCAGGGGCCGGACCGCCTCGCGCGCGGCCCGGCCCAGTTTCTCGCGCAGCCCGGCGTCTCCCGCCAGGCGCGCCAGCGCCGCGGCCAGGGCGGGCGCGTCCCCGGCCGGCACGAAGAGGCCCGACTCGCCCTCGGCGAGCATGTCCGGCGCGTGGCCCACCGGCGTTACTACCAGCGGCAGCGCGCAGGCCGCGGCCTCCAGCAGCACCCGGCTGCAGCCCTCCGACTTGCTCACCACGCACAGCGCGTCCATCGCCGGGTAGATGTCCGGCAGGTCGCCCCGCTCGCCCAGGAAGGTCGTCCGTTCGGAAACGCCCAGCCCGGCCGCGAGGGCTTCGAGCTTTTCCCGTTCCGGCCCGTCGCCGACCAGAAGCAGGCGCAGCCGGGGGACCGCCTCCGACGCCTCCGCCGCGGCCCGCAGCAGCACGTCCAGGTTCTTCACGCTGTGCAGCCGCCCGACGAAGCCGACGACGAACTCCTCCGCGTCGAGACCCAGCTCCGCGCGCGCCGCGCCCCGCTCGCCGGGCCGGAACTCATCGAGGTCCACCGCGTTGGGGATCACCGCGAAACGTTCAAGGGGAATGCCCGCCAGGCGCGAGTTGCGCTCGGCGGTCTGGCGGCTGACGGCAATAATCGCGGAGGAAATCCGGGCCAGCAGCCGGTCGATCAGACAGTGCCGCCGGTTCTTTTCCGGGCCGGGGTTGTGCTCGTGGGCGATGATCACCGGAGCGTCGGCCAGCCAGGCGGCGATGCGCCCGGAGGTGTTCGGCCGGCGCAGGTGGGTGTGGACCACGTCCGCCCCTTCGCGCGCGAAGAATCGCGCCAGGCCCAGGAGGCCCGAGGGGCTGTAGCGGCTGGGCAGCTTGCAGAGCTCCACGGGCACGCCCGCCTCGCGGAACCGCGCGGCCAGCTCGCCCTCCTCGCGGAGGCAGACCACCTTAACGTCGAATCTCTTGCGGTCCAGGCGCTTCGTCAGGTGAAAGAGGCCGAGCTCCACGCCGCCCACCGCCAGCGCGCTGATCACGTGGATCACCTTGAGCTTTCGCCCCGCCGGGGCCGGCGCCGGCAGCGGCGCCGGGCCCCGGCGGGCGGTCTCTTCCAGGAGACCCACGGCCCGCTCCGCGCCGCCGCCGGCGGCCAGCTCGCGGGCGTGTTCCAGCGCCGCACGGCGCAGCGCCTCGTAGCGCTCCGCCGCGTCGAGCTCCTTTATCGCCCGGACCCACTCCTCGGCGCCGGCCGAGCGCTCCAGGAGCACGCCCCCGTCACCGACCGCCTCGGGGATGCCCCCGGCGTTGAAGGCCAGCGAGGGGCAGCCGGCCGCGGCGGCCTCGGCGAAGACCCGCCCGAAGGGCTCCTGCCAGAGCGAGGGGCCCAGGAGCAGCCGCGCGCCGCGGTAGACCGCCGCCATGTCCTCGCGCCAGCCGAGCAGCTCGACGTTGGGCCGCTGCGAAAACGCCCGCGCGGCGGCGGCGCGGGTCCGGCCGGCCACCGCGAACTTGCGGTCGGGCAGCAGCCGGGCGAGTTCCAGCACCAGGTCCAGCCCTTTTACACGTTGAGGCTTGACGAAGAGCAGGTAGCCGTCGGGGTCGTTCTCGGGTGCGCCCGCCGGGACCAGGCTCACCGCCGGGTAGATCACTTCGGCCTTGACCTCCCAGAAGCGCTCGAAGAGGCCGGCCACGTAGCGGCTGTTGGCCACGATCAGCTCAGCGCGGGGCACGGTCCGCTCGTAGAGCTCAAGCACCTTGCGGATCATAGAGTACTTGAGCTTCCGGGCCAGAGTCAGGCAGCGCCAGCAGTGGGGGCGCTTGCAGTCCTTCTCGGGGTCGAGCCCCTGGTACTGGTGGGGGCAGAAGGGCGCGTAGCCGCGGAAGAAGTAGGCCGCGGGCACCCGCGCGGCGCGGGCGGCCTCCAGCGCGCCGGGAGCCAGCATCCCCTGGGTGATCACCAGCCCCGGCCGGAAATCTTTGATGAGCCGGGCGACCTGGGCCCGCCAGCGGGGGTTGAGCAGAATCGTGCGCAGGTCGCGGTCCCCGGGCAGCAGCGGCCCGTGAAGTCTTACCCTGTGCAGCGGCGCGCCGTTCCAGTCGGTCTTCTCTGAGGTCTTGGAGCTTTCCAGGACGGTGACCTCATGGCCGGCGGCGGCCAGCGCGCCGACCAGCTCCTGGGCGGAGCGCGGCGCGCCGCCCGACCCGCGGCTGAAGTTGTCGGCCGCGAGCAGGAACCTCATCGCTGCTCGCCCCTGCGGTCCAGGTGCAGCCGCTCCTTGAGGACGTGCTCCAGGTGCCAGGCGCGGGTCAGGTAGCGGCCCAGCCGCTTGAGGGAGGTGTCCGGCCGGAGCATGACCCGCCTGAGGCGCAGGGCCTCGCGCCGGCGGTGGCGGTTGCCGCGCTGGACGCTGAGCGCCGTGCGGTAGCCGGCCTCCCGCGCGGCGGCCAGCTCCCGCCTGCCGAAGGCGCCGTAGGGGTAGGCCAGGTGGTCCACCGAATAGCCCACGCGGACCTCCAGCCGCCGGCGGCTCTCGATCAGCTCGTTGAGCATGGCCTCCGCGGACAGCTCGGTCAGCCGCCGGTGGGTCATGCAGTGCGAGCCCACCGTGAAGCGCGCCTGGCGGAAGTCCTCCACCTGGGCGGGCGCGGGAAAGGTTTCCTGTGCGCCGGCCACGAAGTAGCCGGCCGCCGGCCAGCTGCGCTCGGCGAGGGCCTCCAGCGCCGGCCCCAGCGCGCGGGCGTCGGCGTCGTCGAAGCTGATCATCAGCGGGCGGTCGGGAAAGCCCTCGGGCGCCGACCCGCCCAGGGCCGCGGCCAGCGCGTCGGGGCCCACCGCCCGGAAGCCCCGGTCGGAAAGGAAGTCCAGCTGCTCGCGGAAGGTCTCGGGGGGCACGAACAGGCTGTACTGCTCGCCCGGCGCCGGCGTGCCCACTTGGTGGTACATGAGTATCGGCAGGTAGAGGCTCAAGGCGCGCCCCTGGCCAGCGCCGCGCGGCCGCGCCGGGCCGAGGCCCGTGCGGACTCGCGGAGTTCCCGGACGCGCGCGGACATCACGTCAGAATACCATCATAAAAGGAATCCAACTTCTCGGCCTGGCGCGCGAGCTCAAAACTCTCCTGCGCATGCCGGTGCGCGGCGTGCCCGAGTCGCCTCCTCAGTTCCGGCTCGTCGGCCAGGAGTCGGGCCTTTGCGGCCAGTTCCTCGATGTCATTCTCCTGGACAAGAAAACCGGTCGTGCCGTCGCGGACTATCTCCGGTATGCCCCCGACCGCAGCTGACACTATCGGCAAGCCGGCGGCTGCGGCTTCAGCCAGCACCACACCGAAGGACTCCCGTCTCCCATCCGGCTGGACCACGGCGGCATGGACCATCAGATCGGAGTCCCGCATTGCGGCCAGGACCTCTTCGTGCGGCACGGCGCCGCGGAGAGTGAAACTCTCTGCCAACCCGTAGCGTCTGATTCCCTTCTCCATCCTGGCACGCAGCGGTCCTCTCCCCAGATGCTGCCAGCATATGCGGCAGCCCCTGTCTCGCAGCATGCGCGCGATCTGCAGCAGCGCCAATGGGTCCTTGAAGGGCACCAGCCTGCCGACGGAGATGATCCGGACCCGATCGGAGCCTGGCCGCTCGGGCAGCTCCGCGGGGACGCGGACGCCGGGGTAGATCACGTGAACGCGATCCGCAGGGCAGCCCAGTTCCTCCAGTCTAGTCTTGAGCGCGTGCGAAGTGCAGCAATAGGTGTGTTTCCGGGAAACGTGCTTCGGAAAGCGCCGCGCCTGCGCCTCATGGAATACGTCGGCCCCGTATATCCATATCACGAACGGCAATCCATGCTCCTCGACGGTTTTGGCCGTGTCTATGCCGACCCAGCCGAAATGCGCCTGCACCAGGCGGAAACCGCCGTCGGCGAGCAGTGCCGCAATACGTTCCCGTGCCCGTCGGGCGAAGACGGGGGGCAGCAGCCCGAACATGCGGTATGGCACGCGCTTCAACCGCGAGAGGAAGGAACGCTCCGACGGCAGAAGGCTCACCGGCGAATGGGGATACTCATCAGCGTTGAAGCGTTCCTGGGTCAGCACGTGAACGTGGTGCCGCTTCAAATGGGCAATCTGGTCGTAGAGCCACGATTGGCTTCTGGGCACGAACGATTTCGTGATGGACAAGATGTCAGGCTTCTGCAACCCTCATCTCCTTTGCCGCCCCGAGAGTGCGTTGCCTTCCCCGGAGGCCAGGACCTCCCTGGCCACCGGGCCGGAATCGTCACAGCCGGTCGATGCCCCGGCGATAGAGCCGCTTACCGGCCGGATGGGCGGCCAGCCCTCGGGCCAGGTCGAGCAAGTAGGCGGCCTGGCCCCCCCAGCCCATGTGGAGGTCGGCCAAGGCTACGCGCAGGGCCTCAGCCATCGGCTGTCTCGCGGTAAAGGGCCTCGACCTTCTCGGCCACCCGGCGCTCGTCGAACTCGGCCTCGACCCGCGCGCGCCCGGCCCGGCCCATCTTTCGCCGGAGATGGGGGTCGTCCAGCAGCGCGATGATCCGCGCGCTTAACAGGTCGCTGTTCCGCGGGGGGACCAGGTAGCCGGTGCGCTCCTCGACGACCAGGTCCGGCAGGCAGCCCACGCTGCTGGCGACTACAGGCAGGCCCGCGGCCATGGCCTCCAGGGTCCCCCGGCTGGAGCCCTCCGAGCCCACCGACGAGAGCGCGAAGAGGTCCGCGGCGGCCAGCACGCCGCCCACGTTGCCGGGCGAGCCGGCGAAGACGAAGTTCTCCTCCAGCCCCTGCGCGGCGACCCGCTCCTTGAGCTCGGCCTCCAGCTCCCCGCTGATCGGGCGGCCGGCCAGCAGGAAGCGCACCCCGGGGTGCTTGCGGGCGACGGCCGGGGCGGCCTCTACCAGGTAGCGGTGGCCCTTGACCTCGCGCATGCGCGCGACCACCGCGACCACCGGCGCGTCGGCGGGGATGCCCAGCTCCTCGCGCGCCGCGGAGCCGTCCTCGTCGGGGTTGAAGGCGGAGATGTCCACGCCGTCGTGCACCAGGCGGACTTTCCCCGCGTCGAAGCCGGGCAGCGCGCAGTACATGTCGTAAATCATCTGCGCGGTGCAGATGACCAGGTCGGTGCGGCCGTTGTGCAGCCAGCGGTTGGCGAGGTGCGCCCGGAGCGGGGTGACCACCCCCCGCGAGCGCACCAGCTTGGCGCGGCGCGGCGCCGGGCCCACCGACAGCGCCGCGCGCCAGTACTCCGCGGAGCGGTGCACGTGGACCACGTCCGCCTCGCGCTCGGCGATGAGGCGCTTCAAGGCCGCCACGTCCCGGAAGAAGCCCCGCGGGCGGAAGCCGGCGCGGAGCTCCATTTCCGTGCAGAACTCCAGCCCCGCGCCCTCGGCCTTCTCGACCCAGACGCTCCCCGGGCGCACCGCGAAGAGCACGCGCTGGCCGCGCCCGGCCGTCAGCCGCGCGAGGCGGAAGGCGGTCGCGCCGGTGCCGACCAGGCCGCTCACGCTGACGATGTGGATCAGGCTCAGCGGCTTCACGCCTTCTTCTCCAGGAGAGAGGCCAGCAGCTTCTCGTAGTTCTCCCCGAGGCGGGCCAAAGTATGGCGCTCCTCGAAGCGCGCGCGGGCCGCGGCGCCCAGCCGCGCGCGGCGCTCGCCGTCGGCGGCCAGCTCGGCGATGGCCGCGGCAATCTCCTCCACCGAGTCGGGGGAAGCCAGCCGGGCGCAGTCGCCCTCCGGGCCGGCCAGGTCGAGCAGCGCCCCCACGTCGCCCAGGACCATGGGCTTTCCCAGCGCGGCCAGCTCCAGCGCGGTGCGCGCCGAGCCGTCCGACCCGGGCATCAGCACCACGCCGACGTCCAGCGCGGCCAGCGCCTGGGGGAACTCCCCGCCGGGGTCGTGGAACTTCACCCGCGCGAAGAGCCCGGCCTTTTCCACCCAGTGGCTCAGCGCGGCGCCGAGCTCCCCGCGGCCGACCACCAGGAAGCTGACCGCCGCGAAGGCCTTGTCCCTGGAGAGCCGCTCCGCCGCGCGGCAGAAGTTGAGCAGCCGCCGGCCGGGCTTGAGCCGCGAGACCACCCCCACGGCCAGGCGGTCGGTCAGGCCCAGCTTCTCGCGCACGGCGCTCCCGTCGACCTCGGGGTTGAAGACGGCCCCGTCGACCCCGCCGGGAATCACCCCCAGTCGCGCGCCGCCGGCCGCCGCCGAGGCGCGCAGGTCGAAAGCCAGCGCCGCGCTGCGGACCACCAGGGCCTCGGCCTTGCCCGCCAGCCAGCGGGCCCAGACGCGCGTTTCTCCCGGCCGGCCGGCGTGGCAGGTGCGCACCAGGAGTTTGGACCGCTCCGAGAAGCCCAGGCCCAGCAGCGCGGCCAGGTGCGACTTCGAGCGGTGGACGTGGACCAGGTCGTGCTTCGCGGCCAGCTCGCCGATCACTCGCCCCGCGCGGCGCAGGGCCGGAATCGAGAGGTTCAGCTTCTCCTCGACCCCGAAGCCGGCCTCCTTCCCCAGCCCGGCCAGCGCGGAGCCTTTCTCGGCCAGCCAGGTGATTTCGTGGCCGCGCCCGGCCAGGGCCCGGGCGGAGGCCAGGGCCGCGGCGGCCGACCCGGTGCGCTTGGCGCCCTCGGCGACTTCCAGTATCCTCATTTCGTTTCGGCCGGCCCGGCCGGTCCGGCCCCCTGCATCTGCCAGAGCCGGCGGTAGGTCTCCGAGCGCTCCAGGAGCTCCGCGTGGGTGCCGGTCTCCTCGATGCGGCCCTCGACCAGCACGGCGATCCTGTCGGCGTTCCTGATGGTCGAGAGGCGGTGGGCGATGACCAGGGTGGTGCGGCCTTCCAGCAGGCGCTCGACGGCGCGCTGGACCAGGCGCTCGGACTCGCTGTCGAGACTGCTGGTGGCCTCGTCGAGGACCAGTATCGGCGCGTTGCGCAGGAGCGCCCTGGCGATGGAGACCCGCTGGCGCTGGCCGCCGGAGAGCATAGTGCCGCGCTCACCCACCACGGTGTCATACCCGTCCGAGAGGGCGACTATCTCGTCGTGGACCGCGGCGGCGCGGGCGGCGGCCTCGACGTCTTCCTGCGAGGCGTCCGGCTTGCCGTAGAGGATGTTGGCCTTCACCGTGTCATTGAACAGGAACGGCTCCTGGGGCACGATGGCGATCTGGGCCAGGAGGCTCTTGAGCTTGGTTTCTCTGAGGTCAATGCCGTCGATGGTGACGGCCCCCTCCTGCGGGTCGTAGAAGCGACAGACCAGGTCGAGCAGCGTGCTCTTGCCCGCGCCGGTGGGCCCGACCAGCGCGACGGTCTGCCCCTTCTCGACGCGCAGGTTGATGTCCCTGAGGACCGGCACGTCCTGGTTGTACCTGAAGCTGAGATCCCGAATCTCGATGGTCTTCTCCAGGCCGTGGACTTCGACGGCGTCGGGGGCCTCGGACAGGTCGCTGCGAACATCCTGTAATTCGAAGATGCGTTCAGCGCCGGGGATGGTGGACTGGATCTCCTCGTTGGCCTTGGTGATCGCCTTGGCCGGCCCGTACATGGCGAAGAGGGCCGCCATGAAGGAGATCATGTCACCCGCATCGAACTGGCCGCGGAGACTCATCTCGCCGCCGACGAGAAGCACGGCCAGCAGTCCCAGGCTGGCGAGAGTCTCGACGATCGACTTGCCCAGGGCCTTGGCCCGCGCGCCCCTCATCTGATGTGCGAAGGCGCGTTCGTTGGTGTCCACAAACCGGCCGTGCTCGGTTCCCTCCTGGCCGTAGGCGCGCACCAGACGGATCCCGCCGAATATCTGGACCATTATGCTGGACAGATCGGCCGTCTTTTCGCGGCTCTTCCTGCTGGCCTTGCGCATCCTGCGGCTCAGGATAATCAGCGGGCCGATGGCCAGGGGAAAGCCCACGAAACCCAGGAGCGCGAGCAACCAGTTCTTCGAGAAAATCACGGCCGCCACCGCGAGCAACTTGAGGGGCCCCTGGACCATGTCCAGGGCCAGCCGCACCGTCTTGTGCAGGGCGTTGGCGTCGTAGCTCATTCGGCTGAGCAGCTCGCCGGAGCGATGAGTGTGGAAGTATGAAATAGGCAGGCCCAACAGGTGGCCCATCACCTTGTTCTGGGCGTCGCGAGCCACGCGGTTCGCGGTGAACTTGGAAAGGTAGGACCCGACATAGCCGAAAACGGCATGAGCCACGGCAGCCGCCAGGAATACCCCGGCAAGGAGCCAGAGCTTGTCGCGCTCGTGCTTGATAAGGGCGGCCTCGAAAGCATCGCCGGCCAGCCAGATCATGGCTCCCCACAGGCCGCCGTGGGCCAGCGAGGCAGCCATGACTGTGACCAAGCGGCCCTTGTACGGCAAGATGAACTTCATGGCCCGGAACAGGCTACGCATCGGGCTTCTCCCCGCGCCCGCCGTTGCGCTGCATCTCCCAGAGCTTGGCGTACTTGGTGAATACGCTGGCCGCCGCCAGGCCGCAGAGCACCGCGCCGGCGGCGCCGTCCAGGAATCCCAGGCGCACGAAATACATCTTTATAAAGCGAAAAACCGGCCGGCCGATCATGTTGATGAGCGATGCCCTGCGCCCGCGCTCGGCGAGGTCCTTCGCCGACCACGTGGTATAGCGCCCGAACTTCTCGAAGTACTGGTCCATGGAGTCATAAGTGTAATGCAGCAGCTTGCCCTTGAAGTCCTCGACGCGCCCGTCCACCTCCATGTTGGCGTGGACCCACATCTGGGGGTAGCGCGCGCGGTTCCTGTCAAAAAGGCGGATCACCGAGTCGGTGTCCCAGCCGCAGTGCTTGATTTCTTTCCCGAAGAAAAAAGTCCGCCGGTAGACGCTGTAGGCCGCGGCGCGCTTCCCGGCGGGCAGCGCCAGGACCGCCCTGATCTCCCCGGCCAGCTCGGGAGTCACCCGCTCGTCGGAGTCCAGGATGAATACCCAGTCGTTGCTTGCCTGGGGGATGGCCCAGTTCTTCTGGGCGGCGCTGTTGACGTACTCGTGCTGGACGACGCGCGCGCCCATCTCCCTGGCGATTTCCACGGTGCTGTCCGTCGAGAAGCTGTCCACGACGAACAGCTCGTCGGCCCACTTGACCGACTCCAGGCAGTCGCGGAGGTTGGCCTCCTCGTTGCGCGCCGGGACCAGAACGGTGAGTTTCTCGGGCAAAGAACTCCCCTACTACGGGCACACCTCTCCCTAAGTGACGATTTTAAGGTGCGTTCGGGGGAGTGTCAAGACTTGGGGGGAGGAAGCGGGAGGCAGGCAACCTGGATTCTCCGGAGGAAATGAAACTTTTGATCCTCCGGCGCGTCAAGTATAATGAGGCGCGTCCGAGTCAGGGAGTGGGATATGAAGCGGTATCTTCGGCGATTCACCCTGGTTCTGGTCGCCGTGCTGATCGCTCCGACCGCGCGCGCAGGAATCGTAATGCCCCACTACACGCTGGAGGACATGGTCCGCATCGCGGTTGCCCACCTGGGCGAAATCAGAGACCCCGCGGCCCTGAAGACTCTCCTCCAGGCGCTGGACTCGCCTCACTACGCTGTGCGCCACACCGCGGCCATCGCCCTCGGCAAGCTCGGCGATAAACAGGCGCTTTCCGCCCTGCGGACCGCGAGCCGCAAGAAAGAGAACGCTCCGAAGCAGGTGTCCTTTCCCTCGTCAAGCACCTGGGGCCGGGGCAAGGCCAGGTCCGGGCGCGCCCTCGTGAAGCTGGACGCCGCTGAGGCCTGCCGCCAGGCCATACGCGCCATAGAGAACAAGGACAAGCCGCCGGCGCCGGCCAAGGAGAAGAAGCCCGTCCCGCCCAAGCGCCTCAACAAGCGCGGGCTCCGCGAGTGCTTCGGCTTCATGCGCTGCCGCAACGTTCACTCCCGGGCGACGGGAGCCAGGCAGCTGGCCCGGGAGTACCTGGCCACCGGGAACGAGAGAATCGCCCGGGCGCTGGCCAAAGAGGTCCGCCGCAAGGAGTCCCACGTGCGCGAGCTGTGCGTGGCGGTCCTGGCCGTCAAGGGGGAGTCGCGCGGCCTGGATCTCCTCTTCAGGGCTCAGGACCTCACCGACCGGCACCTGCCCTCCGTGCGGGAGGTCAAGGACTACTACCCGTTCCTGCCCCTGCCGGATTCGGACAATTCGTTTTTCATGTGGGCCCTGCGCCAGTACGAGGCAAAGGACGTAGTTCCCAAGCTGCACGCCGCGGTGGGGAATTACGAGAAGTCCTGGCGCACCGCCGTCTCGGCAGCCCGGGCCTGCGAGCACTTCCACGACAAGGGCACCCCCGACGTCCTCGCCGGGCTGCTGGCCAAGCTCCCCGGCAGGAAGCGCAGCAAGATCATATTTGTGGACAGCGCCGCCGCCCGGAGCCTGGCGCTCATCGGCGGCGAGAAGCACCGGGAAATCGTCAAGAAGGTGTACCTGAAACCGGACTGCACCCTCAACGGGTCGGTGGCCGGCGCGATCTGGAGTCGCGGCGACGACTCCCTGGTCCACCACCACATGAAGAAGTCCGGGGCCGGCCCCTACAACCGCCTGCACGTCGAGCACCTCTGCCACGCGGTGGCCGAGAAACCCCACCGGGAGGCGCTCAAGCACCTCCTGCGGGTCGTGGAGCAGGACGGGGTCGGCAGGCATTACTCGCTGATGGGCCTCTTCAGCCAGACGCGGAACCGCCTGCCCGGCGCGGCGCGAGTGTTCTATGAGGCCATGCTGAAGGAGCTTCCCTTGCGGGAGAAGGTCTGCTACCTGCCCATGATTGCCGCGCAGGAGCGCTCCGCAGCGCTGAAGTATCTGGCTCTCACTGCCCAGGGC
>CAZONU010000096.1:0-596 GCA_964581145.1 uncultured Planctomycetia bacterium
GTACTATGCCACAGGCAGCAAGAAGCGTGCCTTTGGCCTCTCTTTCCTCTCCGGCCTCGCAGAGCCGGTGGGGGCCCTGATAGGCTACTTCCTCCTGCTCCGGTTCATGAACGACGCCGTGTTCGGTCTTCTCTTTGCCGGCGTTGCGGGGATCATGGTCTTCATCTCCCTGGACGAGCTGCTGCCCGCCGCGCGCGAAGAGGGCGGCGGGCACCTGGGCATCGTCGGGGTGGCCGCGGGCATGGCGGTGATGGCCGCGGGCCTCTGGCTGCTGCACGCGACCGCGCCCCATGAGCACGACCACAAGAATGAAAGCAGGCACAAACAGGCCGCGCCGGAGCATCCCGGCGAGAGCGGCGCACACGACCACGACGGTCACGATCACTGAGTGACCCCCCGGCGCACAATGAGGTCAAGGAATCACCACCCGCCGCCGGCCGCGGCGCCAGCAGACGGTCCCCTTCAGCGCCGGCGAGCGGGCCAGGTTGAAGGTGATGCGGTCGCGGCGGCCCGGGAGGCTGACTTCGAAGGCTTCGATGGCGCCCGGGCTCGAACCGGGGACCGGCAGCGGTCGTATGCCGGCTTTCGGCACGCGG
>CAZONU010000096.1:606-7195 GCA_964581145.1 uncultured Planctomycetia bacterium
CAGCTGGAGACCGTGAAGATGGTCTCGCCGAGCAGCGGCTCGATGGCGTCGTAGACCAGCCAGTAGGCGCCGCGCACGAAGAGCACGTGGCGGCTGATCCGCGCGGCGCCCGGCCGGGGGTTCCTGTCGCCGGGCGCGGTGAAGGCCTCGTGGCTGGCGCTGAAGTAGTCGAGCCCTTCGCCGGAGTGCCAGCGGACATGTCTTCCGCGCGCCCCGGCGCGTTCCATGCGCGCGCCGTCGATCACCACCTGGTTGTGGGCCTCGGGCGAGCGGAAGAAGGGATCGAGAGGGTTATCGTAGCTGCCGAAGCGGCCGACCTCCTCGATGAGCGGGCGGCCGAAGGCCCACAGGTTGAAGTCGAGGAGGTCGTCGTGGGTGTGCCCGCCGCCGGACTCGCCGAAGTTGACGTTGAGGTAGCGGCTCCTGGGGCCTTCGCCGTCACGCATGACCGCGTAGCCGGAGGATTTTAGACACACCGAACTGGCGCACCTCTTGGAGGCTTCCCCGGCCGGCAGATACTTCTCCGCGGCGGCCAGGACCTCGTCGGCCGCGAAGAGGTCCCCGTCTCCGTAGGCCGGACAGACGCCCGTCGGGCTCATGGTCCTCAGGAACCAGCGGAAGCCGCGGCGGATGGCCCGCAGGCATTTCCGCGCGGCGGGTGCGGAGAGGCGCCCGGAACGCCTGCCCGTCTCGTAGAAGTCGAGCACGCCGCGCAGGGACATCCAGCCGTAGCTCCAGCAGCGTTCCTTGTGGCCGCCGTCGGGGTAGAAGTCGCGGTCGAGGTGGGCCAGCATCATCCGCGTCCCGCGCCGGCGCCAGCGGGCCGCCTCGCTGAGCCGGGGGAAGGTGGCCCCCATGCGGAAGAGCCCCGCCGCGCCCACGATCTGCCAGTTGCCGGCGCGGTAGCCGGATTCTTGAAGCAGATGCAAAGAACGCCCGAAGCCCAGGAAGAGCTTGAGGAAGGCCTCGACTTCGCTGCCGCGGGGCTTTCCGCGGTGGATCAGCGCCAGGTAGGCCGGTAACAGAGCGTTGGTCTTGGCCCAGGCGCCGAGCTCGTAGTAGACGGGGTGCAGCCGGGATATGCGCCGCCTTATCCCGGTGCGCTGGCGGTAGTACTGGCGCACGATGTCCACGACGCGGGCCAGGTCGGCGGGCCGGCCTTCGAGGATGAAGCGGTCGACCAGCGGCACCAGCCATTTGAGATAGTGGAAGCCGTACTGGCCGGAGCGGCCGAAGTTGGCGTTGAAGTCGATCTTTCTGCCGAACTTGATGACCCGGCCCGGCCAGCCGCGGATCACGCCGCGGCGCACCTCGTCGGCGCGGGTTGAAGCTTCCGCGTCGCTGCGCCGCTCGGCCTGGCGGCGGGCCCGCTCCCATTCGCCGGCGGTCGAGTCCCGGTGGCAGGCGGCCAGCCGGCGGTAGGCGGCGGCCCTCTTCCCGGCGCGGCCCCGGCGGACCGCCTCGCGGAGGCGCTCGTCGCGGCCCTTCCAGGAGCCCCAGAAGTCCCGCCCGGTTATCTTCTCGATGTCGCGGCTACCCATCCCGGAATCCTCCCGCGCCGTGCGGGCGCCCGCTTCAGGCTATGGCCGGGAGGCGTGCGCGCAAGTGTATCCGCGGGGGGACCGGCCCCGCGGGCCGTTCTGCCCTTGAAAAGCCCGGAAACTGTGTAGAATCAGGAGGCTACAGCCGTATGCCGGCGGGCGGCGCCCGCCTCTTTGATTATTACGGCGAGGATGGCCCGGGCCGCCGAAGACAGGGACGAGACATGGCCAAGTACAAGACCGAAGACATCCGCAACTTCACGCTGGTGGGTCACGGCTCCACCGGCAAGACCACCCTGGCCGAGGCCATGCTGCTGGCCGCCGGGGCCACCAAGCGCCTGGGCTCGGTGGACGACGGCACCTCGCTCTTCGACTTCGAGGCCGACGAGAAGGAGCGCAAGAGCTCCGTGGACCTGGCCCTGGCGCACTGCTCCTACGCCGGCAGGCACCTCAACGTGCTGGATGCCCCCGGGTACCTGGACTTCATCGGCGAGGCGCTCAGCTCGCTCTACGCGGTGGAGACCGCGCTGATCTGCGTGGACGCGGCCAAGGGCGTGGAGGTCTCCACCCGCAAGCACTGGGACGCGGCCGGCGAGATGGGCCTGGCCCGGGCCTTCGTGGTCACCAAGTCCGACCAGGACTACGCCAAGACCGGCGAGGTGGTCGCCCGGCTCCAGGAGATCTTCGGCACCAGCGTGGCCCCGGCCACGGTGGCCGACGCTGAGGGGCCGGCCATCAGCAAGGTGGTCGACCTGCTGGCCGGGGAGGGGCTCAGCGACGAGCAGGTCGAGCTGCGCAGCAAGCTCATGGAGGCGGTGGTCAGCACCGACGACGATCTCCTGGAGCGCTACCTGGGCGACGAGGAGATCAAGACCGAGGAGCTCTCCGGCGCCTATGGGAAGGCCCTGGCCGGCGGCGAGGTCGTGCCCGTATTCGTGACCGCGGCCCGCAAGGACATCGGGGTCAAGGAGCTCCTCGACTGGCTGGCCAGCTTCGCGCCGGACCCGCTGGCCGCCAGGGTGCAGACCCTCAAGGAGGGCGAGGAGCCCCAGCCCTTCGAGGCGACCGCCGGGGGCAAGCTCCGCGCGCGGGTCTTCAAGGTCAAGAGCGACGACTACGTCGGCAAGCTGTGCTTCTTCCGGGTCTTCGCCGGCTCGTGCAAGACCCCCGCGCAGATCACCGTGGGCGGGTCCGGCAAGCCCGAGCGGGTCACCGGCTTCCTGCGGGCCACCGGCAAGAGCCAGGAGGACGCCGGCGAGGCCATCTGCGGCGACGTCCTGGCCGTCGCCAAGGTGGAGAGCATCAACTTCGGGGACACCCTCTCCGAGGGGCCCTGCGCGGCCTTCGAGCGGCCCGACATCCCGGTGCCCATGGTCCAGCTGGCGGTCCAGCCCAAGAGCCGCGGCGACGAGCAGAAGATCATCAGCGCGCTCCGCAAGCTGGCCGACGAGGACCCCGCCTTCACGGTGACCCGCAGCGAGCAGACCCACGAGATGGTCATCAGCGGGATGGGCCAGCTGCACCTGGACATCAAGATCGGGCGCCTGGCGGGCCGCTTCAAGGTGGGGGCCACCACCAGGCCGCCCAAGGTGCCCTACCTGGAGACGGTCACCCAGCCGGCCATGAACGTGGAGTACACCCACAAGAAGCAGACCGGCGGGGCCGGCCAGTTCGCGCGGGTGTTCGTCAACCTCCTGCCCGCCGAGCGCGGCGAGGGCTACGAGTTCGTCGACAAGATCTTCGGCGGGTCCATCGACCAGTCCTTCCGCCCGTCGGTCGACAAGGGCATCGGGTTCAAGGCCGCCGAGGGGGTGCTGGCCGGCTACCCGGTGGTGGACTTCAAGGTGGAGCTCATCGACGGCAAGACCCACCCGGTGGACTCCAAGGACATCGCCTTCCAGATCGCCGGGCGCGAGGTCTTCAAGAAGGCCTTCGCGCTGGCCAAGCCGGTGCTGCTGGAGCCCGTCGTCAACATGGAGGTGGTGGTGCCCTCCAAGTACATGGGCGACATCACCGGCGACATCTCCGGCCGGCGCGGCCGGGTGCAGGGCATGGACCAGCTGGGCGACATGCAGGTGGTCAAGGCCCAGGTGCCCCTGGCCGAGGTCCAGCAGTACAGCACCGAGCTGCGCGGCCTGACCGGCGGGGAGGGCTACTACTCCATCGAGCTCAGCCACTACGACGTGGTGCCCGGCAACATCGCTCAACAACTGATTGCCGCGGCGCAGAAGGCCAGACAGGAGGAGGCCTGACGGCCCGCGGGGCCCGACGGCCGGAGAGGTGCGCGAGATGAGGAAGAAGATTCACCCCAAGTACTTCGACGTGGAGATCAAGTGCGCCTGCGGGAACGTGATCAAGACGCGCTCGACCCGCAAGGAGATCAGCGTGGCCATCTGCTCGGCCTGCCACCCCTTCTACACCGGCGCCGACGACCGCTTCGTGGACACCGCCGGCCGGGTGGAGCGCTTCCAGAAGCGGTTCGCCTGGACCGGGGAGGTGGCCAAGAAGGAGGCGGCCAGGCCCAAGAGCAGGGCCGCCAAGGGCCGCAAGCCGGTGAGCAAGACCGAGTCCAAGGCCCGCGGCGCCGGCGCCCCCAAGCCCACCGCCGGCGAGCAGAAGGCCAAGGAGAAGGGCGGCGGCGCCAAGAAGGCCGAGGCCAAGAAGGACGGGGCCAAGAAGAGCGAAGCCGCCGAGAGCAAGTAGCTGAGCCAGTCGACGGGGGCCGCGGGCGCCTTGTGCGGGCGCCGACCGCGGCCCCCGCTCTTTTGGGGAAGGGTCGGGCATGGCCCTCAAGAAGCTCGAAGAGATGCGCCGGCGCTACCGGGAGCTGGAGGCCGAGCTCTACGCCCCCGGCGCGGCGGGCGCGCCGGACTACCCCGCCAGGCTCCGCGAGCACGGCGCGCTGGCCAAGATCGTCCCGGTCTACGAGGAGTACCTCCGGGTCCACGCCGAGCGCCAGGAGGCCGAGGAGCTGGCCGGCGGCGCCGACGCGGAGATGGCCGAGCTGGCCCGCGAGGAGCTGCCCGGGCTCAAGGGGAAGCAGGAGGCGCTGCGCACCGAGCTCAAGCGCCTGGCCGCCACCGAGGACGGCCGCGGCGACCGCGACGTGATCATGGAGATCCGCGCGGGGACCGGCGGCACCGAGGCGGGGCTTTTCGCCGGCGACCTTCTCAAGATGTACCGCAGATTCTGCGAGCGGCGCAAGCTCAAGCTGCAGATCCTCGACGAGAACCGCGGCGAGAAGGACAGCCTGCGCGAGGCCACGCTCTTGGTCTCCGGCGCGGGCGCCTGGCGGCTCTTGAAGCACGAGGGCGGCGGGCACCGCGTGCAGCGCGTCCCGGAGACCGAGGCCCAGGGCCGGGTGCACACCTCGCTGGCCACCGTGGCGGTGCTCCCCAAGGTCGACCCCGTGGAGGTGCACATCGACCCGGGCGACCTGGAGATTTCCGTGGCCCATGCCGGGGGGCCCGGCGGGCAGGGGGTCAACACCACCGACTCGGCGGTCCGCCTGCTGCACAAGCCCAGCGGCATCCAGGTGCGCTGCCAGGAAAGCCGCTCGCAGCACCAGAACCGCGAGCGGGCCATGGACATACTGCGCGCCAAGCTCTTCAAGATGGAGCAGGCTAGGCAGGAGCAGGCCATCTCCAGCTCGCGGCGCACGCAGATCGGCTCCGGCGACCGCTCCCAGCGGGTCAGGACCTACAACTTCCCCCAGAACCGCTGCACCGACCACCGCCTGGAGGGCGAGCGCAAGAACCACCCGCTGGAGCGGGTCATCGACGGCGACCTGGACGGCCTCATCGAGGCCCTCGACCAGCAAGCCGCCACGGGCATCGAGGACGAGCTGTGAACCGGGGGTTCACCACAGAGACACTGAGACACAGAGGGGGGATTAGGCCGCGGATTTCCGCGCTCGGTCTGGCGAGAGAGGTCGGCCGCGACCAGGCAATTGCAGTTCTCCGTGTCTCTGTGCCTCTGTGGTTCGGCGCTCTTGGCGGCGGTTGTAAGAACCATGGCTGTTGAAGAGCGCAGCTGGACCGTCCGTGATATTCTCGCCTGGACCACCGGGCACTTCACGCAGAAGGGCGTGCCCAGCCCGCGGCTGAACGCCGAGCTGCTCCTGGCCGATGTTTTGAAACTCCCGGCGCGGCTGGAACTGCTGCTCGATCCCGAGCGCGTCCTGAGCACTGAGGAAAAGGCCGCCTTTCGCGGATACGTCCAGCGCCGCGCGGCACGCCAGCCCACCGCGCACATCCTGGGCTCCTGGGCCTTCTACGGCAGGGACTACGGGCTGACCCCGGAGGTGCTCACCCCGCGCTCGGAGACCGAGCTGGTCGCGGAGAGAGCGGTCTCCTGGGCGAAGGAGAACGGGGCGGAGCTGGCCGCGGACATCGGCACCGGCTCGGGCTGTATCGCGATAACTCTCGCGTTGGAAGTGCCCGGGCTCAGGGTGATTGCCAGCGACGTTTCTCCGAAAGCGTTAGGAGTCGCGCGCAGTAACGCCCAGCGGCTGGACGCCGCCGAGCGCGTCGAGTTCCTGGAGGGCGATTTGTTCGCGCCGCTGGAGGGCCGGGTCGGGCCGGGAGGGCTCGACTTGCTGGTCTGCAATCCCCCTTACATAAGGACGCAGGGAATAGCGGAGCTCATGCCCGAGATTGCGAAACACGAGCCGCGCCCCGCGCTGGACGGCGGGGCCGACGGGCTGGAGTTCTACCGGCGGCTGGCGCCGGAGTGCGCCGGGTGGCTGCGTCCCGGCGGGGCGGTTGTCCTTGAAGTCGGAGAAGGGCAGGGCGGGGCGGTCCGGGACATGTTTTCCGCGGCCGGCGAGTATGACGACATCGGGGTGACCCAGGACCTCGCCGGCCTGGAGCGGATTTTCTTCGCGGTGAGGGCCGGCGGGGACATGGACCGGAAGCCGCCGGCCTAGCCGGCGGATCGGCCCGTGTCCCCGGAAAATGGGAAGAGGGGCTTCTACTTGCTGCGCCGGATAAGAAAGCTCATGCGCGGCCCCTTCGCCCGGCCGCCGGGGCGGCGCAGGGCCTATCGGC
>CAZONU010000096.1:7205-14007 GCA_964581145.1 uncultured Planctomycetia bacterium
GGTCTACGTCGCGTGGCTGGCGATCTTCTGGTGGGGGCAATCCGCGGGCAGATCGGGGATGACGACGATGTTTCTGGGGCCCGCCCTGTGGGCCTATGGCCTGGCGGCGGGGATTACCCTCTTAGTCCCCCTGGCCCAGGGGGCGGCCAACATCGTCTCCGAGCGGGAGCGGGGCACCATAGAATCGATGGTCCTGGCGCCGGTCCGGCCGGCGGACCTGGTCTGGGGGCGCTACCTGCGCGTGGCCCTTCCCTGGATGCGCTTCATGCTCTGGATGCTGCCGCTGTACCTGGTCCTCTCTTCCAGTGAGCTCTTCACAGCGGGCGTGGCCGGGCAGGATGATACAGCTCCGGGCTTGTGGGCGCTGTTCGCCCTTGGGCCCAGGGGGATTTCCTTGGGGCTTCTGGCCGAACCGCCATTCAGGTGGGGCCCCACGGGCCCTACGGCCCTCAGCGTTGCGCTGTGCCTGGTCCGCTGGCTGCGCGACGCCTGGAACATCATGCTGGTGGCGGCGCTGGGCATGCACATTTCCGCGCGGGCCCGCAGCACGTTGAGGGGGCTGCTCCTGGCTTTCCTGATCGTGCCGCTTACCATGGCAGTCGTGTTCTGCATTCCGGAGGTGCTGGGGTTCATCGCGGCGAACTTCTTGCAGGTACTGCACGAGGAAGGGGCCCGCATCGGCGTGAACGTCCTGTACCCCTGCTTTGCGCTGCTCGGCGTGGTCGCTGAGGTGCTGGTGGCCCGCCGGGCGCTGCGCCTGGTGGCCTGGAACTTCGCGCCCTTCGCGGTGGGCGAGAAGGCGGAGTCGTGGTGGAAGGCCTTCGAGGGCTGATCGCCGCCCCCTTCGCCCGCCCGCCGGGGGGGAGGAGCTGGCCGCGGCGCTTCGCGCCGGAGCTGGCCGCCGGGGCGGTCTATCTGGTAATGGCTGCCGCCGGGGGCGTTCTCTCGGGGAGCAGCCAGCAGCCCTTCGCCGACGGCGCCGCCTGGGGATACCTGCTGGCCGCGGGAATCCTGACCGCCGCGCCCCTGGCCAGCGCCGCGGCCGCGCTGGCCGGCGAGCGCGGGGCCGGCACCCTGGAGGCGCTGCTGCTCACCCCCGCGGACCGCACCCGGCTGGTCTGGGGCCGCTACTGGAACCTGGTGCTCCCCTGGGCGCGCTTCATCGGCTGGCTGCTGCCCATCTACGCGCTGTGCTTCTTCGGCCGGGAGGAACCCTCCGTCTCAGGAGGGGAGGCGGTGGAATCTCTTTCATTGATCGCCTGCATCTTCGCTCCCAAGCCCCTGCTGGCGGCGGCGCTGCTGGGCGTGGGCGATGACGTCGTGCTCAGCATGGACATGCGCGTGCTGGTGCTGGTCCTCCGCGCGCTGCGTGACCTGGGCACGCTTCTCATGGTGGTCGCCGCGGGCCTGTACTGCTCGGCGCGGGCCCGGAGCGCGGCGCGCGCGCTGGGGATGGGCCTGCTGGTCCTGCCCCTGGCGCTGGGGACCCTTTTCAGCTCCGCGGAGTGGATGACCTGGCTGCTCTCCGGCCAGCTGGGCCTGGACGAGGCCGTGCCGCTCTACTTCTTCTGGTCGGTCATCACTGTGGTGGCCGAACTGGTTATCGCCTTCCGGCTGGTGAGCGCGGTGGCCCGCAACTTCGACAGGTACGTGATGGGCGAGAGGTCCGTCCAGTGATAGCCGGAATCGTGGAAGCCATGAGACGCCCGCTGTCCCGGCCGCCGGGCCGGCGCAACCCCGCGGCCCGCCTGGTCCCGGAGATCTGCGCGGGCGGCGTGTACGTCACCTGGTTCACGGCCGCGCTGCTGCTCTACGACGAGTCTCACCCGCTGATGATCGGGGCGCTCTTCGCCTACGGGGCGGCGGGGCTGGTCCTCCTGGTGGTGCCCGCGGTGCTGATGTCCACCACGCTGGCCTTCGAGCGCGACCGGGGGACCATGGAGTCCCTGGTGCTCACTCCCGGGAACCATGCGGCGCTGGGCCGCGGGCGATTCTGGCACGCGGCCTGGCCCTGGCTGCGCTTCATGCTCTGGCTGGTGCCCCTGTACATCGTCCAGGCCGCGGCGGGAGTGGGGTCGCTGCGCACGGCGAACATGGAGGAGTTCCTGGCCGTCTCGGTGGCCTACGTCTTCGCGCCCAAGGTGTACATGCTGCCCATCGTGGGCATGGGCATGACCCGCACCGCGGAAATCCCCTGCTGGGGCGCGGTGCTGATGCTGGGGCGCATCGCCAAGGACACCATTGACATGGCGGTCGGCATGGGCATCGCCTACTACCTCTCCGCGCGGATGCGCCGCGGCGGCCACGCGGTGCTGGTCAGTTGCGTAGTGGTTCCGGCCAGCATGCTGACCGTGTTCTGCGCCACCGAGTGGGGCGCCCTGATCACGGTCCTGCTCTGGCAGCTGGCCAGTTGGGGCGGCCCGACATCGATCGGGCCGTTCATCGCGCTTTACTTCGTGGGGGCGCTGGCGGTGACCGTCTTCGAGATCTGGCTGGCCGGCGCGCTGGTCGGCCGCGTGGCCCGCAACTTCGACGCCTACGCGGTGGGGGAGGGCAAGGTCCTGTGAGCCGGCGGAGGCTGCTGCGCCTGCCCCTGGCCCGGCCGCCCGGGCGGCGCTTCCGCCTGACCCTGATGCCGGGGATATGCGCCGGCCTGGTCTACCTGACGCTCTTCGGCTTCGCGGGGATTTCGACACTGATCGGCGCGCGGCGCGGGCTGGTCAACGGCGTGGTCGTGGCCTATCTGGTGGCCTCGGGCATGGTCATGCTCCTGCCCATCGGGGCGGCGGCGGTCTCGCTGGCCGGGGAGCAGAGCGGCGGGACCATGGACGCGCTGCTGCTGACGCCGCTGGACCGCGCCTCGCTGGCCTGGGGCCGCTACTGGAACCTGGCGCTGCCCTGGCTGCGGTTCATGCTGTGGGTCTCGCCGGTCTACTTGGCGCTGATCTTCACCGACGCGTATGAGGACCTCATGCGCGGCTCGAAGAGCGCCCTGGCGGCCACGCTGATGGCCGCCGGGCCGAAGCCGCTCTGCGGCCTGATCTTCGCGATCGACTGGGGCGGCTCGCCGGACTTCACGGCGTCGGGGCTGATTATCCTGCCGTTGCGCGTGCTCAGAGACGCGCTGAGCTTGCTGCTCTCGGTGGCGCTGGCCTACTACATCTCAGCGCGGATGCGCACCGCCGGGAGGGCGCTGCTGGTTTGCTACCTGGTAATCCCGGGGCTGCTGGCCACGGTCTTCTGCGGTCCGGAGTGGATCATCGCGGCCATCGGGCCCGCGCCGGAAATCTGGGGCGGGCGGGGGCTCACCCAGGCGCAGGCCGGGCCGGTGTACGCGGCGCTCGCCCCGCTGGGGGTGCTGCTGGAGATTCTGGCGATTCGCGCGCTGGTCGGCCGCGTGGCCCGGAACTTCGACGCCTACGCGCTGGGCGAAAAGCCCGACCGCGCGCCGCCGGTGCGGGAGCGGATTCGCCCGTCCCTGCTGAGGCTCCTGACCGTCCCCATTGTGACCGGGCCGGCAGGGAAGGGCCAGGGGCGGAGCGAGGGGGAGGCACCCAAGTGAGCTTCAGGAAGCTGGTGGGCTATCCGCTGGCCGCGCCCCCGGGGGGGCGGCGGCTGCCCCTGCGGCTGGCGCCGGAGCTCTGCGCGCTGGCCGTCTGGGGGCTCTTCTTCTACGTGTGGATGACCGCCGAGGGGCCCTCGCGGCTGGGCCTGTGGGAATCGCTGGACCTGGTGGCCAGCCGTTTCGACGTCGTGCCCTCCGGGGAGCACCTGTCCGCGGGGCTCAGCCGGGCGGCGCGGCTGGCCTGCGCGGCCGGCGGCTTCCTGATGATCCTCGCGCCGGTGGCCTTCGCCGCCTCGGCCTTCGCGGCGGAGCGCGAGCGCGGCACGCTGGAGGCCATGCTGCTGACCAGCACCCACCACAACCTCCTGGTCCGCGGGCGCTTCTGGTACGTGGCCCTGCCCTGGTTCCGGCTGGCCGGGTACCTCCTGCCCCTCTACCTGCTCATGGGCTTCGAGCCGCTCTTCACGCTGAGCTCCTCGGGCTGGAGCGTCGCCTGGCTCAACCTGTTAGGCTGGGTCGCGCGGCTGGGCGAGGTGCCCGGCAAGTTCAGCTGGGAGAGCGCGGTCACCGCGGGTCCGGCGGCGCACAGCTTCTTCCTGGCCGCGATGCGCTGGATGCACGACCTCTCCGCGATGGTGCTGGCGGCCGGGGCCGCGTTCCACGTCTCGCTGCGCGCGCGGAGCACCATCCGCTCGGCGGTGGTCTCCTTCCTGCTGGTCCCGCCGCTGGTGGCCGTGGTCTTCAGCCCGGACCTGGTCTGGCTGCTGGTCAGCGCGGCGGCCAAGTCGGTCTTCCTGCACCAGCCGGCGCAGTCCTACTGGCTGGTGGCGCTGCTGGTCATGGCCCTCCGCTGGGGGGCGGTCTTCTGGATGCTGGGCCGCAGCGCCCGGAACTTCGACGCCTACGTCCTCGGCGAGAAGCCCGATCCCCAGGGCGGCGGCGCGCGGGCCCGGCGGCGGGTGCGCGCCTAGCGCCCCAATCTCCTTGAAAAGCCGACACTTCGGCGTATAATCGCTTCTCCGAGAGGGGTAGAGCGGAAAGGTTCCATGCAGAAAATCGTCATCGAGGGCGGCCGGCCGCTTTCCGGCGAGGTGACCGTCTCCGGCTCCAAGAACGCCACGCTGCCGCTGATGGCCGCGTGCCTCTTGGCTGAAGGCGAGTGCCGCATCTCCGGCGCGCCGCGGCTCACCGACGTCGGGACCCTCGGCCGGGTGCTCGGCGAGCTGGGGGCCGGCGTCGAGCGCCAGGAGAACGGCGACCTGGTCCTGGCCGTCGAGGACGAGTCCAGGTCCACCGCCAGCTACGACATGGTGCGGACCATGCGCGCCTCGGTGTGCGTGCTGGGGCCCATGCTCGCCAAGCGCGGCTTCGCGCGGGTCAGCCTGCCCGGGGGCTGCGTGATCGGCGCGCGGCCCATCGACCTGCACCTCCGCGGCCTGGCCGCCCTGGGCGCGGAGATAGAGGTGGAGCACGGCTACATCACCGCCCGCGCCGAGCGCCTGCGCGGCGCGCGCATCTACATGGGCGGGTCCTTCGGCTCCAGCGTGCTGGGCACCGCCAACGTGATGATGGCCGCGGCGCTGGCCGAGGGCCGCACGGTCATCGAGCACGCCGCCTGCGAGCCGGAGATCGAGGACCTGGCCCGCTTCCTGATCCGCATGGGCGCCAGCATCGAAGGGGCCGGCAGCCACCGCCTGGTGATCCGCGGGGTCAGGCGCCTGGACGGGGCCAGCTACACAGTGATCCCCGACCGCATCGAGGCCGGGACCTTCATGGCCGCGGCGGCGGCGACGGGGGGGAGCGTGCTGGTCCGCGGCGCGCGGGCCGAGCACCTCGACGCGGTGCTTGACAGGTTGAGGGACGCGGGGGCCAGCTTCAGCGTGGAGGACGGCTGCGTGCGCGTGGAGCCCGCGCGGCTGAAGGGCGTCGAGCTGACCACCATGCCCTACCCGGGCTTCCCCACCGACATGCAGGCCCAGTTCATGGCCATGCTCTCGGTGGCCGAGGGCACCAGCACCATCACCGAGAAGGTCTACCCCGAGCGCTTCATGCACGCCGCCGAGCTGGTGCGCCTGGGCGCGCACATCTCGGTGCAGGGCACCACCGCGGTGGTGGAGGGCGCCGCGGGCCTCAGCGGGGCCACGGTGATGGCCTCGGACCTCAGGGCCTCGGCGGCGCTGGTCATCGCCGCTCTGGTGGCCGAGGGCGCCACCGAGATCCGCCGGGTCTATCACCTGGATCGCGGCTACGAGGGCCTGGTCGAGAAGTTCCGCGCGCTGGGCGCCGAGATCCGCCGGGAAGAGGAAGACTAGCCCGTGTTCGAGTCGCTTACCGGCAGCATCACCCGGGCCATCGACCGCATCCGCATGCGCGGCAAGCTCAGCCGCGAGAACATCGAGCAGGGCATGCGCGAGGTGCGCACCGCGCTGCTGGAGGCCGACGTCAGCTTCAAGGTCGTCAAGCAGTTCCTGGCCGCGGTCACCGAGAAGGCCGTGGGCGAGGAGGTCCTCAAGGCCGTCGACCCCTCCCAGCAGATAGTCAAGGTGGTCCACGACGAGCTCGTCGAGCTCATGGGCCCGGTCGACGCCGGCATCGACTTCGCGCCCACCGGGGCCACGGTGATCCTCATGGCCGGCCTGCAGGGCTCGGGCAAGACCACCACCTGCGGCAAGCTGGCCGGGCTGCTGCGCTCGCGCGGGCGCAACCCGCTGCTGGTCGCCGCCGACGTGCAGCGCCCGGCGGCCATCGACCAGCTCGAGAAGCTCGGCGGGCAGCTGGGCCTGCCGGTCCACGCCGAGCGCGGCCGGCGGCCGCCGGAGATCTGCAGGCGCGCGCTGGAGGCCGCCCGCAAGAAGGCCTGCGACACGGTCATCCTGGACACCGCCGGCCGCCTGCACATCGACGAGGAGATGATGACCGAGGTCGCCGAGGTCGCCGCGGCCACCAGCCCCCGGGAGGTCTTCCTGGTGGCCGACGCCATGACCGGCCAGGACGCGGCCACCAGCGCCAAGGCCTTCGCCGAGCGCCTCAAGCTCACCGGGGTGGTGCTCACCAAGCTGGACGGCGACGCCCGCGGGGGCGCGGCCCTGTCCGTCAAGGCGGTGGCCGGGGTGCCCATCAAGTTCGTGGGCGTGGGCGAGAAGCTCGACCAGATCGAGGAGTTCCACCCCGACCGCATGGCCGGGCGGATCCTCGGCATGGGCGACGTCGTCTCGCTGGTGGAGAAGGCCCAGGAGC
>CAZONU010000097.1:0-8682 GCA_964581145.1 uncultured Planctomycetia bacterium
GCCGGGCACCGCCTACATCCGCCACAACTTCGACCACACCCTCTCGCTGCTCAAGTACCGCAACATACCGGAACGCGGGCTCTACTGCGGCACGCGGGGCATCGGCCGCATCTGCTTCGACTTCTGGGCGATCAAGCCGGGGAACCAGTACAGCAGCAACATCTACAACCGCTACCCGCACTCCAGCTGCGCCCAGCGCGCGCCGAGCTTGTATGCCCTGAGCTACCCCGGACCGCAGGGCGCCGAGCCCACCGTGCGCTTCGAGAACTTCCGGATGGGCGTGCAGGACGCCGAGGCGCTGCTTTTCCTCTCGGAGGCCGCCTCCGAGCGCGCCGCGAAAATCGGCCCCGGGCTGGTCGCGCGCTACAGGAAGCTCTTGACCGACCGGATGAACTACTGCAAGCAGCGCGCCCCGGAGTTCTACGGCCGGGTGCACCACCGCACCAACCACCTCGGCGGGCGGGAGATCACCGCCCGGCTCTACGGCCTGGCCGGCGAGGTGGCCGAGAAGCTGGGGCGGAAGTAGCCCAAGAACCGCTTTTCTCACACGGACTCGTGCTACGTAGCGAGCTTCCGGCCTTCGTAGCCGACCCGGCCGTCGTAGCCAAGGCTACTATGGCGGAGTCGGCAGCAACTTCGGCGGAGCAGGCACTTCGCAGAGTAGTAGACACAAAGCCAAAAAGAGAGACACGCCAAAGATCTCTCCCGGCCGTCGTAGCCAAGGCTACTATGGCGGAGTCGGCTGGTTGGCCCCAATCAACTCCTCTGTGGCTCCGTGGCTTTGTCTGAGGACCACGTTCGACGCTTCTTCTTCGCATACTAAGGAGTCCGCATGTCCCGGAGGGCCGCACCGGCCCCCTCCCCTTCTTATGAAGGGGGCCGGTGCTGTTGAAGAGAAACAGCAGGGGCCTCCCGCTACTTGAGAGGGAGGGAGACCCCCTGCGACCGGCGCTAGCGCTGCCGTAGTCCCCATCCCATCCCCAACGGGCGGATCCCTTATCCAGGGCCCCTCCCGATGCGCTTGTTTCCAGCCGCCGGCGTGGTAGACTGGCCGGCTCATGAGCCAGCCCCAGAGCGCCCCCCGCCGCGCCGGCGTCAGCCGAGTCCTGCGCACCGAAGACATGCCCGCGCCGATGCTCGCCGCGCTCTCTGCCGCCGGCATTCCCCGCGCGCGGCTGCTGGCCGCCTTCCCCGCGGACCTCTCGCCCGGCGGCAGGTTCGTCGAGCGCTGGCTGGTGGTGGCCCGCGACCGCCTGGCGGTCCTGGACGGCCCGCGCGAGGCCGGGCGCTTCGAGCTGGGCGCCCAGGAGCGCTTCGAGGGCATGGGCGCCATCGAGTACCGCAGCATGGTCGGCGGCGGCCTGGTGCTGGTCAGGCGCGGCGAGGAGCAGAAGGAGCTGGTGCGCTGCTCGCGCGCCGCCGACCGCGCCATCCAGGCCATGCTCGCCAAGCTGCGCGCGCACCTGGAGCTCGAAAAGCCCTCCGGCCCCGAGAAGGAGGAAGAAAAGAGGGCGGGGGAGGGCAAGGACAAGGAAGACGATGAGGAGAAGCCCCCGCCCGAGGCGCTCGCCGAGCTTCCCGAGGAGGCCGTCCGCGTCTTCCTGGGCCAGCTCGACGAGCTCGGCGAGCAGCGCTACTGCGCCAGGTGCGGCCTGCCCCTCAAGCAGGACTGCTCGGTCTGCCCGGTGTGCGTCAGCCGCGGCCGGACGCTGGTGCGGATATTCAGCTTCGCAGCCCGCTACAAGAAACAGATGGTTCTCATTTTCACACTTCTTGTGCTGCACGTGCTTTGTACCCTAGTGCCCCCGTACATGATGGGCCCGCTGTTCGACGTCGCTTGGGCGCCCGAGACCCCGGGGCCGGAAGGGTACCGGATCAAGGTCATGCTGGGCCTCGTGGCGATTCTCTTCGGCGCGGAAGCGCTGGCGGTCCTCTTGCGCATCGCTGCGGGCCGAATGTCCGTGACCATCGCCGGGGCCATAAGCCGCGACGTCCGCGGCAAGGTCTTCAGACATCTTCAGTTCCTCTCGCTGGGCTACTTCGACCGCCACAAGACCGGCGCGCTGATGAGCAGGGTAGGCAGCGACACGCGCATGCTTCAGGGCTTCCTGGTCAACGGCGTCCAGTTCACTCTGCTTTCAATTCTGGAAGTGACCCTGGTCACCGCGGTGCTGCTCTGGCTCAACTGGCGGCTGGCGCTGCTGGTGCTCATCCCCGCGCCCTTCGTGCTGCTCTTCACCAAGCTGGTCTGGAAGAAGATCATCCGCCGCTTCCGCCGGCTGTGGGAGGCCATGAGCCGCTTGAGCGCGGTGCTCAACGACTCGCTGCGCGGCGTGCGGGTGGTCAAGGCCTTCGGCGGCGAGGAGCAGGAGGTCGGTCGCTTCGAGCTCAAGAGCGGCGCCACCTACCAGGCGGAGATGCTCGCCGAGAAGGCCTGGATGACCCTTACCCCGCTGCTCAATCTCTTGCTGCGCGTGGGGTACTACCTGGTCATGGTGGCCGCCGGCTGGGGCCTGATAACGACCTCGACAGCCTTCGGGGCGCTCAGCGTTGGGCTCCTGATCCAGTTCCTGACCTACCTGCCCAAGCTCTACATGCCCATGCAGATAATGACCCGGCTCAACGAGTGGCTGACCCGCTCGATGACCGCCGCGGAGCGCATCTTCGAGATACTCGACACCCAGACCGAGGTGCCCGAGCCCGCCGAGCCGGTGGCCATACCGCGCATCGAAGGCCGCATCGAGCTGCGCGACGCGGTCTTCGGCTACGAGAAGCACACCCCGGTCATCAAGGGCATGAGCCTGGCCGTCGAGCCCGGCGAGATGATCGGCCTGGTGGGCCACTCCGGCGCGGGGAAGAGCACCACCATCAACCTGGCCACCCGCCTCTACGACGTGGACGAGGGCCAGGTGCTGGTCGACGGCGTCGACGTCCGCAACATTCCGCTGAAGGACCTGCGCGACCAGATCGGCGTGGTGCTCCAGGAGACCTTCCTCTTCTCGGGGACGGTGCAGGAGAACATCGCCTACGCCAGGCCGGAGGCCTCGCCCCGGGAGATCATCAGCGCCGCCAAGATGGCCAACGCCCACGAGTTCATCATGGAGCGGCCCGACGGCTACGACTCCGAGGTGGAGGAGGGCGGCGGCAACTTCTCCAGCGGCGAGAAGCAGCGCCTGGCCATCGCCCGGGCCATCCTCCACGACCCGCGCATCCTGATCCTCGACGAGGCCACCAGCTCGGTGGACACCAAGACCGAGAAGCAGATCCAGGAGGCCGTCACCCGCCTGGTCGAGGGCCGCACCACCATCGCCATCGCCCACCGGCTCTCCACGCTGCGCGACGCCGACCGCCTGGCGGTCATCGAGAAGGGCAAGGTCAAGGAGTTGGGCACCCACGAGGAGCTGGTCGCCAAGAAGGGCGTCTACCACGAGCTGGTCAAGACCCAGACGGAGATGACCTCGGTCATCGCGATCGGGGGCTAGGAACCCGTGGGCACGGACGAAAAGAAGAGTTCGCTGGCGGTCAGGTGGCTGGAGCCCATTGAGGTCTCCGCGCGCTGGGACCCGCAGGCCGCCCGGCTCACCGTCACCGTCTCCGGCGAGGAGGAAATCACCGACGCCCGCGCCGCGCTGGCCTTCCCGGTCAGCCACCCCGGCGAGTTCGTCGACCTGTGCAACGCGAAGAACGAGTCCGCCGGCATGCTCCGCTCCCTGAAGGGCCTGGACGATGCAACGAGGCAGGCCCTCGAGGCCGCCCTGGAGGTCCGCTACCTGATACCCAGGGTCGAGCGGGTCATTGACCTCAGAGACACCTCGCCCTTCGTGCTCCGCTGGCGGGTGGAGACCGACCGCGGGGAGCGGACCTTCACCACCGAGAGCCCCCGCGAGGCGGTCAAGTACCAGAGCGCCGACCGCATCCGGGTCACCGACCTGGCCGGCAACCACTACGACTTCCCGACCCTCAAGGGCCTGGACGCGGCCAGCCGGGCGATCCTGGAGGCATATCTCTAGGGCGATGGACATCGACCTTGCCGACACCGTCTTCCTGTGCATCGACATCCAGCCGCGCGAGCCGCGCAGTTGGACCGCCGAGAACATCCTCCCGGAGTACAAGGAAGAGGGCTTCTCGATCGGGGAACTCAACGACGCGGAGACGCATTTCCAGGAGGTGCTGGTGCCCAACGCGGTCCGGCTGGCCCGTTGGGCGCGCGCGAAGGGTCTTCCGCGCGTCTTCGTCCACTGGTCCGAGGGCCGGCCGCACGACCGCTTCGAGACATTCCCCGAGGACCGCGTCGTCCCCAAGACGGAGATGGACGCCTTCCCCTCCTCGGACATTGCCCAAGCCCTGAAGCAGATCGGCCGCCGCACGCTGCTGATGATCGGGGGGCACACCCAGGGGTGTCTGGGCCGCACGGCGGTCAGCGCGCTCGCGGCCGGCTACAGGTGCGTCCTGGTCCGCGACGCCAGCTACGACTGCTCCATCAAGCGCTGGCCCAAGGGTATCGCCGCGGTCGACTACAACGCGATTCTGGAGACAGAAAACGTGCTCAAGCTGTAAGTGATCTCCGCGCCGGTAAAGGACGAGCGAGAATGCTCAAGCGGTTCGCAATCCTCGCCGCGCTGATCGCCTCCCCGGCGGCCGGCGGCGAGACCGGGGTGGAAACCTGGGTGATCTCCGGGCAGTCTAACGCCTGCGGCCGCGGCAAGCTGCCCGGCGCGCCCGCCAGCGCGCGGGTCAGCATGTTCGACTTCAAGACCAGCAGATGGGTGCCCGCCAAAGAGCCGCTGCCCATGCTCAACGGCACCGTGGGGCCCTGGCAGGCCGCTGCCCTAGAGGCGGTCAGGCTGGGCGGGCCCAGCATCCGGCTGACCGGCTACGCCTCCGGCGGCAAGCCCATCGCCTCCTGGCACAAGGGCGGCGCGGGCTGGACCAAGCTGACCGCGGCCATCGCCAAGTCGGGCAAGGGCGCCGGAGCCTTCCTGTGGTATCAGGGCGAGAACGGCGCCGTAAGGAAGATGAAAGCCGCGACGTACCTTGCCGAACTCAAGAAACTGGTCTCCCGGGTCCGCGCCGAGGCCGGCAACCCCAAGATGACCGCCGTCATCGTCCAGTTGGGCGCCTGGGGCAGCAAGCGCCCGGCCGACTTCATGGCCGTCCGCGAGGCCCAGCGCCGGTTCGTCGTCAGCGACGGCAACGCCCTGCTGGTTCCCGCGCTGGGCCGCAGGATGAAGGACCACGTGCACCTCAGCCGCGAGGGTTACTTCGAACTCGGCGCGGGGATAGGCCGGGCGCTCTCGGCCAAGCGCCACGGGAACAGGAAGGTCGACTGGCCCGGCCCGGTGCTGGACGCGGCGGTGGCCGCCGCCGACGGCAAGTCCGTCACCGCCCATTTCGCCGAGGCCAAGCGACTGGGCGGCGTAAAGGCCGGGGACTTCGGCGCCGTCGACGCGGGCGGCCCGGCCAAGTGCACCGCCGCGGACGCCCGGGGAACGCTGGTCGGCCTGACCTTCGAGCGCAAGCTCAAGCTGCCGGCCAGGCTCATTTACGGCTTCGGCAACAACCCCGGGGCGACGCTGGTGGACGAGGCCGGCAACCGCGCCCCGGCGGTACAACTGCGGATAGCAAAAGGCGCGCTCCCCGCCGACAAGTTCACCACCGCCCCTAATGGCGCCGGGCCCTCCTCCTCTTTCAAGGACGTTCCCGACGGCAGCTACACCGGGTCGGCGCGGGGCTACGTGGCCGACGTGAAGGTCCGGGTCACCGTCGCCGGGGGGCGCATGACCGGGGTAAAGGTCCTCAAGCACCGCGAGAACCGGCCGCTCTCGGCCATCTCCAGGGTCCCCGCGCGCATCGTCGCCGCGCAGCGCATTAAGGTGGACGCGGTCACCGGCGCGACCATAACCAGCCGGGCGATAATGAAGGCGACCGAGAAGGCCCTAAAGGCCGCGCCGAAAAAGTAAACCCCGCTCAGCGGCCCAGCAACCAAGCGGCGGCCGCGAGAATGATGGCCGCGCCGGCGGCCAGCTCCACGGCGCCGAGCTTGACCTCTTTTCGCGGCCCCTGCAGGAAGCGCAAGAGCGCCCCGGTCGCGCAGCCGAAGCGGCACCAGGGCCGCTTGAGGAAGATCGAGGCGACCCACCCGGCCGCGACCAGGCCCAGCACAACGCACGTGCCGACCCCCAGGGCCAGCCCCACGGAGGCCATCATTGTGGGAGCACCGTACCCGCCGAAGGGCTCGAAGGAAGCCAGATACTTCGCGGACATTCCGAAGAGCACCAGGCCGGCCATGACCAGAAGCAGCAGACCCGGCAGCCTCCCCAGCCATTTGGCGAGCCCTTTCGGCAGGCGCCTGCTCCAGGGGCTTATTCTGCCAATCAGCTCCTGCGCGGCCCCGTGCGGGCAGAGGTAGGCGCAGTACAGCGGCCTGCCGGTCGCGACCGGTATCGCCATAGAAACGACGGCCAGCAGCACCATCGCCGGCTCGCGCCGCCAGAGCACGGCACCATTCGCGGCCCAGCCGAAAAGCTTGGCCTGGGAGACGAACGTGCCGACGTAGAACCCCATCCAGGCGACCACAGCCAGGTGCTGGGCGATGCGCAGCTTCTTGTGGTGCCTGCTCGACGTGAAGAAAAGCGCCAGCGCGGTGACCAACAGCGCCAGGGTGACCCCGTCCGGCCACGAGAAGCGCAGGCCCGCGGCCGGCCTGGGGGAAGGCAAGTCGCCCTCCGCGCCCTCGGCCTTTACTGCCAGGGCCAACCGGAGCCGCACGCTGTCGCGAATCGCCGCGTTGCTCATGGTCGCGCCGCTCACGGTGTCCGCCTTCGCCGCGCCGGCCTCCCGCCAGTCGAGGCCGTTCCAGCGTTCCAGCATCCCGCCGTCAACGGCGATTTCCAGGTAGTCCGGCGACTCGTCGTTGGCGAGAAGAAACAGGCCGATTATCCTGCCGTCCGGCCCGATGCCGACCAGCGCCGGCGTGGGACCGGCGAAGCCGGCGACTTTCCTGTCGGCCGCCGGCGAAGTGGAAACCACCCGGCCAAGGAGTTTTCCCTCGGCGTCGAGCACGTCGCTCCAGCCGTTTTCCCTGCGCGGGACCACTACTCGTCCGGCCCCCGGGAAGAGCTTCGCTACACCGGCTATCGCGATGGACTCGTCCGCCGGGCGCGGCGCGGGCCGGTTGACCCGGTAGACAACAAAGGCCACCGCCGCGAGGGCCGCAAGTCTGTAAGCCGTCCAAATCACGCGCTTCAACGCCGTCGACCTCCAGAAAACATCCTACAGGTCGACGGGGTTTTCGGCAATCCCGATTCAGGGGCGCCACTTGACCGTCCGCGCCGCGGTACTATGCTTGAAAGCCAAAGGAGGAAACCATGATCGTCGAAAGCAAGACCGGGCGCGTCTTCGTCGGCCGCTTGGCCCACGGGGCGGACCTGCTGGCCGAACTGACCCGCATCGCCGCCGAGAGGGGCGTTTCCGCCGGGCGCGTGGAGGTCATCGGCGCGGTGAAGAAGGCCCGCGCGGGCTACTACGACCAGGAGAAGAAGCAGTACGGCTTCCGCGACTTCGACGAACCCCTGGAGATACTCGCGCTGATCGGCAACGTGTCGCTCAAGGACGGCGCGCCCTTCGTCCACGCGCACGTCACCCTGGGCGACGAAGAGGGCCGGGCCTTCGGCGGGCACCTGGCCGAGGGCACCGTGGTCTTCGCCGCGGAGTTCCGCATGGAGGAGCTGCCCGGCGCGAAGCTCAACCGCGTCCCCGACGAGACCACCGGCCTGGCGCTGTGGGGCTGACCCGGACCGCGGGCGACCCCTACCTCTTCCCGGGCTTCCCTTTTCCCGCCGGCGGCGGGAATATCTCGGCGAGCATCTCCTCGCGGAGCTTCTCGGCGCGCTCCAGGAGCGCCTTGAACCCCTCGTGCTTGCGCGCGGGGGCCAGGTCCGGGTCGTTCCTGAGCATCTCCAGGTCGGGGTAGGTGAGGTCCAGCATGCGGCCGAGCATCTCCAGGGCCCCCTCGGCATCGCCCAGGTCGCAGCAGGCCCTGGCGACCTCGGCGGCCGCCTGGGGGTCGAACTTGACGTGCTTGCGCGCGGCCCGGACCATTCCGCGGGATTCCTCCTTGCGGCCCAGGCCGGCCAGGATCCGCGCGCGGCGCGCCTCGAAGAAGCCCCGGGCCCGGTCATCGTCGGGCCCGACCCAGAAGAGGGCCGCCCCGCTCTGCTTGAGGGCCTCGGCCTTGCGCCCCGAGCGGAACAGCGCCCAGGCGCGCAGGTCCAGGACCACCGTGTGCGCGCACCAGTACCGCTCGACGATGTTCGCGGCGCGCCCGGCCGCCTTCAGGGCCGCCTTCGGGTCGCGGAACTCCGCGCGCGGGGAGGTGAGCAGCGCCCGGGCCAGCTTCTCCAGGGCCGAGGAGTCGTAAGGCTCCCTCTCCAGGGCCCCGCGGAGCGCGGCCAGGCCCTCCCTGGCGCGGCCGGCGCGGACCAGCGCCTCGCCGAGGTCCGGGCCGCGCATGGTGCCGCGGCGCAGCCCGGCCTTGCGCCCCTCGTGCAGCTTGACCGCGTCCGCGAAGAGCGCGAAGCGGCGCATCAGGCGGGTCCGCTCCCAGTCGTCGCGGGCGCGGAAGGCCCGGACCCGGGCCCCGAAGGCCGCCGGGTCGCGGAAGCTCTCGGCGCGGAGTTGGAC
>CAZONU010000097.1:8692-13870 GCA_964581145.1 uncultured Planctomycetia bacterium
TGACCTTGATCCACCTGGGGTCGCCGCCCAGGGCCAGGCCCGCCGCCGTCTGGCCAGCGACCGCCGGCCGGGGGCCGGCCAGCAGGTCCCGGACCCTGCGCTCCTCGACGCTCTGGCCGAGGTAGAGGAGCACCCCGGCGGTCAGGCCGGCCACCCGCCGGTCCGCGTCCTGGTTCAGGATGCGGCGCATGGTCGGGGCCTGTTCCTTCCCGCCGATGAAGCCGAAGGTCCAGACCGCCACCGGCCGCACCCGGGCCAGCCCCTTGGCCCCCAGGCGGGCCTGGACCCGGGGATCGTCCAGAAACTCGGCGAGGCGCCCGGCGGCCGAGCGCGCGCGCATGTTCCGCAGGGCGCAGATCACCCAGACCAGGACCTCCGGCTCCGGCGCGTCGAGCATCCTGGCCAGCCGCCCGGCGACGGCGCGGTCGCCCGGCTCGGCCAGCGCCTGGATGGCGGCGATGGCGTCCCAGCGGGCCTCGCTCTCCCCCGGCCGCTCGGCCAGCTTCCAGAGGTGCCTGATCATGGTCTTGTCGCCGATGCGGCCCAGGGCGCCCGCCGCGCCGCCCTTGACCTCGTCCTCGGGGTCCCCCAGCGCCTTGATCACCGCGCCGGCGACCTTTCGGGCGGCCCGTCCGCGGCTGCCGATGCCCCAGAGGGCTCTGCTGCGCACGGACTTGTCCTGGTCGGCGATCAGCTCCACCAGCCGCCCCAGGACCGCCTCGCCGGGGTGCTTGGCCAGGATCCTGGCCGCCTCCTGCCGGACGGCGGCGTGCTTGTCGCGCGTGGCGGCCATGACCGCCGCGCGGACCGGCGGGCTCGAGTAGCTGCCCAGCAGGGTCACCAGCCGCTTCCGGCACTTGGACTCGGTCTCCTCCTCCAGGGCCTGGAGCAGGTAGGACTCGGCCTCGCGCGGGGCGCGGCGGCGGAGCTGCTCCAGCATGGAAGCCCGCTGCTGGGGACCGGCGGCCAGGTACTTCCCCGTGAAGCCCTCGCCCAGCTTGCCCAGGCCGCGGGCCAGCCCGGGCGGCAGCGTCCAGCGGATCTCGCGAACCAGGCGTTCGGCGCGCGCCCGGATCTCCGTATCCTTGCTCTTCAGGGCCTGCTTGAGGGCTTTCAGCGCCGGGCGGCCGATGGTCCGGAGCTCCTTGGTGGCGCTCTCCCGCGCCCGGTAGTCCGGAGCGCCCAGCTTGGCCACCAGCTGCGCGACGTACTCCTGGAACTCCTCGGCCTCGCCGCCGCGCGCGGGGGCCGCGGCCAGCGCGACCAGGAGCAGCAGGATACCGGCGCTTCGCGCTCCCATGGACGGGATTATAGCCGGAGCCCCCCGCGGAGGTCAACGCCGGCCGGCGCTGGCGCGGCGGGGTCCGCCCGGGTTATAATCCCCGGCCGTGAAACCCGACCGCTTCGTCGCCATAGATCTCGAAACCACCGGGCTCGACCCGCGCGCCTCGGAGATAATCGAGTTCGGGGCGGTGCGCGTAGAAGAAGAAAAGATCACCGAGCGCTTCGAGCGCCTGGCCAGGCCCTCGGCCCCCCTGCCCGCGGCGATAACCCGGCTCACGGGCATAACCGACGCGGACCTGGCCGGCGCTCCCGGCGCGGGCCTGGCCCTGGCCGAGTTCCTGGAGTTCGTCGGCGGCGACACTCTGGTGGCCCACAACGCCGCCTTCGAGGCCGGCTTCCTGCGCGCGGCGGGCGGGGGGCGTTTCAAACGCGAAATCCTCGACAGCCTGGAGCTGGCCCGCATCGCCCTGCCGGAGGCCCCGGGCCACTCGCTCGGCAAGCTGGCCGCGCTGCTGGACCTCGAGCACGGCGGGCTCCACCGCGCGCTCCCCGACGCGGAGCTCGGCGCGCGCCTGTGGCTGGCGCTGCTGGAGAAACTGCGCGAGCTGCCCCTGGCGGTGCTCTCCGAGATCGGCTGGATGCTGGGGCCCGCCGCGCACCCCCTGAAGAAGGTCCTGCTCGCCGCCGAGCAGTCCGCCGTCGCCGGGGGGCTCACCTCCGGCCAGCCGGAGTACGCCGCGCTCTTTGAGACCTCAAAGCCTCAGCGCCGCGAGGACTTCGAGCCCGGCGAGCCCCCCGAGCTCGACCCCGACGCGCTCGCGCGCGAGCTGGGCACCGGCGGGCCGGTGGCCCGGGAGCTCGGCGGATACGAGGAGCGCCCCCAGCAGCTGGAGATGTGCCGGCGGGTGGCGGGCGCGCTCAACGCGGGCCGGCACCTCATCGTCGAGGCCGGCACCGGCATCGGCAAGAGCCTGGCCTACCTGCTGCCCGCCGCGGCCTGGAGCGGGCCCGGCGCGCGCAAGGTGCTGGTCAGCACCAACACCAAGAACCTCCAGTCGCAGCTGTTCAACAAGGACCTGCCGGTCCTGGAGCGCGCGCTGGGCCGGCCGCTGAAGAGCGCGCTGCTCAAGGGCCGCAAGAACTACCTGTGCCTGCGCAAGCTGCTGTATGCCCTGCGCGAGGCCGCCGGCGAGCTGGACGAGGCCGAGCGCGGCGCGATCCTCCCCGCGCTGGTCTGGGCCCCGCGGACGCGGACCGGCGACGTCGCCGAGTGCGCCTCGCTCTTCCTGCCCGGGGCCCGCGACCTCCTCGACAAGCTGACCAGCGACGGCCCCGACTGCCTGGGCCGGGCCTGCCCGCAGCGCAAGCGCTGCTTCCTCTTCCGGGCCCGGACCCGCGCGCAGGCCGCCGAGGTCATCGTCGCCAACCACTCGCTGGTCTTCTCGGAGCTGGGCGAGAGCGCGGTGCTGCCGCCCTGCGACGAGATCGTCTTCGACGAGGCCCACAACCTCGAGAATGCCGCCACCCGGCACCTCAGCGTGCGGGTCTGGCCGGGACGTTTCTACCGCGTCTTGAACCGCCTCTACAAGTTCCGCCGCCGCGGCCGGGGCCGCAAGCGAAAGGACGACGCCTCCGGGACGGGGCTGGTGCCCTCGCTCTGCGGACAGGTCGCGCGCGCGCGCGGCAAGGCCCCGGCGGGCTTCCTCGACCGCCTGGAGAAGGACGCGGCGGAGGCCAACTCCCGGGTGGTCGAGTCGGTGGACGCGCTGGCGACGTTCAGCGCCGCGCTGGCCGGCCTGTGGGGGGCCTCGCGCTGGCGCGACAAGCTCAGGTACTCGGCCGCCGACCGCCGCGCCGACCTCTGGGCGGCGGTCTTCAGCGCCAAGGAGGGGCTGGTCTCCCAGCTCGCCGCCGTGCAGCACCGCGCCGAGCGGCTCTCCGAGTCGTTAGTGGAAGACCCCGACGCGGACGAACTCCCCCGCGCCGAGGAGCTCGGCCGGGACCTGGCCGCGGCCGTCGAGCGGCTGCGGGAGCTCATTGCCGACATCGACTTCACGGTCAAGGCCGACGACGGGCGCTACGTCTACTGGGCGGAGCTCGCCGGAAGGAATCAGGACCAGCCCGAGCTGTGGGCCGCGCCGCTGGAGGTGGCCCCCATGCTCGCCGGCCAGGTCTTCGGCCAGAAGCGGAGCTGCATCCTCTCCTCGGCGACCATGACCCTCGCGGGGAGGTTCGACTACCTGGCCGGAAGGCTGGGGCTGGACAGGCTGGAAGAGGGCCGCGTCGAGAGGCTGCTGCTGGGCACGCCCTTCGACTTCGAGACCCAGGCCCGGGTGCTGGTCCCCGGCTGGCTGCCCGAGCCGGGCAACGCCGAGGCGGGGCGCAACAGCGCGGAACTGGCCGCCATGCTCGGCGAGCTCTGCCGGGCGACGCGCGGAAGGGCGCTGGTGCTGTTCACCAGCTACGGGGCGCTCGACGAGGTCTACCGCGAGCTGGGCCCGCTGCTCGAACCGGAGGGCATCAGCGTGCTGGGCCAGGGCCGGGACGGCTCGCGCGAGGCGCTGCTGGCCGCGCTCCACGAGGAGGAGAACGTGGTATTGCTGGGCACCAGCTCCTTCTGGGAGGGGGTGGACGTGCGCGGGGCGGCGCTAAGCTGCCTGGTCCTGGCCCGGCTTCCCTTTCAAGTGTACACCGAGCCGCTCTTCAAGGCCCGCGCAGAGCTGGTGGAGTCGCGCGGCGGGAGCTCCTTCATGGACTACTCCGTCCCCGAGGCGGTGCTGCGCTTCCGGCAGGGCTTCGGGCGCCTGATAAGGAGCAAGACCGACCGGGGTATCGCCGTGCTGGCCGACCGCCGGCTGATCTCCAAGCGCTACGGGCGGGCCTTCCTCCAGTCGCTGCCCTGCGGCTACCGCATGGCGTCCAACTCCGAGCAGCTGGCCCGCGCCGCGGAGGAGTTCTTCGGGACTACTTCAGCCTGAAGACCAGGGAGCATACGCGCTGGGGGACTATTCCTCCCCGCTCTTCTTCTCCGGGCACGACTCGGACTTCGGGCGGCCCTTGCAGTCCGGCTTGCTCTCTGACGAAGAGCTTTCCGAAGACGAGCCGTTATCCTTCTTGGCCTCCTGCTTGTAGGCGTCCGAGCGGTAGTCGGTCCCGTAGAAGCCGCTGCCCTTGAAGATCACCCCCGCGCCGGCGCCGATAAGGCGCTCCACGGCCCCCTTGCACTCCGGGCAGCGCCTGACCGGCTTCGCGGTTATCGGCTGGAACTTCTCAAAGGTGTGCCCGCAGCTCTTGCAGCGGTACTCGTAAGTGGGCATGGCTCTCCTCGCCAACGGTCTCGAAGCTCAACTGTATCTAACATACCCGGGTCACGGAAAATTTCAAGAGCGGCCCGCCAGGTAGTGCAGCACCAGCAGGGTGATCAGGTAAGCCAGCGCGGCCAGGCCGACCAGCACGCAGGCCGCCGGCAAGGCCCACCTGCCCGCCCGGCGGCGCACCCTCCAGAACCCGGAGCGCAGGCGCACGGCCAGGCCGGGCTTCCGGGCCCGCACCGAGTCGCCCACCCGGAAGCGGTCGAGGTCCTCGGCCAGCTCGTCGGCGCCGGCGTAGCGGCCGCGCGGCTTGCGGGCCATGGCCTTGAGGATGATGCCCTCCAGGCGCGGGGCCAGTCCCGGGGAGAAGGTCCGCGGGGGGGGCGGGGCGCTGCCCAGCACCCGGGCGATGATCGCCGGGCCGTCCACCCCGCTGTAGGGCGCCTGGCCGGTGACCGCCTCGTAGAGCACCGCGCCCAGACTGTAGACGTCGGTGGCCGGGCCCACCGGCCCGGCCCGGCCGGCGGCGGCCTGCTCCGGCGACATGTAGGCGGGCGTGCCCACGATGCGCGCGTCGTGCCGG
>CAZONU010000098.1:0-13837 GCA_964581145.1 uncultured Planctomycetia bacterium
GTCGCGGTCCTTGGGGCAGATGAGCACCGCGTCGTCGGTCTCGACCACCAGCATGTTGGCGAGATCTATGGCCGCGATCAGCCGCTTGCCCGAGCCGCGGATGATGCAGCCGGTCGAGCCGATCTCCACGGCGTCGCCGACGATCACGTTGCCGCGCTCGTCGGGCTCGAAGTGGCGCTCCAGGGCCAGCCAGGAACCCACGTCGTCCCACTGGTAGCCGGCCTCCAGCACCGCGACGTTCGCGGCTTTTTCCAGGACTGCGTAGTCGATGGATATCTTCTCCAGCTTGGGGTACTCGGCGGCAATCACCTCGGGCTCTTTCTTCGTCCCCAGGGCCTCGCCGATTTTCGCGAAGCTCTCCGCGTGGCCGGGCAGGAATTCGGCTATCTCTTTCAGGATGCGCGAGGTGCGCCACACGAAGATGCCGCTGTTCCAGTAGTACTCCTCGCTCTCTAAGTAATCGCGGGCGGTGCGCTCGTCGGGCTTCTCGGTGAAGCCCAGCACCTTGCGCACCGGGAAGTCCCCCGCGGCGCGCTCCAGGGTGTCGCCGAAGTGGATATAGCCCAGGCCGGTGTGCGCGAACGACGGGCGGATGCCGAAGAGCACCAGGTAGTCGGTGCGCTGGGCGACGTCCGCGGCGGCGGCCAGCGTGCCCTGAAATAACCCGGTGGGCTTGATCACGTGGTCGGCGGGCATCACCGCCATGACCGCCTCCGGATCGCGCCCGGCCAGCACCGTGGCCCCCAGGGCGACGGCCGCGGCGGTGTCCCGGCCCTCGGGCTCGGCGATCACGTTCCCGGCGGGGAGACCCGGCAGCGCCTCGCGGGTGGGGCCGTCCTGGCCCGGGCCGGTGATCACGTAGACGTCCTCGGGGGCCAGCAGGCCCTCCAGGCGCTCGATGGTGGCGGCGATCAGGGGCACCTTGCCCACGATGGCCTGGAGCTGCTTGGGGGTCTTCTGGCGCGAGAGCGGCCAGAAGCGCGTGCCGCTGCCCCCGGCCATGACCACTGCGTAGAGGTGCTCGGGCATTTCGATTTCTCCTGGGGTCTGTTGCGCCACAATTCTAAGCGGGCAGTCGGCGGCAATCAAGCCCCAGGGCCGTTGGCTCCCGGCGCGCGACGCCTAGAATGTAGGCTCGGAGCGTTTCAGGGGGTCGAGAACGCGGCCGGGAAGCCTCGCGCGCTTGTAATCTGAATCAGTTCGCGTTCGAATGGCCGGGCGAGTAAGCAAAGCACGACACTGACGAAATCAATCGGCCAAGTTATGCTGAGCCCGGTGCAAGCCTCATCGCAGAAATGAGATGAGGCCCGGGTGGGGCTGGTGCTCATGAAGCGGGCCACGGCCTCCGCGCACGGTTCAAACGAGCGCCAGTCGCCCCGACCAGTCAAGATTCCAGGGCCCGCCCGACTGCCGATCCAGTAGGCCCGGCCTTTTACAGGACTCTATCCTGACTGCCTTGTCCGCAAGTCCTTGTAAATGTGACGTATCCGGTGCGCGCGGACAGGAAAATGATGAAAACCAGCAACAAAGTGTCCTATAGTGTGTACTATAGCTATGAGACGGGCCTTGGCGGGAAGCGCAATGCGCGGCGGGCAGGCAGGCACCGACAGCAAGCACCCGGCCATTCGGGACGAGATCCGGCGCAGGATCTGCCGGGAGGGCATTTCGGGGCGGCTGCCCAGCATTCGCGCGCTTGCTGATGAGTTCGGGGTCCACAACATCACGGTAGGCAAGGCCGTTGACGCGCTGGTCGAGGAGGGCTTGGTCAGGAGCGTGCCCCGCAAGGGCTACTTCGTGGTTAAGCGGCAAGTCCGTTCGATAACCATGCTGGTCTACAGCTCCACCCTCGATCGCGGTTTTTACGCCGACCTGGCCCGCATACTGGTAGAAGCCATGCCGCGCTGCCATCTCAAACACGAGATCTGCCTCCAGGGCTCGGGGACGAGCGGCGAGGGCTTTCCCGCGCCGAACGAACTGTCCGCACCGAAGGGGACCGCGATCCTCACCGTCGGGCTGCAGGACAGAAGCTACATACTGAGCCTCATGGACGCGGGCTTCCCGGTGGTGGCGCTCGACTACGTCCCCACCGACCCGGCCATCACCGCGGTGGGCGTCGACGGCATGGCCGCGGGGTCGGAGGCCACCCGCTACCTGATCGAGCGCGGCGCCCGGGACATCCTCTACATGGGCCACGGCCGCCGGGGGCGCACCGAAGTGGACGCCCTCATGCTGGAGGTCGGCTATCGGGTGGCCATGGAGGATGCGGGCCTCGAGCCGCGGATCTGCTTCGCCAGGGGCGCCAGCCCCGAGCACGGCGGGCGGGCCTTCGGAGAGGCGCTGAAAGAGGGTGCGCCGCCGGACGCGGTCTTAACCTCGAACCCCGAAGCGATGAAGGGCATATGGGGACACTGCCACCGGGAGGGCATTCGGCCGCCCGGTCATCAGATCACGTTGGACTTCCTCAACGAGTTCCCGAACCTGCCCACGGTCAGGATCGACATGCAGCGGTTCTGCGAGACCGCCCTGGACCTGGTGGGGCAGATGGCAGAGGCCCCGGGCCTGGGACCGAGACAGGTGCTGGTGCGGACCAGAATCGACGAGCCGGGAGCAGTAACGAGGTGGAGGAGATGAGGACAATGCGGCCGCTCCGGATCCTTTCATTCTCTCTGGCTTCCTGCGCGATGCTGACTGTGTCGCTGCCCTCCGAAGGCGCGGAGTTCAACGGACGGGCCGCGGCGATCGTCAAGGACTCCGGCTGGCGGCGGGGCATCTGCGTCGACCTGGGCGCGGACCCCAAGCTGGCCGTCGCGCTGGCCAGGAACTCCGAACTGAGCATCTGCCGCGTCGAGAAGAACGCGACCGCGGCGAGCCGCACCCGCAAGCTGGTCGAGACCGCGGGCTTGAGCCCGCCGCGCGTGCGCGTGGAAATCGGTCCCCTCGAAAAGCTCGCCTACCCCGTCTACTGCGCCAACCTGATCCTGGCCGAGCAGCCCTCCAAGGAGTTGCTGCGCCTCCTGCGGCCCGCGGGCGGCGTCGCCTACCTCCGCGCGGGGGCCTCCAGCCCGGGGAAGGGCTTCAAGCTCGGCAAGGGCCCCGGCGGCTGGGCCCGGCTGGAGCGCCTGCCGCTGGAGGGCGCCGGGGACTGGAAGCACAACGGCTACGACGCCACCAACAACCGCTACAGCCCGGACAGGTACGTGAAGCCCCCGTTCAGGATTTTGTGGTACGGCGACCCGATCAGGAGCTTCGGAACCTGGTGGACAATTCGAGGCCTGGCGGCGAAGGGCCGGTATTTTCTCACTGACCTGTCTCCGGAGTACCCGGACCGGGCCTGGATCACCGCCAAGGACGCCTACAACGGCGTCGTGCTCTGGGAGCGGGAGGCCGGCGGGACGCGCTTCTCCTGGCGCAGGCCGGTGAAGGGTGAGGACCCCAACTGGCTCACGCACATGAACCAGCCGGGAAAGGTGCACACCGACCAGATGGTTATTGCCGGCGACCGCATCTACCTGGCGGACGCGGCGCGCTGCATGGTGATCAGCGCGGCCAGCGGAAGGGATATGACTTCCTTCAAGGCGCCGCCGCCCAGCCACCCGAAGAATCACTGGACGTACGTGGCCTCGGCCGGCGGCAGGCTGTTCGGTTACGCCGCGGCTTCCTACCAGGCGCCGTATGCATCAAGCCGCTACTGGGCCCGACGCGTCGTGCGCTCGAAGGAGGGCGGCCCGGCGACGGTCTTCGCCCTGGATCTCAAGAACGGCGGAAAGGCGCTCTGGGACCGGGGCCGGCAAGGTGCTCTTCAGCCGCAACAGCTACTATGTGGAAGCGCGCCTACTTCCGCCGCGGCGGCCGGCTGGTGGCCGTGGACCGCGCCAAGCTTTCAGGGTTCCGCGCCGTGCGCAACGACGCCTGGCAGAGAAACCGGTACGGCCGAAAACGGAAGTACCCGCGCGACAAGCTCCTGGCCTGGGACGCCGGCAAGCTGCCCTGCGGCGAGCCCGGGTGGGCTCTCCTGGCCAGGGACACGCTGCTGACCGGCGGCCCCAAGGGCGTCACCGCGGTGAATGCCGCCGACGGCAAGCCGCGCTGGAGCATCGCGCTGCCGGGCTCCACTCGGCTTCCCGCGGTCTGCCGCGGCCGGGTCTTCCTGACCTCGCCCGACGGCACGGTGCGCTGCCTGGACCGCAGGTAGCCGTCAGCGGGCGGCTGCGGCGCGCCCCGCAAGCCAAAGCGCCCGCAGGGGAGACTTGACAAACGCGCCCCGCGGGATATCTTTGCTCCCGGGCCCGGGCTGATATGTCCGCGCGCCCCTTCCGGGAGGCTGCCCGGAGAACCTCACAAAAACAGCCGCTCCTGCAGCCGGGACGGAACTTCGAAGGAGGTCAGCAATGGCCAAGCAGTTCACCGTTAAGCCCAAGAAGGTCCCGCCGGTAAAGAGCAAGTTCCGGACGATCGCCACCGACATCCCCGTCCCGGAGTCGGTCGAGCTGCTGGAGAGGCTGCGCAAGTACGAGCCGCTGTCCATGACCGGCCAGCCGCCGGTCCTCTGGGACCGCGCCGAGGGCTGCCAGGTCTTCGACCGCTGGGGCAACGTGTGGCTGGACTGGTCCAGCGGCGTGCTGGTGGCCTCGGCCGGCCACGGCCGCAAGGAGATCGCCGAGGCGGTCCGCGCGGCGGCGGCCAGGCCCCTGCTCCACAACTACTGCTTCCCCAGCGAGTACCGCGCGGCGCTCACCGCCAAGATCGTGGAGCTGGCCCCCGAGGGGCTGGACAAGTGCTTCCTGCTGACCACCGGCTCCGAGGCCGTGGAGTGCATCATCAAGATCGCCCGCGCCCGCGCTCAACAGGCAGTTGGCCCCGAGAAGAACATCGTGGTCACTTTCAACGGCGACTTCCACGGCCGGACCATGGCCTCGCAGCTGGCCGGGGGCTCGCCGGCGCTCAAGGACTGGATCGGCCCCACCCGGGACACCGGCTTCGTGCAGGTCGACTTCCCGCCGAACATCCGCACGAAGGACAAGTCCTTCGAGGGCTTCCTGGCCGCCCTGGAGGCCCAGGGGGCCACCGCGGAGAAGATCTGCCTGGCCCTGCCCGAGACCTACCAGGGCGGCTCGGCGGCCTTTATGGACAAGGGTTTCGTGGTCAAGCTCCGCGAGTGGTGCACGGCCAACGAGATCGTTCTGGGCTTCGACGAGGTCCAGGCCGGCTTCGGCCGCTGCGGCACGCTGTGGGGCTTCGATTACTACGGGGTGACCCCGGACATCTTCTGTTTGGGCAAGGGCATCTCCAGCTCGCTGCCGATAAGCGCGGTGGTGGGCAGGAACGAGATCATGAACATCTTCGGCCCCAACTCCATGACCAGCACGCACACCGGCAACCCCATCAGCTGCGCCGCGGCCCTGGCCAACATCGAGCTGATCCTCAAGGAAGGCCTCGTTGAGAAGGCCGCCACGCGCGGGGAGCAGCTCCACGCCGGGCTGAACCGGGTCAGGGACAGGTTCCCCCAGAACATCGCCGCGGTGCAGGGCCGGGGCATGGTCGCCGGCGTGCACCTGGTCAAGCCGGGCACGGAGCTAGGGCCCGACGCCCAGAGCGCCTTCGACATCGTGGAGCGCTGCATGGAGAAGGGCCTGCTGATGTTCTCCCCGGTGGGCGCCGGCAGCGGCACCGTGAAGATCAGCCCGCCGCTCTCCAGCCCCGAGGAGGCCCTGGACGAGGGCCTGGCCGTCTTCGAGGAAGCCGTCGCCGAGATACTCGGCGGCTGAGCGCTTTTCCTCCGAAAATCCGAAAGAGGTCCGCGCCCCTCCTGAGATAGACACTCAGGAGGGGCGCTCTAATGCGCGCCGAGACCATGCCGGTCCTGCTCCTTGCCGTCCTGCTGGCCGGCTGCGGCCGGGGAAATTCGGGCGCGTGGCGAGCCTATAACCCCAATCAGCACGTTCTCTATGGAGGGCGTTATGACGGCAAACCGATTCGGGACCCCCGCAGGTGGGCCCTGATCCAGTTCGCCGACGGTCCCATCGACGGCCCGGAAGTCGATGCCTGGTCCAGGGGCGTGTTGAAGGCGGGACTGCGGGAGGCCCAGGCCGATCTGGACGCCGACGGCAAACCGGAGCTTTTCCTGCGGCAGAACGTGAGAGGACGGAGTTGGACGGTCTTGGTCTTCACCCCGGTAAGTGGTGGGTACCACTACATGGGCGACATCAGCGGAGGGGCTTTCCGGGTCCTGCCCCCGGGCCGGGACGAGCGACCGCGCATCTCGGTCTGTGAAGCATACGGAGGTCATCTTTTCCGCATCGCGACCTACAAGTTTGACGGGGAGCACTTCCAGTGTGTTGCCAGCGAACGCATCACCGGCGGGGACGGAGAGCCGGAGGAGAACAACCGCCGGCTGAACGAGCTCTTCAGGGCCGGGGCCGGGATCCTGCGATGGAGGTGAGCGCGAATGCGTGTCTTCCGTAGCCGTCCGCACTGGAACACTCTCGCCTGGCGGATGCTTTTGGCCTCCTCCCTCCTGGCCGCCCTGGCCGGCTGCGGGGGGCAATCTTCAACCAGGGAACCGCCCGCGCCGCCGGAGCCGCCGCCGCCTCCCCCGCTTAGCAAGGCTGACACCGATACGGGCCTCCGGATCGACAGCCCGGCGGCCGGGCCCCGGCGGGAGCCGGCGGCGTCCCGGCCCACGAGGGCCGCGATGCGCAGCAAGATCGTCGCCGCCGCCCGCCGGGAGGTCGCCAGGAAGGGCGGCTACGACTCCAGCTACCGGGCCATCAAGTATCCCGGCGGCGACGTGCCCGGCGGGGGGGTCTGCACCGACCTGGTGCTCCGCGCCCTCCGCGGGGCCGGCTTCGACCTCCAGAAGCTGGTCCACGAGGACATGAAGGCGGACTTCTCGAAGTACCCCGAGGACTGGGACGCGACCAGGCCCGACCCCAATATCGACCACCGCCGGGTGCTCAACCTCATGTGCTTCTTCCGGCGCAAGGCGGGCTGGCTGCCCAGGTCAGTGAACGGCAAGAGTCTCGCCGGCTGGAAGCCCGGCGACGTGGTCTTCTGGGACCTGGGCCGCAGCGGCCGCAAGCACTGCGGGGTGATATCGGACCGGAAGGCCCCCTCCGGCCGGCCGCTGGTGATCCACAACCTCGCGGGCGCCGCCGAGGAGGACTGCCTGGCGCGCTGGAAGATCATCGGCCACGGCCGCTACCCGCCGGGGGCCGCGCCCGCCCCGGACTCCGACCCGGACTCCGACCCGGACTCCGAGCCGGCCAAGGGCTGACCTCCCCGCAATCGCTCCCACCCCCTCGGCCGGTTTGTCCGTGGACCGCCCGCCCCCGCTACGTTAACCTTGACACTCCCCTCGCGCGCTTCCGCGCGGAAAGATTGGAGGTACCTGGAATGCGACGCACCAAACTGATTGCCGCGGCCTCTGCCGCGCTGGCTGCGGTCCTGGTTGCGGCTCTTGCCCTCTGGCCGCTGGGCTCGGCCGCCGGCGGGGAAAAGCCCGCGCCCCAGCCGGAGCTGAAGACCCTGTCGAGCAAGGCCAGCTACGCGCTGGGCTTGGAGATAGGACGGGACCTCCGGAGAATCCACGCGGACGTCGACCTGGCCGCCTACACCAGGGGCTTCGAGGACGGGTTCGGCAGGAAGGCGGCGCAGCTCACCGGGGAGCAGCGGCGGAAGGCCAAGCAGGAGTTCTTCAAGAAGGTGCAGGCTGCCATCCCCGCGAAGAACCTGAAGGAGGGCCAGGCCTTCCTGGCCGCCAACAAGAAGAAAAAGGGAGTGGTCACCACCAGGAGCGGCCTGCAGTACCTCGTGCTCAAGAAGGGCGGCGGCGAGCTGGCCAAGCCCACCGACCGGGTCAAGGTCCACTACCGCGGCACGTTGCTCGACGGGACCGTGTTCGACAGCTCCTACAAGAAGGGGCCGGCGACCTTCTCGCTGGGCGGGGGCCTGATAAAGGGCTGGAAGGAGGGCATCCCCCTCATGAAGGTGGGCGCCAAGTACAGGTTCTTCATCCCCGGAGACCTGGCCTACGGCCCGCGCGGGCGCCGCGGCTCGCCGATCGGCCCCAACGCCCTGCTGATCTTCGAGGTGGAGCTCCTGGGCATCGAGTAGCGGTCGGAAGACCCCGGCCGGCGGAGCGCCTGCGCAGGAGGAGGGAAAAGCATGCACCTGGGCGTGCAGTACTACCGGGCGCCGTTCCCCGAGGAGAAGTACTGGGCCGAGGACTTCGCGCGGATAAGGGACTCCGGCCTGGACTGCGTGCAGCTCTGGGTGCTGTGGGCCTGGGTCGAGCCGAAGCCCGGCGAGTTCCGCTTCGAGGACTACGACCGGCTGGTGGAACTCGCCGCCCAGAACGACCTGGGCGTGGTGCTCAGCACCATCGCCGAGATACAACCATATTGGATCCACCGCGAGGTGCCCGGCAGCGAGATGATCGACCACCTGGGCCGCCGGGTGATCTCCTCCAACCGCCAGGAGGTCCACTTCGGGCTCACCCCCGGGGGCTGCACCGACCACCCCGGGGTCTGGGAGCGCATGGCCGGGTTCCTCTCGACGGTGGTCGAGCGCTACCGCCCGGCGGAGCACCTGGTCGGCTGGGACGCCTGGAACGAGCTGCGCTGGAACATGAACGCCGACGGGCTGGTCTGCCACTGCGAGCACACCCTGCAGGCCTTCCGCGAGTGGCTCGCCAGGAAGCACGGGGGGCTGGAGGGCCTGAACTCCGCCTGGAAGCGCCGCTACGGGGAGTGGAGCGAGGTGCTGCCCGGCAAGCTCCCGGGACGGCCCTACACCGAGATGATGGCCTTCCAGCACTTCATCACCTGGAGGTGCGACCGGCACGGCCGGGCCCGCTACGAGCTCATGAAGAAGCTCGACCCCGACCGCCCGGTCACGGTCCACGCCGCCCAGCCGGCCCCGCTGATGGCCGGGGACGCGGCCGGCGGCCACCAGGCCGTCGACCGCGGCAACGACTGGTTCCTGGCCGACCACACCGACGGGGCGGGCTGTTCCAGCTTCCCCAACTGGGGCGGGATGGACGACGCCGAGTTCGGCAGCCGGGTGGAGTACGTCCACTCGGCGGCGCGCGGCAAGGCCGTGTGGCTCAGCGAGCTCCAGGGCGGGCGAGCGGGCCTGGGCGGCAACATCACTCCGCGGGTGGCCGCCCGCAGCCAGCAGCGCTGGATATGGAACGGCCTGGCCTGCGGGGCCGAGGTGGTGCTCTTCTGGTGCTGGCGCGACGAGGTCTTCGGCCGCGAGTCGGGCAACTTCGGGCTGTCCGGCGCCGACGGGCTGGCCGAGGAGCGCCTGGCGGCCATGCGCGTCACCGGCGGTCTGCTCGCCGAGCACCGCGAGCTCATGGCGGGCTACAAGCCGGCCGCTCCGCGGGTGGGCGTCCTCTTCAGCCCGCAGAGCCACTACCTGGACTGGGCCCAGGAGGGCAGCGCCCGGAGGACGGTGAACGCGCTCAAAGGCTACTGCCGCGGGCTGGTGCGCCGCTCGGTTCCTTACCTGGTGGTGGAGGAGGAGCACCTCGAGGTCCTGGACGGCCTGAAAGTGCTCTTCACGCCCCGGACCGTGGTAACCGGCCCCGCCGCCGAGGAGCGCCTGGAGCGCTTCGTCCGCGAGGGCGGAACGCTGGTCTGCGAGTCCGAGTGCGGGGCCTTTAACCATGAAGGACTTTACCGCTACCCGGCCGACCGCTTCACCGCGCGGCTGGCCGGCGCCGCCGAGCTCGGCCGCCGCGATCTCTCCGCGGACTCCATCGGGGCGGAGGTCGAGGGCCGGGGTCTCAGCCTGCCCGCCGCCCAGTGGCTGACCCCCTGGCCGCAGGGCACCGGCCGGAGCTGGGCGGTCTCGGCCGACGGGGCGCTGATTGCCGAAGTGCCCGTGGAGGAGGGCCGGCTGGTGCTGGTCGGCTCCTATCTGGGCGATGCGTATTACGAGCGCCGCGCCGCGGACTTCGAGCTGTTCCTGGAAACGGTCTGCCGCCGGGCGGGCTGGGAGCCGGAAATCGAGGTCCTGCGCCCCGAACCGACGGCGGATTCCTTCGTTTACGTCAAGAGTGGCGAATCCGGCGGCCGGCGGGTGGTCTTCGTCTTCCTCCCCAAGGGCTGTGACGAAGCGACCCTGCGCTTCCGGCCGGGATTTCTCGAGGGAAACGGCCTCCGCGACCTGATTTCGGGCGGGGAGGCCGCGCTGGAGGCGTCCGGGGGCGGGACGGAGTGCCGGGTCCGCCCGGCAAAGTGGGGCCTGGCGGTGCTGGCCGAGCCGTAGCCGGAATTCCGGCGGCGGCGGCCGGGCTCTATCGTCCCGGAAGGGGAGAGGATAAAAGATATGTGGCTGAGCGAGGCCATAGCTGCGGCCCTGCGGGAGAACCAGGATCCCCGCGCGGCCGAGCCGGTCATCGCCGCGCTCTCCGACGGGAGCAGGTGGGTCCGCCGGGCGGCGGCCCGGGCGCTCTACTACATCCGCGACGACCGCGCGGTCGAGCCGCTGATCGCCCTGCTGGAGGACCCTTACCTGCCGGCGCGCTTCTGGGCGGCGGTGGCCCTGGGGGAGCTCCGCGACGAGCGCGCCGCCGAGCCCCTGGCCGCCGCGCTTGGCGATGATGACGGGCGGGTCCGCGAGGCGGCGGCGGCCGCGCTGGGCGCCCTGAAGTCGCCGCAGAGCGCGGAGCCCCTCATCGCCGCGCTCGGCGACGCCGACTGGGAGGTCCGCGAGGCCGCCGCGGGCGCCCTGGGCGGGTCCGGGGAAGCACGCGCCCGCGAGCCCCTCGTCGCCGCGCTGGCCGACGAGCGCCTCTTCGTGCGCATGCAGGCGGCCGAGGCCCTGGGCCGCCTCGGGGGGGAGGCCGCCGCCGGTCCGCTGGCCGCCGCGCTCCGGGACCCCAGCATGTGGATGCGCCGGGCGGCGGCCATGGCCCTGGGTTTCTTCGGGAGCCGGGAGTCCGCCGAAGCCCTGGTCGCGGCGCTGGGCGACGAGGACGAGAACGTGCGCCGGGCGGCGCGGGTCTCCCTGACCAGGATCGGCAAACCGGCCGTCCGGCCGCTGATGGCCGCCTTCAAGGGCGACGACCCCCGCCGGTGCGAAGAGGCCGTAGTCTGCCTGGCGGAGGTCGGCGGGCCGGCGCGCAAGCGGGTGCGGGAGGCCCTGGCCAGGGCCAGCCGCCGAATCGAGGCCGCGCGCGAGGCCGAGGCCAGGCCGCCGCCGCGGGCCGCGGAGTATTCGGTGGTCGATGCCGCCCGCGACGCGTACGCGAAGAAGCACCCCCACCTGAACGCCGGGCAGCTCGCCGCCGGCTTGAAGGATGCCGATCCCGGCGCGCGAGCCGAGGCGGCCCGGGGGCTGGGACGGCTGGGCGAATCGGGGGTCCGGCCGCTGCTGGCCGCGCTGGGCGATGCGGACCCCTCCGTGCGCGCCGCGGCGGCCGAGGCGCTGAGCCGGATCGGCGAGCCGGCGGTCGGGCCGCTGGTTACGGCGCTCAGGCGCGGCCGGCAGATTGCCCGCGAGTCGGCGGCATACGCGCTGGGGGGCATAAGGTATCCCGGGGCCCGCAAGGCCCTCAGGGCGGCGTTCAAGGACAGGGCCTGGGGGGTGCGCCGGGCGGCGTGGGCGGCGCTGGGCGGCCTGGAGAGCGCCGCGGCCTTCGACTCCCTCAGGGTGCTGCTCAGTGATTCCGGACTCCTGGCCCGCGATGCGGCCCGCCCGGCGCCGAAGATGCCCCGGGGAGAAGGCCGGAAAAAGCCCGACTGAGCCCAAAAACGGCAGGGCGCGGGCCGCCGGCGCTCCGGCGGAGATTGCCCCCGGCCTCAAGCCGGCCGGAGAGCCGAAGGTCGCAAGGCTTCGCGCGCATATCATTGCCTCAGAGCAAGTTAGGTTCCGTTTCCGGCGCGGCCCCGAAAGGAATCCCTTCAGTACTTGACCCCCGAATAAAGATTTCCTACAATCCGACCGTAATCTGTCATGGGGAACAGCTGGTTCCTGCTGACAGATTGCTTCTTATTGGGGCGGCCCGTGGCCTCCCCAGCCCGCGGAGGACGCCCGAGGCGTGAGCGCCGGTCTGATAGGGTTTCTGATCGCCGTCGGCGCCGTGGTCGGCGCCGTGGTGCTCTTCTTCGCCTGGCTGCTGGAGTTCAACTTCGGGCTGCGCAAGCCCGGCAGCAAGGGCGACCGGCCCCGCTTGGGCGAGGTCCTCAAGGGCTGCGGGCCCTTCGAGATCGGCGAGGGCGACCGGGCGGTCCTGCTCATTCACGGCATCGCCGGCAGCCCGGCGCAGCTCCGCAGCCTGGGCGAGTTCCTGGCCGGCGAGGGGCTCAAGGTCTACGCCCCGCTGCTCCCCGGCCACGGGACCCACCACTCCAACCTCTACTACATCGGCTGGCGGGAGTGGTACGACTTCGTGGTCGCCGAGTACCGGCGCCTGAAGGGGCGCCACAGCGAGGTCTACGTGATGGGCTTCTCGCTGGGCGCGGCGCTGGGCCTGCGCCTGGCCGCCGAGTTCCCGGTGGACAAGCTGGTGCTGATGAGCACCCCGCTCTACTGGTTCAGCGAGCGGCTGCCGCTCTATAACATGTTAAGAGTGATGCGCTACGTCGCCCCGCACAGCCGGGCCTTCCCCAAGCGCCTGCCGGAGACCGTCGACGGCCCGGAGTACATGATCTACAAGCGGGTGCCGCTGGACGCCCTCTGGGCGCTGGTGGAGCTCTCCTGGGAGGTGCAGAAGCTCCTCAGGAGCGTCACCGCCCCGGCGCTGATCTTCCACTCCCGGCGGGACATCGCCGCCCGCCCGCGGGGAGCGCGGCAGATATTCCGGCAGCTGGGCTCCTCCTGGCGGCGCCTGGTCTGGCTGCACCGCACCCGCCACGGCATCATGCACGGGTCCGCCGAGGAGCGCGAGGTGCTCCGCCGCGAGCTGCGCCGGTTCCTGGTCAAGGGAAGGTCGGAGCCCGGGCGCCGATTCGTTCATGAAAGCCTCGCTGCGGGCGATTAGCCGCCTGACCGGCCTCCTCCTCTGGCCCTTCATCCGAGAGGTAACCGGAACGGAGAACTTCCCGGCCGCCGGGCCCTGCGTGCTGGCCTCCAACCACCTCAGCGTGCTCGACGGGGTGCTCCTCTCGGCGGTGATGAATAACCGCGTGCGCCACGCGCACTTCATCTCCTACAAGTACCTCTTCGAGAACCCCTTCATGGGCTTCATCCTGCGCACCAACGGGGGCATAGTCCTGGACAGCTCCAGCCGGGAAGGCACCGAGCGCACTCTGGCCGACTGCCGCCGGCGCCTGGCCGAGGGCAAGGTCGTGGGGCTCTTTCCCGAGGCGCACACCGCGCCCTTCGAGAAGATGAACAGGGCCCGGCCCGGCGCGGCGCTCCTGGCCCTCCAGACCGGCGCGCCGGTCTGCCCGGTGGGCCTGACCGGCACCCAGGACGTGATCCCCCGCCGGGGAGAGCTGCCCGGGGTCAGGTGGAACGCGGTGGCGGTGCGCTTCGGCGCGCCGCTGGACTTCTCGGGCCATGTCGAGGCCTTTGCGGCCGCCGGAAAGAGGGAGCGTCTTGCTATTGTCCTGGGCGTGAGTACAATCGTCATGCGCGCGATAGCCCGGCTCTCGGGACAGGAATACCGGCACGGGGCGAGAGCGCTGGAGCGCCTGCAGCGCCTGTCCCCCCAGGACGCGGGCAGCAACTGACGGAGGCACTGATGTTCAATCTCAAGGGAATCGGGTCTTTCCTGGCCGCCAAGGGCCTGGGCAAGCTGCTGCCGGCCCTCTCCAAGAAGCCCGAGCTGATGGACAAGCTCTTCGGCAAGCTCCAGGACATGGCCCTGGAGCGCATCTGGAAC
>CAZONU010000099.1:0-13818 GCA_964581145.1 uncultured Planctomycetia bacterium
CCTATGCGGAGATGACCCGGCGCGAGAACAACCCCTGGCGCTATGCCGGCTACGCCGGGGCGCTGCACGACGCCGGCCTGGAGATTGAGGAGGATCTGGTCGCGCCCTGTTTCGGGAGCTTCGACGGCGGCCGGCGCGCCGGCGAGGAGTTCCTGAGCATGGACGAGCCTCCCACGGCCATATTCGCGTTCGACGACCTTCGCGCCTGGGGCATCTGGCGGGCGGCCGAGGCCCGGGGCCTGGAGGTGGGCAAGGACCTGGCCCTGGTGGGCTTCGGGGACACCGCCGCGCGCGCCGGCTTCCCGGAGGAGCTGAGCAGCGTGCGCTTCGACTCGCGGGTCATCGGCCGCACCGCGGTGGAGAAGCTCGAAGAGCAGATCGACGGGGAGGGGCGCGCCGGCGAGGTCGTGGAGGTTGCCACTGAGCTGGTGATCAGGAAGTCCTCGAAGGACGCCCGGCCTGTGGGCTTGAGAGGGAGGAAGCGGACATGATTCGCAAATTCGCGGGCATCATGTGCGGCGTGGCGGTTGCGGCGCTGCTCTGTTCTACTGCGTCGGCCCAGGAGTACTACGTGGCCCCGGACGGAAGCGACAATAATCCGGGAACGCTGGCCAAGCCCAAGAAGAGCCCCGTCGGGGTCGCGCGGCTGCTCAAGGCAGGGGACACCCTCTACTTCCGCAGGGGCGAGTACCGCTGCCGGACCGACGGGATAGTCGGCCTGGCGCCGGGCCGCGACGGCGCGCCCGGCAAGCCGATCACGTTCCGAAACTACAAGAACGAGCACGTCAAGATAGACGTGGCCGGCGCCGACTGGGGGGTGACCAGCAATGGCTTCAGCTACATCGTCTTCGACGGCTTCGAGATCACCGGCGGCACCCGTCACTACAACATGAAGATTTCCGCCCATCACGGCCGGGGCAAAAGGGGCACCGGCAGCCACGTGACCATCCGCAACTGCGAGGTGCACCACTCGGCAGGTGAGAATATCTTCGCGGCGGACACCCCGCACCTCACGGTCGAGAACTGCTATCTGCATCACTCGGGCCGGTCCCACGGGCTGTACCTGGCCGCCGGGTGTCACAATCCGGTGATAAGGAACGTGACCAGCATCCACAACCGCGGCAACAGCGGCACCCAGCTCAACGGCGACGCCAGCGAGCAGGGCATCAAGAACGCGCTGGTCGAGCGCAACTTCCTGAGCCTGAACGCCCAGGGCTACAGCTTGATGAACCTCAAGAACGCGGTGTTCAGGAACAACGTGGTGTTCAACAACGGCTACGATGGCCCCCGCGGCTCGGGCTGGCGCGACGTGATAATGTGGACCAAGCGCAAGGAGAAGGGAGTGGGCTGCGCTGACAACCTCTTCGAGAACAACACCTTCGTGGACTTGGTTCCCGAAGGCCACAAGCTCAACAACATCGTGCGCAGCAAGCTGGAAACCCGAAACATCACCTTCCGCAACAACATCTTCGTGGTCCGCGGCAAGCCGATCATGCGCCTGGAATCGCACAAGGGGTTCGTCTTCGAGAACAACTGCCTGTTCAATGTCGGTGGCGGCGAGCACGTTCACGGCGGCGGCAAGCTCCCGGACTTCTGCAAGGCCAAAGACCTCAAGGAGTCCGGGACCATAGACAAGGCCCCCATGTTCGTGGACATGGCCAAGGGCGACTTCCGCCTCAAGAAGGGCAGCCCCTGCATCGACGCCGGCGCCAAGACCGCGGCCAAGGTCAAGATCGCCGGCAAGGCCATCGACATCGGCGCCTGCGAGCACGGCGCCGGGGTCCAGATCGGCTGCAAGCTGCCCTGGAAGAAGAGCGGAGTCAAGAAGACCAGCAAGTGATGTCGGTCGGCTGACGCCCCCGCCCTGAGGAGTTCACCAATGCCCAGAGCCCCGCGCGACGACTACCACGTCCTGATGTGGAACTTCTACGACCCGCTGTACTTCGGCGGGCCGGAGAGGGCCGCGCTGGCGGTCCGGCGCTTCCGGGAGATGGCCTGCAACGGGGGCACCCTGATAGCTACCTTCGTGGATCCGGGCGCGTACGAGGAGTCACTGAACTCCTTCGGCCTGCCGCTGCCGGGCTTCAGGCGCGAGCGCATGGGCGCGTCCCCGTTCGCGGAGAACGGCTTCCCGTTCTACGTCATGAATATGTGCCGGCCCCTTTACTGGGACTGGAACAAGGCCAAGCCGGTGTTCCAGCAGTGGTACGACACCTTCGAGCGCGAGCGGGACCGCAGGGTCTTCACCCGCGTGCCCTGCGTGAACAACCCCGCCGTCGAGAAGGCCATGGACCGCTACACCAGCGCGGTCATGGACGGCCTGCGCGAGGCCCGTCACCTCAGCCTGCTCTACGACCTCCGCGACGAGCCCAGCATCACCAGCTTCCTGCTGGCCAGCGACAGCTGCTTCTGCGAGCACTGCACCTCGCGGATGCGGAAGTGGCTCGATGACGCCTACGGCAGCCTGGAGGCGCTCAACGCCGAGTGGGGCACCGAGTTCGAGTCGTGGGAGGAGGTCGAGCCCCTGACCACCCAGGAGGCCCTGGAGCGCCGCGAGGCGGGGGAATGGAACTTCGCGCCCTGGCACGACCACCGGACCTTCATGGACGACAGCTTCCTGCGCATCTGTCGGGAGCAGGCCGACCTGATCCGCAAGGCCGATCCCCAGGCCACCGTGGGACTGGCCGGCACGCAGTGCCCCTGGACCTTCGGCGGCTACGACTTCGCCAAGCTGGTCCCCGAGCTGGACTGGGCCGAGCCCTACGTGTACGGCGGCTCGCTGGACTGCTATCGCTCGTTCAAGCGGCGGCGCGCGGTGCCCCTGCTCAAGACCAGCGGGCTGGGCGGCGGAGTCAAGGCCCGCGGGGCCATGCTCTGGCTGATGCTCTTTCAGTCGGGGGGGCACGCGGGCACCATCATCTGGCAGAGCAACGCCATGGTGGATGTCGAGGCCGAGGACCTGCCTCTGAAACAGGAGGCCCGGGAGCTCGGAGAGGTCTTCGCCGAGCTGCGCAGCGGGGTGCCGCGCCTCCTGCAGTTGTGCGAAGAGAACAGCTCGCCGGTTGCGGTGCACTATTCGCAGGCCAGCATCAACGCCGACTTCATCACCGCGGTGCCCGCGCGCTGGCGGTCGGTGGCCGGCAGCGAGCCGGAGCGCTTCGGGGCCTACAAGAGCCGCGATGCCTGGTGGAAGCTGCTGGAGGATCGCGGCTTGAGGCCGGTGTTCGTGTCGGGCGGGCAGGTAGTGGCCGGGGAACTCCTCAGGCGCGGCGTGAAGCTTTTCGTGCTGCCGCGGTCCATCGCCGTCAGCGACGCCGAGGCTGCGGAGCTGGAGAAGTTCGTGGAGGCCGGCGGCGTGCTGCTGGCCGACAGCTTCGCCGGGCGCATGGACGAGCACTGCCGCGAGCGCGCGGCCGGCGCCCTCGACGGGCTTTTCGGCGTGAGGCGACTGGAGGTCGATGGTTATCACTCGAGCTCCCAGCGCGCTTCCATCGACTACGACGCGAAGGCCGGTGAGCGTCCGAAGTGGGGCGGCGGTCCCCTGCGCGCCGAGTGCGCGCTCGTCGAGGAGCGGGTCGAGCCGCTGGAGGGCACCCGGGTCCTGGGCTGCACGGAGTACACCGACACGCCCCTGGGGATGGTCACCGAGCACGGGAAGGGCAGGGCGATTCTGCTCAACTGCGCGCCGCTGGCCTATCTCGGGGCGCGGCGCACCGCGGCGGGCGGCGAGAGCTTCCAGAAGTTCTTCGGCGGCGCCATCGACTGGGCCGGGGTGGAGCCGGAGATGGAGGTGCGCTCGGCGACCGGCGCGCGCTTGTCCGGCTGGCAGGTCTTTGGCTTCACCCACGGCGGGGCCCGCTACTTCGGGGTGGCCCCGGACATGGCGGTCACCCAGGACTCCCTGGGCGCCATCCAGGTGGAGGGCGCGGACGCCGCCGGGGTCAAGGTCGAGGTGCGTTTCCCGCTGGCCGGTCACCTCTACGAGATGCGCTCGCGCGGTTATCTCGGAGAGGGCGATCGCGCGGAGTTCCGTCTTGAACCCGCCTCCGCGCCGGTCTTCTCGGTGATGCCCTACGAGGTCGAGGGCCTGGAGCTGAGCTTCGAGGGCGGCGCGGCCAGGGCCGGCCTCAAGACCAGCAAGCCGGCCGGCGAGCACGTTTTCCGCTTTGACCTATTTGACGCGGGGGGACAGCGGCTGCTCGACTCCGGGGCCAATGTGGTGGCTTCCGGCGGCACTGCTGAGTGGAAGCCGGAGGACGAACTGCCCGCCGGGGGCAGGCTGGTCTGTCGCGACGTGGCCACCGGCGTGAGCGCAGAAATAGAGTTGGGCTGAGTCCCATAGGAAGGGAAACTGAAACGATGACCGCTAGCAGCAAGCAACCCTGGTGGAAGGACGAGCCCTTTCTGGACGGCCCCGGCCAGCAGGAGGCCCTCAGCCACAAGCTCCGCCGGGGAGGGGCACCTGAGAACGTCATTGAGCAGTACGATTACGCCTTCAGCCGGGAGAACGCCGAGAAGCTGGCCGCCGCCGGCTACACCTTCATCGAGACCTGGTTCTTCAAGGGTCTGGGCCTGGAGTTCGAGCGCGACGGCTGGGAGCGCTCCAAGCAGTTCCTGGCCTGGCTGCGCGAGAAGGGCGTGCGCACCGGCGTCTACACCCAGTGGGGCAGCTTCTTCACCGAGACCTTCTTCCAGGAGGTCCCCGAGGCCCGCGAGTGGGTGCAGATCGGCGTGGACGGCCGGCCCATCGAGTACGGCGATCCGCCGAACCAGTACTGGCGCTGGCGGGGCTGCCCGGGCAACCGCGACTTCGTCGAGTTCATAAAGAAAGCCGTGGACATCGCCGTGAAGGACATCGGCGTTGACGTGGTTTATTTCGACAACATGTGCCTCTTCGAGGGCCACGACACGCTGTGCTACTGCGAGTGCTGCCGCAAAGGACTGCGCGAGTATCTCGCGAAGAAGTATCCGACGCCCGAAGCGCTTTTCAAACGCATGGGCTTGCGCAGCGTCAAGGACATCGAGCCGCCGCGCTTCCGGCCCTGGCGCGAGTGCACGCTCAGCGCTCAGCCCATCACGGACCCCCTCAAGCAGGAGTTCATCGAGTTCCGCTGCGAGCAGTTCGCCGACGCCTGGCAGGAGGTCTACGAGCATATCCAGGGCCTCAACCCCGAGGTGGCCCTGATGGGCAACCCCAGCTTCCCGCGCAAGTACAACGAGCGGCTGACCAGCGCCATCGACATGTGGCGCCTCAGGCGCACGCCGGGCCTCTACTACATGGAGAACGCGGTCCGCGATGTGGGCGTGCGCGAGGGCGTGGTGGTCTCCAACCTGCGCGGCTACAGGTACGGCCGGGTGCTAGACAAGGTCATGTGCTGCTGCGGGGGGGAGCAGGAGCCGGCGCTTTCTTATTGCGAGGGGCTGGCCTTCCAGGGCGGCAGCGGCGGCAAGATGACTCCCGCGGCCCGGCCCTACCGGAAGTTCTTCGACGAGCACAGGGAGGAGCTCTACCGCGACGTCGAAGACCTCCACGAGGTGGCGGTCCTGCGGCACGATGTATCATTGACCTGGCGCTGGCACGAGTCCTTTACGGTGATGGAGTTGGCCCAGCAGATGCTGATGTCCGCCGGGCTGCCCTGGATGCCGCTCTGGGGCCAGCAGCTTATGGACGGAACGCTGGAGAAGTACAAGGTCCTGGTGGTCCCCGGCTGCGGCTGCTTGAGCCCGGAAGAGGCCCAAAAGATCACCGACTTCGCGGCCGGCGGCGGCGGAGTGGTAATCCTCGAAAATGCCGGCTGCTACGACCAGTACCACCACACGATCTCCTCCTGGCGCTTCGCCCCGCTCTTCGAGTCCGCCGCCGAGCCGGAGGGCTTCGCGATCCGCTACCTGGGGCGCGGCGCCCGACCCTGCTTCGACAACCAGAAGAAGCCGCTTTTCGCAACGTTTGGCAAGGGCCGGGTCGCCTACCTGCCGCAGATTCGGGAGACGCGCGAGCCGGTGCGCACCTATGACGAGATAGGCGGCTACGACGGCTTTCAGCACCTGCAACTTCCCCGCAACTGGCAGTCCTTGCCGAAGGCCGTTGAGAAGGTCGCGCCTGAGCCGCTGGCGGCCAGGGTGGCCGGCCCGAAGACGGTCATGGCCGAATTCCTCCGCAAGAAGGGCTCGAATCGCCTGCACGTCCATCTCGTCAACTACGCGGCGAAGAAGGCGCCCGCCGGGGTCGAGGTGATTCTCGCCGGGGCGCAGGTTCCCGAGGGGCGGCTGTACCTCCCCGCCGAGGGCGTAGAGGAAGAGGAGATCAAGGCCGCGCCGGCCAGGGGTAAGAAGGGCTCCGTGCGCTTCCGCCTGCCGGCCTTCGCGCGTTACGCGCTGCTGGTCGTGGAGTAGGGGGGCCCAGGGTTGCCTCATCGCCTGGTGATGACCCGCACGTGGCGAGGCCCCCGGGGCCTGGAGGAGCTTTTCCGGGACATCGGCGTGGTGTGCGTTCGGGGAGGGCTGGCCCTCGGCGAGCACGAGGTGGTCGCCGACGAGACCGGCCGGGCGGTCGAGGAGTTCATGCGCTACGCGGACACCGCCTTCGAGGAGCTCTCGGGCTCGACCCGGGTCCGCAAGACGTTCCAGGTGAATGCGCCGCTCAGGGGCGCGAAGATCTGCATTGCCGGCTATCCGCTGCGCGGCCGGGGGCGCGTCGAGGGCGCTTTCAACGGCCGGAAGTTCAGCGTCCGCGGCAAGCGCAACTGCAAGTGGTACAGCGACTGGCTGATCCTCCCGGCGCCGGGGCCGGTCCGCCGGGGCCGCAACGAGCTGCTGCTTCGCGCCACCGGATCGCTGGTCTGGCGCCTTTTCATTGAACCCTCGAAGTCCCCGGACAGGAGCGCGCGCAGCCTGGACGCCGGCCGCACCTGGGACTCCGGGCACCTGGGCCTGGGCGGCTTCCTGGACGGCGAGTACGTGATTCGCCTTTCGGGCAAGCGCACGGCGGGCGAGGGAGTGGTCAGCAGTCCCGCGGTGCAGGTGCAACCTGATTGTTGCCGGGTCGCGCCGGCCGGACGGGTGCGGTCGGTTTCGGTTGAGACGCGGGCGAAGCTTCTCGTTGAGGTGCGCCTGGGCTCGGGGCCCTGGATCGACCGCCCGGAGCTCTGGAGCAGTTGGCGGAAGCCTGCTCCGGCCGCAGTGCGGGCCATGGAGCGCGAGCTCGGCGCGCCCGGCCCGCGCTTCGTGCAGTGGCGGGCGAAGCTCACGGTGAAGAACGGGCGGGCGCCCGTCCTCAGGTCCGCCGAGCTGGTTGCCGAGCTGGCCCGCTCGGTTGACTGCTCGGCCTTGGGCGTCGAGGTGGACGCGCCGGCCACCGTGCTTCCCGGCCGGCCCTTCGCACACCAGCGTCCCAACCCGCGCCTGGCCGCGGTGCGCAAGCGCTACAGGTTGGACAGGGTCTTCGCGCGCGGGCGCGACGACTGGGAGGGACTGCTTCACCTCGCCGCCTGGGTGGGCGATTACTGTTCCTTCCGCCATCCGGGGCCCTTCGGTCGCGGCACCAGGTACGACTTGGTGGAAATTCTCGAGTTCGGCCGCGCCAGGAAATGCCAAGTGCTCTGCGGGCAGCTGGCCTTCGCCTTCGTGCAGCTGGCCTGCGCCTACGGGCACACCGCGCGGGTGGTATGCCGCGGCAACCACCTGGTCACCGAGGTCTGGTCTCCGGTTCATCGCAAGTGGGCGGCGGTCGATACCATGGACCCGGTCTGGAACGCGAAACTCGAGAAGTGGATCTGGACCCCCGGCTTCGGCGGCTACTACCACGCGGGCGACGGAGTTCCCATGAGCGCGATAGAGCTCCGGACGACGCGCGGCCGGATCGCGCGCCGGCACCTCGTCTGGAGGACAAAGCGCTACGCCTCGCGGCGAGCCACCCCCGAGCGCGACCTGAAGTGGTTCCGCCGGGAAGTCTCCTGGCCGGAGCGCAACAACCACACCGACTGCTGGGAGCCGGTCTTCTACGGCGACGTCTTCCGCTACGCGGGGCATCTCAAGTACCGCCGGGGGACCGAGCCGGTGATGCCCTATTACCACAAGTTCACCTCCAGGCGCGGGGACATCGAGTGGACCGTGGGCGAGACCGCCGCGTTCGTGACCGCAGTCGGGCCTGACCGCCTGCTGGTGCAGCTGGACTCGCGCCTGCCCAACACGGAGGGGTTCCGCATTGACGCGAGGGGGGAGTCCGAGCAGCTCTGGCCCGCGGATACGTACCTCTGGCTGCCCCGGCGAGCCGGAAAAGAGCTGGCCGTTCGCGCGGCCAACGCCCATGGCGTCGAGGGCCCGGCAACGGTCTGCCGGCTGGTTTCGGAGTGAGGCGCATGAAACTCTGCAAGCTTGGCCGATTTGGAAGCGCGATGCTGGCCCTGGCGGCTGCGGCCGTCCAGGGCTGCAGCGCGGAGCGCGCGTCCATGGAGAAAAGGGGAGGGAAGATGCCCGGCGGCGCCTTCAACCTTCGCATCGTTTCCGACTCGGTGCCGGACTGGAGCTCGCGGGAGAACTTCGTGCACTCCGCGCTCTCCGGCTGGAAGACCGACCGGGAGAAGGCCCTGGCCCAGTTCCGCTGGATGCACCGCTGCCGGCGGGTGGGCTCCTACGCGCCGGAGGACTCCCGCCCGGTGCTCGACCCGGTGCTCTTCTTCAACAGCTACGGGATCACTTACTGCTCGATGATCTCGGAGATGAACGTCTCCCTGTGGGAGGCCGCCGGCTGGCGCGGGCGCGCGGTGGACATCAACGGGCACGTGATCTCCGAGGTGCACTACGGCGGCGCTTGGCACATGTACGACAACGACTTCTGCAACTACTTCCTGAACGAGAAGGGCCAAGTGGCCGGCGCCGGGGAGCTCTACCGGGGCCGGATCCGCAAGCCCGGCAAGCACTACCTCTTCGATCACTGCCCCACGGCCAGTTGCCGGGGCGGGCGGATCTTCATGGGACCCAGCTCCTGGTCGCTGGTGGGCGAGAAGGGCGTGGCCCTGGACTGGTATCGGGCCTGCCGCCCGCGCAAGAGCTTCGCCTGCGCCCACGCCGGGCACCGCTACGTGCTGGGGCTGCGGCCGAACGAGAGCTACACCCGCTACTGGAAGCCGCTGGGCTACGGCAAGCGCTACGCGCGTCCCTTCAGGAACGGGAAGGACCCCGCCAGGGACGGCTCGCCGCTCAAGAACAGCCGGGCCAACGGCAGCTGGTCGTGGACGCCGGACCTCTCCGACCCGAACGTGCTCTCTTGCGCTGAAAACATCAAGTGCGGCGCCAAGGGTATCCGCGCTCGGGACCCCCGGAAGCCGGCCAGCGCCGTCTTCCGGGTGATGGCCGCCAACGTGGTCACCTCAGTGCACGTGTCGGCTGTCGTGAGCGGGAGCTTCAAGTTTTCCGTCTCGGGGAACGGAGGGGCTATTTGGACGCCCGTAAGCACTGTCGTGAAAGAGGCTGGCGTCGAAGAGGCGGCGCTGACCGGTCCCCTTGCCGGCCGGCTCGAGTACCTCCTCAAGGCCGAGTTCACGGGAAAGGCCGCGCTCAAGAAGCTGGAGCTGGGCACGGTCACCCAGGTCAACCCCCGCGCGCTACCGGCGCTGAAGCTGGGCGGCAACAGGATCGCCGCGCTCAGTGACGAGCATCTGGAGTACATCACCTTCAACCCGCGGCTGACGGCGAAGCAGCACGCCAAGGAGGTCTATCGCGCCGGGGGCTGGCAGTCGCTCAAGGCGCCGCGGGACAAAGAACCCTCGCTTCGGGCCACCGGGTCCGCCGAACTGGTGCTCCGCGCGGCCGCGCCGCGGGACATAAGGCACGTGCGCATGGCCGCCACCGCGCATCTCACCGAGCCGGCGGCCACGCTCGAAATGGAAGTGTCCTTCGACGGCGGGAAGAAGTGGCAGAAGCTGGGCGCCTACGGCTTCAAGGGCGCGCCCTATGATCCGCGCCTGTCGGCCCAGACTCGCAAAATCCCGCCCGGCTCGCGCGAAGTGCTGCTGCGCTACAGCTTCGACGAGGGCGGCAGCGGCCTGGTCAACGTCTTCGCCGAAGTGGGCTGCAGGCCGGCCGGGCCGCGGGCGGCTTACGACGTCACTTACTCCTGGAGCGAGTTCCGCGAAGGCAAGTGGGTCGAGCGCCGGCACGTCGAGCGGGTCAGAAGCGCCGATCACCGGTACACGATTAATGCAGGCGGCTCGCGCCCGCCGCGCATGAACTGGATACGTATCGCTCCCGCCGGCAAGGGCAAGCCCGGCTACAGCGACGGCCAGGACGCGGGCGGCAAGTTCACGCGTCCCGGCTACCGGCTCAGTTACGGGAAGAAGATTTCAACGGGGTGCAGGTACACGGTCAACCGCAAGGCCAGCAAGGCCTTCCCGGACAAGGGCGGCAGGACCCTCACGGACGGGTACATCAGCCTGGCCAGCTACTGGGGCCTGGGCAAGATCAACCTGACCGGCGAGAAGAACGTCAAGCGCGTCGGCGAGCTGGTGGTCTGGGAGCCGGGCCCCGAGGTGGTCGTCACCCTGGACCTCGGCAGGACGCGGAAAGTCGGCGGCGCGCGGGTCCGCGCGGTGCAGCCCAACAAGGCGGTGCTCTATCCCGAGAAGATGAGCGTGGAGGTCTCCGCGGACGGGAAGAGCTTCAAGACGGCCGGCTCGGTCGGTTGGGAGGAATGCTTCCACCCGCCGGCCGACGCGGTCCACTGGGAGGGCACCGACTCGCCCATCTACGACGGGCTGCCCGCCGGGGGCATCACCGATTTCAGGTTCCCGGTGCTGTTTGCGAGAGCGGTCCAGGCGCGTTACGTGCGCTTCCGGCTGGCGCCGCCGGCCGGCGCGAAGGCCGGCATTGGCCTCTGGGAGCTGGAGGTTTTCGACGGGATTGAGAAATCGCCGTGGTCCGACCGGATTCGGATGCCGGCGAAGCTCAAGGGCAGGTAGGTGGAGAAGGAGATGAGGAGAAGAGACATGCGTATGGCTCTGAGAGTGTCCTGTGCCGGGCTGCTGGTCGCGCTGGCGCTGAGCTGCCATCGTCCCGCCGAGCGCGGGAAGGCCGGCGGTTCCGGCTTCGCGGCCAAGCCCACGGCCAAGTCGGTGGGCAGCGAGGTGGTCATCGAGTTCGCCGCCGCCGAGGCCACCGACGTGGCCGTGTTCGTCAAGGACCGCCGCGGGCGGACGGTGCGCCACCTGGCCGCCGGGGTGCTGGGGCCCAAGGCCCCCGCGCCGCTGGCCGCCGGGAAGCTGGCCCAGCGCCTGGTCTGGGACGGCCGCGACGACCGGGGCCGCGCCGTCCCCGGGGGCAAGTACCGCGTGGAGGTGGCCCTGGGGCTGGAGGCCCGCTACTCCGGGTCCTTCGGCTGGAACCCGCGCGCGCTGGGCCGGGTGCACGGGCTGGCCGTGGGCCCGGGCGGCGACCTCTACGTGATGAGCGGGGTCGGCCGGGACTCCGGCGACGGCAGGTTCCAGGTGTTCAGTGCTCGCGGGAAGTACAAGCGGACCATCCTGCCGCGTCCCGGGAACCTCCCGCTGGCCAGGGTCAAGCCCCTGGGTGAGCTGGTCCTCGACGGCGGCGAGCGCTTCCCCACCGCGCTCCTGCCCCAGTACGGCTCGCGCATGTACCAGGTGCCGGCCGTCGCGCCCAACGGCGACCTGATATTCCTCAACGGCCCCCGACGCGGGGGGCACCCGGAAGGCAAGCGCTTCCAGAGCGTGGCCCATGATCAGGAGTGGCCCCGCCGGCTGCTGCGCCTGGCCGCCGACGGCGGCGCCCCGCAGGCGGGTTACCTCGGTCCCGTGCTCGGCAAGGGGTTCGAGCGCAAACCCGCTTACCTGGCGCTGGCGCCGGACGGGGAGACGATTTACGTTTCCGGCGCGCGGCACGCGGTCTTCCGCGTCAAGTGGGGCAGGGACGAGAAGCCGGCGGCCTTCATCGGCACGCCCGACAAGGCCGGAAGCGGAAAGGACGGCCTCAAGGACCCCTGCGGGATCGCCTTCGACGCCGCCGGCAACCTCTACGTCGCCGACCGCGGCAACCACCGCATCGCCTGCTTCGACAAGACCGGCAAGCTGCTCGACGAGATCCGCGTCGAGTGGCCCCGCCAGCTCGCCGTTCACCCCCAGACCCGCGCGATCTACGCGGCCTGCGGCTACAAGAGCTACCGGCTGCTCAAGTTCGCGGGCATGGACGCCCCCAGGCCCTCCGCGGAGATGCCCCTGCGCTCCGCCTGGCCGTTCCTGGCGCTGGACGCGCGCGGCTCGCGGGCGGTCATCTACGTCGCCAACCTCGACCGCCGCGACGCGGCCGCCAAGAAGCGCTGGATGGCGCTGGTGCGCCTGGTCGACACCGGGAAGGAGCTCAAGGAAACCGCCGAGATCAGCGACCGCTCCGGGCCGCTGCAGCCCATCCTGCTGGGCGTCGACCGCCGGCGCGAGCTGGTCTACGGCCAGCGCGGGATTTTCAACGAGTACGCGCGCTGGGACGGGCGCAGCGGGCGCGCCGAGCGGGTGCCCATCCCCCTGCACCCCAAGGCCAACGGGGTCAGCGAGATCACCGCGGGCGCCGACGGCACCGTGGCCGTGCACGTCCAGAGCGAGTTCGGCCGGCTGGACAGCAAGCTGCAGCCGCTGCCCTTCGAGGCCAGCGGCACGTTCATTACCAGGCTCTTCGGCGACGACTGCCCGCGGAGCTTCTACGACCGCGGGAGCTGCGTGGCCCCGGACGGGGGCATCTACCGGGTGCACGAGCGCGGCGGCTACGCCAAGCCCATGCGGGTCAGCGCCATCAACGCCGACGGCACGGTCAGGAAGGACTCGCTGGTGGTGTTCGATAGCCGCGCGCCGGCGGCGGTGCGCGTCGACCGGGCGGGCAACATCTACGTCCTGGACCACCTCAAGCCGGTGGGCCGGCCGGTGCCCGAGGCGCTCAAGGGCAAGGTGCCGGTCAGGCGGCACAACCCCTTCGTCTATAACTACGGAAGCATTTTGAAGTTCGGCCCCGGCGGGGGAAAGATAAAGGAGCTGTCCAAGGACCGACCGGCCAAGCGCCTCATGAAGCGAGGTGAACTCCAGTTCACCACCGCCGAGGGCCGCGGCGACTTCGTGAGCCAGGGCGCGCTGTGGAGCTACTACGGCGTGTCCATGATCCAGCCGGCGCTGGGGCGGGGCGGCTACTGCATGTGCTCGCACCCGCGCTTCGACATCGACGACTTCTCCCGGGTCTTCGTGCCCGACCAGCTGCGCTGCCGGGTGGTGGTGCTGGATACCAACGGCAACGTCATCACCACCATCGGCCGCTACGGCAACGTCGACGACCGCGGCCCCGGCGTGCCCCTGGCCGATCCGCGCACGGTGATGGTCTCGCGCCGCGCGGCCTACGTCGGGGACATGACCAACAACCGGGTAGTGAGGGTGGAGTTGTCCTATCGCTCCCGGGCGGCCTGCACAGTTGAGATTCCGGGCAGGTCGCTGTCGGATCTCGCCGAGGAGTTCGCGAAGAAGCAGCTCCTGATCGAGCGCCGGCAAACTCTCAAGTTGATCAACGCGCAGATACGCGTCCGCGACGTGCGCGCCGAGGCCGTGAAGCTGAGTCCCAGCCTGGAGCGCAAGCTGGACTGGAAGGCCCTGGAGTCCCGGCTGGTCCGGCGCACCGCCAGGGCGCTGCCCAACGCCGACGACGCCCGCGCGGTGCTGTGCATGACCGCGCCCCGCGAGGCCGCCGGCTGGCCCCAGGAGGAGGCCCGCGAGCTGCTCGGTGCGTACCTGGCCCAGGGCGCCGAGGACGTGCGCGCCGCGGCGGCCTGGGGAC
>CAZONU010000100.1:0-2934 GCA_964581145.1 uncultured Planctomycetia bacterium
TCAAGCGGGGGCCCTACACCAAGCAGATAGTCCTGGACTATCGCAGGAACTACAAGGACGAGGGGGGCAAGAGATGATCGCTCTGCGCCGCGCCTTGCTGATCCCGGCCCTGGCGGCCCTGTGCGCCGCGCCCGCCGCCGCCGGGGAGGCGGCCGGGAAGTCCGAGCTGGAGGCCGAGCGCGCCAGGCTGGCGGCCACGCGCCTCAAGGCCATGGACGTCGCCAGGCAGGCCTTCGTCAAGGTAATCTTCACCCCCAGGTGGCACGAGGAGTGCGCCCTGGAGGCGGCGGTGGGCGCGAGATCCTCCTACGGGAGCTTCTGGAGCGGCTACGACGGGGGCGAGGCCTTGGGCCGCCTGCGCAACCTCATGGAGCTGCACCGCGAGAAGCGCACCTCCACGGTGCCGGGGCTGTTGATCGGACCCGGGCTGGTGGTGGTCGGCGACGACGGCACCGGCTACGAGTGGAAGCTGGTCGAGAAGGTCGAGGTCGTGAATTCCTCCGGGACGCGCTGGAAGGCCAGGCCCCACCAGCTGCTGACCGGCGCGTCGGCCATCCTGTTCAAGGTGGAGGGCGCCAAACCGCCGGTCGCCCCCGCCTTCCGGAAGGACTTCAGGTTCTCGCTGACCGCCCGGGTCTTCGGGACCAGCCTGACCCGCGAGCCCGAGGCCCCCGAGAAGTGGTACGTCCTCTGCGGCGGGGCCTACCTGCCCTTCGACGCGAAGCCGGCGGCCGCCGAGCGGCTGCTCTTCCCGGCGGGCGGGGGGGCTTCCCGCCGGCCGGCCTGGACCTCGGGGGGCGCGGTGCTGCTCTTCGACTCCGCGGCGCGCCCGGTGGGCCTCAACATCGGCCGCCAGGTGCTGACCAACAGGAACCGCGCGGCCTGGGACGTGAAGGCCATTCTCGCGGGGGGCACGGTTTCATACGAGGAGATCAGGAAGGCCGAGGCGGCCGCCCGCAGGCAGTCGCTGGCGCTCCACTACAAGGTGCGCTTCGAGTTCCGCGTGGAGAAGGACGATGACGGGGACATGTGGTCCCGGCGCCGCTACTACCGGGGATCGAGCGGCAGCCAGGACGCCGAGGGCTTCGGGCTCTCGGTGGGCGGCGGGCGGATCTTCATCCCCCGCACCCTCAAGCCCGACGCGCTGCGCACCGTTGAGAAGGTCTCCGTCAAGATCGGGGGCGAGTGGAAGCAGGCCAAGTTCCTGGCCGCCTACCGGGACCTGAGCGGCATGCTCGTCGAGGTGCCGGGCGCCGGGCTCGCCGAGCCCAAGGGCCTGTACGCGACCAGGGGCGTCGGGCGCATGAAGCCCTTCGTCTACTGCGCCGTCCGCGAGCTCCTGGGCAAGACCAGCGCCCACGCCAAGGCCATCCGCTACAGCAGCCGGCGCAGGGGCTACAAGGACCGGGTCCGCCCGGTCGCCGGCGACGTGCCCGCCGGGGCGCTGCTCTTCGACCTGAAGGGCCGGCTCGCCGGCATCTGCATCCGGGAGCGCCGCGACCGGGAGCTGGCCGCCCTGCGCGGGGGGCGCGGGTACTACTACTCGCGGAGCGGGATGAAGGACCTGGTTTCCTTCGCGAGACTCAGGCCCGCCCTGGAGAAGCCGGAGAAGCACTCCCTGCCCATCTGGCGGCCGATGACCAAGCAGGAGTCCAAGCGGCTGGTCTGGCTGGGGGTGGAGTTCGACCCCATCACCAAGGAGCTGGCCAAGCGGCTCAAGGTCGACGGGCCCACCCGCGGGGGGGCGGTGGGGCTGACCGTCTCCAGCGTATATCCCGGCTCGCCGGCGGCCGGGCTGGGCATCGAGGCCCAGGACATCCTCCTGCGCGTCCAGGTCAAGGGCCTGGGCGATCCGATGCCGCTGTTGAGCTCCTACGCCTCGGAGATGGCCGAGCGCTGGAGCATGATCGCCCAGCGCATGGCCGGGCTGGGCATGCGCGGCCTGGGCGCGCGCACCTGGAAGCCGCGCGGGAACTTCCTCACCGGCCTCTTGACCGCGGCGGGCCCGGGGCACGACGCGGAGGTGGTCTACTACGGCCACAAGGACAAAAAAATCAAGAGGGGCGGCTTCAAGCTGGCCTACGGGCCGGTGGACTACGACAGCGCCGAGAAGCACAAGGACGAGAAGCTGGGGCTGTCGGTCAAGCCGCTGACCTACGAGGTGCGCCTGGCCCTGGGCCGGGGCCGGGGCGCCCCCGGGGTGGTCATCAGCAAGGTGGAGCCGGGCTCGGCCGCGCAGCTCGCCCGGCTGAGCACCTACGCGCTGATAACCCACATCGAGGGCCAGCCGGTCAAGTCGGTGGACGAGTTCAAGAAGGGCATCGCCGCGCTGCGCAAGGCCAAGCAGGAGAAGGTCAAATTACAAGTTTCGGTCATGGGCAAGAGCCGTTTCGCGGACCTCAAGCTGGAGGAGTGATCCCTTGAGCCCCAAACCCGCCTACCGCCGCGTGCTCCTCAAGCTTTCCGGCGACGTGCTCCGCGGCTCGGGCTCCGCGGGCATCGATTTCCGCCGGGTCAAGGGCCTGGCCGAGGAGGTCGTCCGCGTCGCCGAGCTGGGCGTGGAGATCGGGGTGGTCATCGGCGGGGGCAACTTCATCCGCGGCGGCCGGGCCCAGGCGGTGGGCATGAACCGGGCCCACGCCGACTACATGGGCATGCTGGCCACCATGATCAACGCCCTGGCCCTGCAGGACGGCGTGGAGCGCCTGGGCGCCGAGACCCGGGTGCTCTCGGCCATCAAGGCCGAGGAGGTCGCCGAGCCCTACATCCGCCGGCGGGCGCTGAGCCACCTGGAAAAGGGCCGCATCGTGATCCTCGCCGGGGGCACCGGCAACCCCTACTTCACCACCGACACCACCGCCGCGCTGCGGGCCTGCGAGCTGGGCGCCGAGGTGCTGCTCAAGGCCACCAAGGTGGACGGGGTCTACTCCGCCG
>CAZONU010000100.1:2944-13802 GCA_964581145.1 uncultured Planctomycetia bacterium
ACATGCAGGTGCTCCGCCGCCGGCTGAAGGTGATGGACACCACGGCCATCAGCCTGTGCATGGACAACAACCTGCCCATCGTGGTCTTCAACTTGCAGAAGAAGGGCAACATCGCCCGGGCGGTCTGCGGCGAGCCCATCGGCACCGTGGTGGGGCCGGCCAAGAGCAAGCCCTCCGGCCGGGCGCGGAGGAAGAAGAAAGGCGGTCGGTAGCTATGGCCGAAAAGAGCCTCGAGGAGATCTACGAGGAGTCCGGCGAGCGGATGATGGGCGCGGTGGAGGCCCTGGAGAAGGACCTCCGCGGGGTGCGCACCGGGCGGGCCAACCCGGCGCTGCTGGACGGCCTCCGCGTCGCCTACTACGGCGAGGAGCTGCCCGTCAACCAGGTGGCCACCGTCTCGGTCCCCGAGCCGCGGCTGATCCTGATCCGCGCCTGGGACGAGAAGGCCGTCCCGGAGATAGAGAAGGCCATCCTGGCCAGCTCCCTGGGGCTGACCCCCATGGTCGAGAAGAGCCTCATCCGCCTGGCGGTGCCGCCCTTGAGCGAGGAGCGCCGCAAGCAGCTGGTCAGTCACGTCAAGGAACGCGGCGAGCAGGCCAAGGTGGCCATCCGCAACGTGCGCCGCGACGCCAACCGGCAGATCGACGCCCTCAAGAAGTCCGGGGGCGCTCCCGAGGACGACTGCGCCAAGAGCAAGGAGGAGGTCCAGGATCTCACCAAGGACAGCGAGGCCGACATCGAGAAGTACCTCAAGGGCAAGATCGACGAATTGATGGAGGTCTGACCGGAGGGCAGCTGCTCAATAGGGCCGGGGCCCGCCGGTGCCGGCGGGCCCCTTTGTTTGTAATGCTGAGCGCGTCTAGCTGTTGCTGCTGGAACTGGACGCGGGCATGGCCGCCAGCTGGGTCAGGAAGAAGTTGGCCTGCGACTGCATCTGGGCCAGGGCCGTTTCCATGGCGGTGAACTCCCGGCGCAGGCGCTCCTCCTTGGCGACGAGGCGCTCCTCCAGCTCCTCGATCTGCTCCTCGAGGCTCTGGATGCGGGTGTCCAGCGAGTCCTGCTCGTTGGCGATGGCCCCGTCGACCCCGCGGGTCACGAAGGCGAGCTGGTTGGATATCCGGTGGGCGGCGCCGGCCTCCTCGTTGGCCCGGAACTCGAGCAGGCGGGTCTTGTCGTCGACGGCGTTGGTCCCGGTCACGGTGACGCGCATGGCCGTGGCGCTCATCGGGTCGGCGAGTATGTCGGCCCAGGTCCCCCCGCTGAAGCCGGCCACCGTCTCGATGGTCTCCCAGCCGCCGCCGGCGCGCTGGAGCTCCACGCTGAAGTCGCTGATCCCGGTGCCGTCGTCCATGGTGTAGAGGAACAGCTGCGCGATCGAGCGCGTCGCGTTGAAGTTCACCGTGAAGACGTGCGCGCCGCCGTCGGCGGCGATGGTGTTGAGGCTCTCGAAGCCGTTGCCCGCGCCGAACTCGTCCTGATCGATGTTGTCGTTGATGGTGTCGTCCACGTTGAAGCCGGCGGCCGCGGCCGGTCCGCCGACCGTGGCCCCCCCGGAGGCCAGCGCGCGGTCCATCACCCCGGAGAAGAGCTCGGTGACCTCCGCCAGGTTGGCGTCCAGCGCGGCGGAGAAGACGTCGGTGTCCAGCTCCAGCTGGCCGTCGGTGCCCAGGGTGAAGCCCACCATGGTCAGGCTGTTGACCTCGGCGGCCACGCCGTCCACCCGGTCGCCCACCGCGCGGGCTAGGTCGGTGGCGATGAAGCGCAGCGTGGAGTTGGCGAAGAGCACCGCGGCCCGCTCGTTCTCCACGTCGTAGTCGGTGTACTTGGAGATGTTGTCCTGCACCGCGTTGTACTTGGCGACGAAGTCCTCGGCCTTCTCGATGATCCCGGCGGTGTCCGTGCTGACCGTGACGGTCACCGCCGCCGCCGACTCGGCCTCCAGGTCCAGGGTCAGCCCGGGGGCCAGCCCGGTGAGTGTGTTGGTGGCCGACTCGACGGTGATGGGGCTGTCCTTGCCGAACTGGATGGCGGCGTTCCTGGCCTGGGTTATCTCCGTGAAGGCCAGGCCCGAGGTGTTGTTGGTCACGCTGCTGGCGTTATCCGCCCCGGTCTGGCCGCTGGTCAGGATCAGCTGGTAGGGGGTGGCCCCGGAGCCGGTGTTGATCACCACCGCGGTGACGCCCATGTCCTGGTCGTTGATGTCCCCGGCCACGTCGTCGAGGGTGTCGGTGGCGCTCACGGTGACGGTCTGGGTGCTCCCGGCCACGGTGAGGTCGAACTGCCCGGCGCCGACCGGGGTCGTGTCGCTGTCGGCGTAGCCGTTGGAGGTGAGCTGGGTGGCCTGGGCCAGCTGGCTGACCGTGAAGGTGTAGCTCCCCTCCATGGTGGCGCTGGTCACCGTGGCGGTGGCCACGCTCTCGTCGCTCACCGCGGCGGTCTTCGACCCCCAGGCGGTCTCGCGGGAGAGCTCGTCGGCCGCGGTCTTGAGGGCCAGCAGGCTGGTGTTGATGGCGCTGAAGGCGCTCTTCTGGGCCTCGGCCTCGTTGATCTGGTTCTGCAGCAGGGTGATGGGCCGGCGCTCGATGGACATGAGCTGCTGAATGATGCTGGCGGTGTCCAGTCCGGATATCAGCCCGGAGACGGTGGTGGTAGCCAGAGCCATGCCCATGCCCTCCTTAGCGCACACAATGGTCCCCGCTCGAGGGACCGCTCCCTAGCACCATTAAGATTATCGGTCGCGCCGGAGGAGCCTTGAGGCCAAAAGGGGCTTTTCTGCGACCCCTAAGCCGCCTGTTCGGGTCGCTTGCGCGTACTTGCCGGCGGCAGCCCACCTCGTGCAGGGTCCCTATCATGATGTTGCGTGGAAACCCGCCCCGCCCCCGGAGGGGAGCCCGGCCGCTGTCATCCTTTGACAGTATTAAGCCCCGCGGGCGCGGGCGCCCCGTCTTGACGCTCCCCGCGGGCGGAACTAGAATCCCCGCCGCCCGGAATAGGCGCCCTCTTCCGGGCGGTTTAAGCTTTGGAAGGGACTAGCTGCCGGTTTCTCACTGGTTCGGCACCTTGGTACTGGCTGGCGAGGTCCCTTCCGCACTTGGCGGCGCGGGCGGTTGAGGATTTGCGGTTGGCTGTTTCTCGCGACAGGAAGGTGAAGGCCGTGGCCCTGATCTCCGGCGGGCTGGACAGCTCGCTGGCCGCGGCCATCTGCCTGAAGCTGGGCGTCGACGTAGTCGGCCTCAACTTCCAGAACGTCTTCCACCCCGGCAGGCGCGGGGCGGGCTCGGCCGCCCGGCGGTCGGCCGAGGCCCTGGGCATCGAGCTCTTGACCCGGGACAGCACCGCCATGCTCATGCAGGCGGTGCGCAACCCCAAGTTCGGGTTCGGCCGGCATCGCAATCCCTGCATGGACTGCCGCGAGCACATGATCGGGGTGGCCAAGGGCCTGCTCGGCGAGCTGGGCGCCAGCTTCATCGTCAGCGGGGAGGTCGTCGGCCAGCGGCCCATGAGCCAGCGCTCGGACGCCATCAAGCGCGTCGATCGCGCGGCCGGCGCCGAGGGGCTGGTCCTGCGGCCGCTCTCGGCCAGGGTCATGGCCGAGACGCTCCCCGAGCGCGAGGGCTGGGTGCCCCGCGAGAAGCTCCTGGGCATCAGGGGCCGCTCGCGCCGCGCGCAGTACGAGCTCGCCCGGCGGTTGGGGGTCACCGAGTTCAGCGCGCCGGCCGGGGGCTGCCTGCTGACCGATCCCGGCTTCAGCGCGCGACTCGGCGAGCTCATGGAGCACGACCCGGAGTTCGACGAGAACGACATCGAGCTCCTCAAGTTCGGCCGGCACTTCCGGCTCTCTCCGGGCGCCAAGGCCGCCGTCGGCCGCGACCAGGAGGACAACCAGTGCGTCCAGGAGCTGGCCCGCGCCGGCGATGTCCTCGTGGAAGTCACCGCCGGGCACTGTCCCACCACGCTGGTCCGCGGCGAGGCCGGCGAGGAGGAGCTGGCCGCCGCCGCCGCGCTCACCGCGCGCTACTCCAAGAGCCGCGGCGAGGCCCGGGTGGAATGCGAGTACTGGCGCCCGGCCGACGGAGAGCAGCGTGAAACCGGCCGGCGCGTTACGGTCGCGCCCATGGACGAGGACACCGTCGAGCGCCTGGCGGTCGGCCGGGTCAGCGACTAGATGAAGACCAGCGCCAAGCTGGCCGCGCTCTCGGAAAGGCTTGCGGAGCTGAAGGGCGCCTGCCTGGCCTACTCCGGCGGCGCCGACAGCACCTTCCTGGCCTGCGTCGCCGGCGAGGTGCTGGGAGAGAAGTTCCTGGCGGTCACCGCCGCCAGCGAGACCTACCCGGAGCGCGAGCGCCGCGAGGCCGAGGAGCTGGCGAAGAAGCATGGCTTTAGACACGTAGTGGTCTCGACCAGCGAGCTGGGCATCCCCGGCTTCAAGGACAACCCCCCGGACCGCTGCTACTACTGCAAGCGGGAGCTCTTTGAGAGGTTGCGGAAAATCGCCGGGCGCGAGGGCCTCGAGACGCTGCTCGACGGCCAGAACGCCGACGACGTTTCCGACTATCGCCCGGGCGCGCGCGCCGCGGAGGAGCTGGGCGTGCTCTCTCCCCTCAAGGAAGTCGGGCTCACCAAGGCGGAGATCCGTATTCTGTCCAAAGAACGCGGCCTGGCCACCTGGAGCAAGCCGGCCTTCGCCTGCCTGGCCAGCCGCTTTCCCTACGGCCAGGAAATCAGCGCGGAGAAGCTCAATCGCGTCGGCGCGGCGGAGGAGTTCCTGCGCTCGCTGGGCCTGGGCCAGCTCCGGGTCCGCGACGACCAGGGCACGACCGCGCGCATCGAGGTCCCGCCGGAGGACATAGGGGAGCTGCTCGGCGAGCGGCGCGAGGAGATCGTCACGCGTTTCAAGGAGCTCGGCTACAAGTACGTGTCTCTGGACCTCGAGGGCTATCGAACCGGGTCGATGAACGAGGTGCTGTAGGCTCCAGGGCTATTCCCTGAGCTTCCCGAGACGCTTCAGACATTCCTTGATGCGCGGGTGGGGGCGAGGATCACAGGATGGGAGCCAGGCACCGAGCTTCTTGCCCTTGGCGGGCATCCAGTCAATGCGAATAGAGTCTTTCGGTAGCACCCCGGCGTCCGCCAATCCCAAATATATGGCGGGCACTCCTGGCATAGTTGGCCACGGCCAAAAACTCTTTAGACTCTTTCCGGCAACCTTCACGGGCATGCCGGGCACCATGGACGCCGGGGGATGGCAGAAGTATCCCAGGTAGCACCTGCGCCCGTTGGCTACCACTACAAAGGCACGCTCGGACACTACAAAGGCGGTATCGGAGGTCGACGGTTTAGGCAGCCGCTTCTCGGCCCCGGGGACCAGCTTGATCGTGTGGGTCTTCCAATCGTACTCAATGATGTCTTTGTCCGAGATGACCGGCTTCTCAGCCAGGATCAGGTCCTCGGGAGGGAATTCCCAGGCCTGCCGGGGCGGGCTCCTCCGATGAGCGGGGTGATCTGCTCGGAGCCCGGTAACCAGATAGATGCCGAATCCCCTCTCCCTGCGCAAAACAAGGAATAGCGCCACCGCCAGTACTGTAACCAGTACCACCGCCGTCAGCGCGATGCATATGACCTTGGCGCGCTTCTTCATCGGTTGCCTCTAGAACCACAGGGTCAGGCCGAAGGTCGGGCCGGCCAGGTCCTCGCCGGCCACGCTGAAGTGGCGGTAGCCGAGGAAGAGCTGCAGCCGCTTGTAGGCCACTCCCACCCGGCCCTCGACCTCCCAGGCGCCCTGCCCCTCGACCCAGCCGGCCTCGGTGATGAAGTGCAGGTGCACCGGCTTCCTGGGAAAAAACTCGGCCTCGTAGCGGAAGTCCACGCCGCTGGCGGTGGCGCCGTCCTCCCAGACCAGCGAGCGCCCGCCGATCCCCGCCGCGAAGAGCACGCGCGGCGAGACCGCGAAGCTGTAGGTGACGTGGGCCTTGATGTGCTGCATGTGGTCGGTGCCGCCGGCCACGTCCTCGGCGTAGTCGGTGAAGGAGAGGTCCAGGTTGTAGCGCGCGTTGCTGCGCAGCAGCACCTCCAGGCGGTGGGCGCAGAGGTCCGAGGAGTGCCGCTCGAAAGCGTAGGTCGGCCGGAAGGAGATGTCCGGGTCGACCTCGTCGCGCCGGGCCCGCTTGCGGGCCGGGCCCTCCCAGCCGGGGGGGACGCCCTCGGCGGCCGGAGGCCCCTTTACTTTCTCCTTGCGCGGGATGACCCGCACGTAGGCCCGCCCGGGGCGCCGGTAGGGATATTTCTCGAAGCGGAAGAGCCGGTCCCCGTCGTCGTTGACCGCTTCGGCGGGAAGCGTGAAGGGCAGGGCCAGGACGTGCAGGGTGAAGTCCAGGACGTCGACCAGGACTTCCAGGTCCCAGGCGTCATCGTCCTCGTCGTCATCGTCGTCGAAGAGCCCCTCGGAGTCCTTGTCCTTTTTCCTCTTGCCTTTGTCGCGATCCTTATCGCGGTCTTTGACCTTCTCCTTGATCTTCTCCAGCTTGCCCTCGCCGGCGAGAGACCGTCCGCCGGACGTCAGCGCCGCGGGCAGCAGAAAGAGCAGCAGTCCCAGGAGGGGGGCGATTCGGACTATCAACGCTCTCATATCTCGTCTCCTCAGCGTCGAGACTTCCTCGACGGCCACTTGCCCCGGCCGCCGACCACCACCTTGCGCAGGCGCACGTAGGCCCCGCCGTCGTCCACCGGGACGTCCTGGCCGTCCTTGCCGCAGTAGCCCGGCGAGGCCAGCTCGAAGTCGCGGCTGACCGCGTCGATGTCCCTGAGGCTCTCCAGGACCAGGCCGCTTATGGAGACGTCGCGGACCAGCTCGCCCAGCCTGCCGTTCTCTATCAGCCGGCCGCAGCCGGCGCGCACCGTGTAGTGGCCCTTCTCGGAGAGGACGTGCCCGCTGGAGCCGTGCTCCAGGAGCAGCCCGCGGTCGATTTCGGCGATCATGTCCTCCAGCCTGCGCTTCCCCCGCGCGAAGTAGGTGTTGCTCATGCGCACGATGGGCGGCGAGCTGTAGCCGTCGGCCCGGCCGTGGCCGGTGGGCCGGGCCTTCATCCGCGCGGCGGTCTCCAGCGAGTGCAGGTAGGTTTTCAAGACCCCGCGGCTGATGATCTCGGTGCGCGCGGCGGGGGTGCCCTCCGAGTCGAACTCGTAGCTGCCGAAGGCGCCGGGCACCGTGGGGTCGTCGACCACGCCCACCTGGACCGAGGCCAGCTTCCTGTCCAGCTTGCCGTCGAGCAGGCTCTGGCCGCTCAGCACCAGGTCGGCCTCGGCGTTGTGCCCCAGGCACTCGTGGACGAAGACACCGCCGGTGGCCGGGTCGAGGATGACCGGGAAGCTGCCCCCCGGCGCGGGCCGCGCGGCCAGCACCGCCAGGGCCCGCTCGGCGGCCTTGCGCGAGAAGACCTCGGGCTCCAGCTCGGCGAGCAGGTCGGCCCCGCCGGTGCGGCCCACGCGCTCGCTCCAGCGCTGGATGCCGCGCCGGCCGTCGGCGACCACCATCATCAGCGAGGCGGTGGCGCGCCGTCCCCAGCGGACCGCCGCCGTCCCCCGGGAGCCGGCCACTATGATCCGGCCGGCGGTGCGGCCGAAGCTGGCCACCGAATTGACGGCTTTCTTCCCGGCGTGGCGCCGCGCGGCCCGCTCCAGCTCGAGAACCTGCCTGGCCCAGGCGGAGAGCTCGCCGCCGCCGGCCTCGCCGTCCCCCGCCAGGGACTCGTCCCCGACCAGCAGCCGCGGCCTGCGCCCCTCGCGGGGGGCCACCGCCGCCGGCCGGCCCAGCTCGCGGCCGCCCCGGGCCAGGGCCAGGGCGTGGTCGACGGATTCGGCCAGGCGCCGGAAGCCGGCCCCGTCGGCGCTGGCGAAGCCCCAGCGGTTTCCGTGAATGAGCCTGACGCACGAGCCGCGCACCCGGCCGGCGCCCATGCGCTCGGCGCGGCCGTCCTGCACCGACAGGCCCACCGAGGCGCCGGTCATCACCCGGGCCTCGGCGAAGCGGGCGCCTTTTTTGCGGGCGAGGGCCACCGCCCGGCGGGCGGCGCCGAGGTCTCTGGCGGCTGCTCTATTCATGCAAGTGGAAACTCTAACCTCCCCGGAAACAATGGTCAAGGCGAGATGGGTTGGCGCGTCCCGCGCCGCCTGGCGCGGGGCGTCAGGCCGAGCACCAGTTCTCGATCAGCCGCGCGTATATCTCGACCGCCTCCCGGATCTTCGGCGCCGGGCAGTACTCATCGGTCTTGTGGCACATGTCCCCGAGGCCCGGCCCGAGGATTACCGTCGGGCAGTTTCCGAAGGCGGGCTGCAGTGCCGAGGCATCGGTGAAGGCCAGCTTGCCCTCCGGAGGCAGGTCCCGCCCCTGGACTTCTTCGGCCGTCCGGCGCACCTCCAGCATCCAGGGATGCTCCGGGTCGGTCTGCATCGGCGGCAGGTCCACGAGCTTCTCGATCTCCGCGTCCTGGCCGAGCAGGTTTCCCATCCGGGCGAGCAGCTCCTCGTGCGACTGACCGGGCAGCGTGCGGCAGTCGATCGTGAAGCTGGCCCGGTCGGGCACGGAGTTGACGTTCTGGCCGCCCTCGACGGTTCCGACGTTCAGCGTGGCCGGGCCCAGCAGCGGATGGTCGGGTGCCTCGAAGCCGAACTGCCGGACTTGCCCGATCATTCCCGCCACCTTGTAGATGGCGTTGACGCCCAGGTGCGGCAGGGCTCCGTGGGCGGTCACCCCGCGCGCGGTCACCCTGGACCACAGCGCGCCGCGGTGGCAGCAGACCGGGTGGTTGGAAGTCGGCTCGGGCACGACCAGGGCGCCGGCTTCCCCGATTGCGCCGGTTTCGGCGGCGTCGAGCGATCCCTTGCAGCCGTGTTCCTCTCCGGCGGTGAAGATCAGCTTGACTCCGGCCTGGCGATCTTTCACCTCGGTCGCCCTTATGCCCGCGACCGCCGCGGCGGCGATGCCCGCCTTCATGTCGGTGGCGCCGCGGCCGTAGAGCTTCCCGCCGTCGATCTCGCCCGCGAAGGGGTCGTGCTCCCAGCGGAGCGTGCCCAGCGGCACGGTGTCCAGGTGGCCGGCGAAACAGATCGGGGGACGCGTTCCGTCGCCTGCCAGGTCCGCGACCAGCGTAGTACGGTCCGGCTCGAACTCGTGCAGCTCTGCGGTGAAGCCCGCCGCCCCGAGCAGCTCGGCCAGGTGCTCAGCACAGGGCCGCTCGTTTCCTTCGGGCTGGAAGGTATTGAACGAGATCAGCTTCCGGGCCAGCTTGAGTGCGTCGAGGTCGCGCTGGGCTTTCCTGTCCACGGGAGAGACTCTAACCGCAGGGGGCGGAAGGGTCAAGCCGTATGCTTGATACCGGCCGCAAATGTCGTAAGATACCCGCCATGCGTATCGTCTTCGCGGCCAGCGAGGTGGCGCCCTTCGCCAAGACCGGGGGACTGGCCGACGTGGCCGGGTCGCTGCCGGCGGCGCTGGCGCGGCTGGGCCACCGGGTCTCGGTGTTCACGCCCTGCTACCGCCAAGTTGAAGAAAGCGGCGCGGCGCTCCGCCAGGCCGCGCGCCTGTTCGTGCCCCTGGGCGGCGGGCAGAAGGAGGCGCTGATCCTGGAGGGCCGGCTGCCCGGCGGCCGGGTGCCGGTCTACTTCGTGGCCCGCAAGGAGTTCTTCGGCCGCGGGGGGCTTTACGGCCCGGGCGCCTACGACTACCCCGACAACCTGGAAAGGTACGCCTTCTTCTGCCGCGCGCTCTGCCAGGCGGCCCGCGAGCTGGAGCTGGCCCCCGACGTCTTTCACCTCAACGACTGGCAGACCGCGCTGGCCGCCGCCTACCTCAAGCACGTCTACGCGCGCGATCCCCGGCTCTCGGCCGCGGCGGTGGTCCTCACCGTTCATAATCTCGGTTACCAGGGGGTCTTCCCGCCGTGGAAGATGCCGCTCACCGGGCTGGGGCCCGAGCGCTTCAACTGGCGGGAGCTGGAGTTCTACGGGCAGATAAACCTCTTAAAAGGCGGGCTGGTCTACTCCGACGCGGTCAACACGGTGAGCAAGCGCTACGCGCGGGAGATCCAGACCCCCCGGGGCGGCTACGGCCTGGACGGGGTGCTCGCCGAGCGGCGCGACCGGCTCTTCGGCATCGTCAACGGGTTGGACTACTCGGTCTGGAACCCGGCGGTGGACAAGCTGCTGCCCGCCCGCTACTCGCCCTCGCGCCTGGCCGGCAAGGCCGGGTGCCGGAAGGCGCTGCGCAGGGAGATGGGGCTGGGCGGGAGGGCTCGCCGGCCGCTCCTGGGGATGGTCTCGCGCCTGGCCGAGCACAAGGGGCTGGACCTCCTGGTCGAGGCGGTCCCGGGGATCATGAGCCTGCCGGTGGAGCTGGCCATACTGGGCAGCGGCGAGGCGCGCTTCCAGCGGGCCCTGACCGACTTGGCCGACGGCTATCCCCGGCGCATGTCCGTGCGCCTGGGCTACGACGAGCGGCTGGCGCATCTGGTCGAGGCCGGCAGCGACATCTACCTGATGCCCTCGCGCTACGAGCCCTGCGGCCTCAACCAGCTGATCAGCCTCAAGTACGGGACGATCCCCGTGGTCCGCGAGACCGGCGGGCTGGCCGACACGGTGACCGACGGAGAGAACGGCTTCACCTTCACCGACTACGACCCGGTCGCGCTGGTGGTCGCCGTGCGCCGGGCGGTTTCGGCCATGAGCCGCCGCTCGGCCTGGAAGCGGATGGTCGCCCGGGCCATGCGCCAGGACTGGTCCTGGGAGCGCTCGGCCGGCGAGTACGTGAGGCTCTACGAGCTGGCCCGCGCGGGCCACATCCGGCGAGTCAGCCTGCCTGGCCGCC
>CAZONU010000101.1:0-13776 GCA_964581145.1 uncultured Planctomycetia bacterium
CCCTGGAGCTGGCCCGCTCGGCGCCGCTCGACGAGCTGCTCTTCGCCGCCGGCCGCGTCCGCGAGGCGCACTTCGGCAACCGCATCGAGTGCTGCTCCATAGCCAACGTCAGGAGCGGGCGCTGCACGGAGGACTGCAAGTTCTGCGCGCAGAGCGGCCACTACGCCACGGACGCGAAACCCAGCGGACTCCTCGACGAGGGTGCGGTCCGGCGCGCGGCGCGCGGCGCGCGCCAGCGCGGGGCCTCGGGCTTCGCATTGGTCTCCTCCGGGTGCGGGCCGGCGGCGGCGGAGCTTGACGAGTACTGCCGGCGCCTCCAGTCAGTGGCGGAAGAAGGCATCGCCGCCCACGCCTCGCTGGGCGTGCTTGACGCCGGCGGCGCCCGCCGGCTGGCCGCGGCGGGCGTCCGCGTCTACAACCACAACCTGGAAACCGCCCGGAGCTTCTTCCCCGAGCTCTGCTCCACGCACGACTACGACCGGCGCCTGGCCACCCTGGGGGCGCTGAAGGAGGCCGGCATCGAGCGCTGCTCGGGCGGCATCTTCGGCGCGGGCGAGAGCTGGGAGCAGCGCATCGAGCTCGGCGCGGAACTGGCCGGCCTGGGCATCGAGAGGGTGCCCGTAAACTTCCTGGACCCCATACCCGGGACGCCGCTGGAGGGCCGGGAGCCGCTTCCGGCCCGCGAAGGCCTGCGCATCATAGCCGTCTTCCGGCTGATGCTGCCGGCGGCGCGGATTCAGGTGTGCGGCGGGCGCGAGCTGGTCCTGGGGCCGCTCCAGCCCCTGGCCTTCGCCGCGGGGGCCACCGGCGTGATCCTCGGCAACTACCTGACGACGCGCGGGCGCCCGGCCGAGGAGGACCTGGCCATGTGCCGCGCGCTGGGGCTGGAGCTGGCCGGGTGAGCCGTGCCGCACTGGTCACCGGCGCCTCCCGCGGACTCGGCCGGGCAGTGGCCAGCGAGCTGGCGCGGCGCGGCTGGACGCACCTGGGGCTGGGCTGCAGCGCCGGGTCGGACGCGGCCCGCGAGGCCCTGGCCGAGGTCGAGGGTCTCGGGGCCCGCGGCGCGCTGCTGGCCGGCGACCTGAGTGATCCCGCGGTTCCGGAGCGGCTGGTAGCGGAGTTCCTGGCCTTTTCGCGCGGCAGGCTGGATTTCCTCGTCAACAACGCCGGCCTCTTTCGCGCCGCGCTCATAACCCGTCTCAGCGAGGCCGAGTGGGACCGGCAGGTCGAGGTTAACCTCTCCGCGCCCTTTCGCGCGATGCGCGCGGCCAGCGATGCGCTGGCGGCCTGCAGGGGCGCGGTGGTCAACGTCAGCAGCCTGGTCGGATCCCGCGGCGCGAGCGGGGCGGGGCCCTACTCCGCGGCCAAGGCGGGGCTGGAGGCGCTCACCCGCGCCGCCGCGGTGGAGTGGGGCGGGGCGGGCGTGCGCGTCAACACGGTGATTCCCGGGTTCCTCCACGAAACGGACATGGGCCGGGCCAGCACGCCCGATTACGTGAAACGCGTCCTCTCCCTCAGTCCGCTGGGACGGGCCGCCGACGTGGCCAGCGCCGCGCGGGCCGTCGTCGAGCTGGCCGAAATGCCCGCAGTCACCGGTCAGGTTTTCAACCTGGAAAGCCGCGCCGGCCGCGCCGACGTCCCGGGGTTCAGCGCAGGGTGAATCCGGTTGCGATAACCGGGATCGGGGTGGTTTCCCCGCTGGGCTCGGGCGCCCTCGCCTGCCTGGGCGCGCTTCGGGAGGGCCGCAGCGGCCTGCGTCCCCCCGCGGACGGCGAGCTGCGCCGCATGGGCGTCTGCGGAGTGGGCGCAGTCGAGGCGGATTCCCCCGCGGGGCCGGACCGCGTGGAGCACTTCGCAGTGCTGGCCGCGCGCGGGGCGCTGGAGGATGCGGGGCTTGCGCCGGGCACGCTTCCGGAGAGCACGCTTCTTTCCCTTTCCACCAGCAAGGGCGCGGTCATTTCCATCGAGAAGCAGTTGAGCGACCCCGCCGCCCCCCGGCTGCCGCTGGAGCGCCTGGCCCCCGGCTGCGCGGCGCTGGCCGTCGCCGGGGAATTGAAGCTCCGCGGTCCGGTCACATGTCGTGCGGCGGCCTGCGCCAGCGGGCTGGTCTCCGTGCTGGCCGCGGCGCGGGAGGTGGCCTCCGGCCGGGCGGAGCTGGCCGTGGCGGGCGCCAGCGAGGCCTCCTTGACGCCGTTCATCCACGCGGGGTTCGCGGCGATGGGCGCGTTGGTCGGCGCAGAGGACGCCGACCCGGCGGCCGCGGTGAGGCCCTTCGACCGCGAGCGCTGCGGGTTCCTGCTCGGCGAGGGTGCGGCGGCGTTTGTGCTGGAGAGCGCCGGGCGCGCCGAGGGGCGGGGCGCCCGGGCGCGGGCCTGGCTCGCCGGCGGAGCGGAGCTCTGCGAGGCTCACAGCCTGGTCGCGCCAGAGCCGGAGGGGCGCTGCGTGGAGGCCTGTGCCCGGCTGGCGCTGGAGCGTGCGGGGTCCCAGCCGCGTGACCTGGACGGCATCTGGCTGCACGGCACCGCGACGCGCGCGGGCGACGAGGTCGAGCTGGCCGCGGCCGGGCGACTGGCGGCTGGGGCCGGTTCTGCCCTGCCGGCCACCGGCAGCAAGGGGCTGACGGGGCACATGCTGGGCGCTTCGGGCGCCGTTGAGCTGGCCTTCGCGGCGCTCTGCCTGGAAGCCGGGTTCCTGCCCGCGGCGGCCAACCTGAGCGCGCCGCTGGAGTGCCCGGGAATCGACCTCCTTCAGGGGGTTGGCCTTGACGCTGCCGTCCGGCGCTGCCTGGTGCTTTCCGGCGGTTTCGGGGGGCACGTGGCCGCGGCGGTCATCGAGAAAGGGCGGTAAGCGGCGAATATCCGACCGCTCACGGGCGTTTACGTGGAGGGGATTTCTGACCGCGAGTCTTGACAGGGCTGGGGCAGACGTATAAACTCCTCTGCGGAGGGCACTTTGAGCCAGGATGACACCGGCGGACATATATTGCTCGTGGAGGATGACGGCGACGTAAGGCGCCTCATCGGCGATCAGTTGGTGAGGTTGGGGTACAGCGTGACCCGCGTGGCCTCGGCCGGCGAGTGCCTGCGGACGATGCGCTCGGCAACGCAGCCCCTGGACCTGGTGCTCCTGGACCGCTACCTGCCGGACGGCGACGGGGGCGAGGTCCTGGACCAGATACGGTCCGGCGCGGAAGTCCCCCGGGTGCCGGTAATCGTCATCAGCGTGGACCGCAGTGCCGAGGGGGTGGCCAAGCTGCTTTCCGCCGGCGCGGTGGATTACCTGGTCAAGCCTTTCGAGTCCAAGGTGCTGGGCGCCCGGGTGGCCGCGGCCATTCGCGAGGCCCGCCAGCGGGAAACCCTGCTCAAGACCCAACAGGTGCTGGCCCGCATCAAGCGGGAGCTGCAGCTCATCTTCGACGCGGTCGGCGAGGCGATTCTGCTGGTCGACAGGGACCTGGTCGTCCGCCGCATCAACCGGGCAGGCGTGACCATGGCCGGCAAGCTGTCCTACGACCAAGTCCTGGGCGAGAAGTGCCACGAGATCCTCTACGGCCGCCCGGAGAGCTGCCCGGAGTGTCCGGCGATGGCCGCCTTTCGGGAGCGCAGCAAGCAGGTGAGCGAGCTTGAGCGCGAGGTGCGCGGCCGGAGCGTGCGCCACCGGCACCAGGCCTACTTCCTGGAGCGGGTCAACGGCGGCGCGGACATGGCCGTAGTGGTCGTGGCCGACGTCAGCGAGCAGCACAGCTCCGAGATGGAGAGGCTGCGCGCCGAGAAGCTGGAGGCGGTCATGCGCCTGGCCGGCGGGCTGGCCCACGAGATCAGCCAGCCGCTGGCGGCGGTTTCCGGCCGGACCGAGCTCCTGGAGATGGCCCTGGAGGGGTCCGAGAAGGAGGTGGACCGGGCCGAGCTGGCCCGCCACATCCAGAACCTGCACGGCAACAGCCGGCGGCTGAGCGAGATCGTCCGGCGGCTCCAGAACATCAGCGACTACGTCACCAAGCCGTACTACGGTGACACCCGCATCCTGGACCTGGAACGGTCCTCGGACCCTGCCGGGCCCCGGGCGGCGGAGGAGCGCGAGGAGTATCCCCGGGGAGAAGGGGCCGGCTAGCCGTGGAGCGCACGCTGGTGCTGCTCAAGCCCGACGCGGTGGCCCGCGCGCTGGTCGGGCGGATTCTGGAGCGCTTCGAGGCCAAGGGGCTGCGCCCCGTGGGCCTGAAGATGCTGCGGGTCTCGAAGGAGCTGGCTGAGAAGCACTACGCGGTGCACGCCGGCAAGCCCTTCTATCCGGGGCTGGTCAGGTTCATCACCTCGGGACCCCTGGTGGCCGTCTGTCTGGAGGGCAGGGACGCCGTCGCGGTGGCCCGCAAGCTGACCGGCGCCACGGACTGCGCGGCGGCCGAGCCCGGCTCGATCCGCGGGGACCTGGGCATGAGCAACCGCTTCAATCTGGTCCACGCCTCAGACTCCCCGGAGACCGCCGCCGGGGAGCTGGCCAACTTCTTCAGTCCCGAAGAGATCGTTGAGCCCGCGCCGGAGCCGCTGAACTGGCTGTATGACTTTTCGGAGGGGGAGCCGATATGACTCGCGGAGCGCGCCTGCTGATTCAAGCGCTGGCCGTGCTGGCCCTGGCCGGGGCCGCGCGGGCCGACACCCTCACTCTGGACAACGGCCGGAGGCTGCGCGGCAGGATCGTGCGCCGCTCCGGCGGGCAGGTGGTCATCCAGTTGGAGAACGGCGGGAGGATAACGGTCGCCGCCAACCGGGTGGTGATGGTCGAGCCCGACGCGAAAGCGCGCCCCAGGCTCCCGCGGCTGCCGGTGGGCGCCGAGGAGAAGCCCAAGCCCAAGCCGGGGGTTGAGAAGCCCGGCAAACCCCCGGAGAAGAGCGGCAGGGAGACCAAGCCCGCCGCGCCGGAGGCCGAGAAGCCGGACCCCGAGCTGACTGCCCGGATCGCGGCCCTGATTGGAGGGATGGGTGCTTCCGAGGGCCGGGACGCCCAGGAGCAGCGCACTGCGGCCCGCGCCGCCCTGGCGGCCATCGGCGAGCCGGCGCTGCCCGCGCTCTGCCGGGCCCTGGAGGACTCGAGCTGGCAGCGGCGGCTCTCAGCGGCCATCGCCCTCGGACAGATCGGCTCGAAGGAGGCGGTCAAGCCCTTGCTCGTGGCGGTTTACACCGGCACGCCGGCCGCGGGCAAGAAGGCCGCCTGGTGGGAGAAGCAGTATCTCAACGAGTGCGCGCGCAGCTTCGGGAGGATCGCCGGAAGCAGCTACGGCTACGACGCGGACAAGGTCACCGCTGGGAAGGCCGCCGAGAAGATGCTGGAGTGGTGGGGCAAGAACCACGAAGACTATCCTTTACAGATAGGTGACAAACCACCCAAGCCCAAGAAAGAGGGCGAGAAGGAAGAGGAGAAGCCCGATCCCGTGGAGGAGATCAAGAAGCTGCCGGCGCGGCGGTATCCCAAGCCGCCCTCCAGGGTCCACGACCGGTAGCCCGCTGCCCGGAAGGAACCGCCACTTGGAGCTTCATCGCCAGCGCGGCATCGCCATGGTCAAGCTCACCGGGGCCGACCTCAGCGACCCCCTGGCGCTGCACAACCGCTTCGAGGAGATCATCATCCACGAGGGCGACCGCAGGCTGCTGGTGGACCTCGCCGGGGTTTCCTACATGAACAGCATGCAGATCGGCGCGGTGGTCGGCCTGCACGTCCTGGCCTACGAGAACCTGGCGGTGGTCAAGTTCGTGGGCCTGCACCAGCGCATCCAGAACCTCTTCACCCTGTTGGGGGTGGACACCCTGCTGGACATGCACTATGCCCGCGCCAAGAGCGCCCTGGAGAGCTTCGGCGTCTACGAGGAGGAGGGCGCCTCCTCCCCGGAGTCCGCGGAGGAAGGCGCGGGAAGCTCCGAGGCGGCCTCCCCCGGCACGGCGGCCGGCGGCGAGTAGCCGGCCAGTTCCTTTCCGCTCACGTCCAGAAAGAGGCGCGTGGCCCCCACTGCGGCCACCGGAATCATCAGCACGTTAAGTATGGGCACCAGCATCGCCAGGTAGGTCACCAGGCCGAAACCCATGACCTCGGGCAGGTGCCGCCAGCCGAAGGCCAGCTTCTGGCGGAGCCCCAGCTTGCGGCGGTCCAGGGGATAGTCCAGGTAGGCCAGCGCCAGGAAGAAAGCCGCGGGGAGCGCAAAGAGAATCTGCCCGGCCACGGGGATGAGCAGCAGCACCATGGCGGGTATGATCACCGCCATCTCCATCAGGAACAGCTTGGTCGCCGCCCATGCCGCCCGGAGCATGTCCGCCGCGAAGGCGCGGTCCTTGACCTCGCCGGTCGAGCCGGCGAAGCGCCGCTCGGTGGCCTGGGAAATGAGCTCGTTGAAGGGCGCGGCCACCACGGTGGCGACCATGCCGAAGGCGAAGAAGCCGATCACCAGCACGGCCAGGAAGGTCAGGATCACTGCCAGCGTCCCCCAGAGGGTGCCCCAGCCGCCCTCGGCGATCTGGCTGGCGTAGCGCCAGGCCGTCCAGAGGGTAAGCGCTCCGATCCCGACGAACACGAAGAAGTTGACGACCACGGGCAGCACCGCCCAGCGGCGCAGGCCCCCGCCGCCCAGCAGGGTTCCCAGCCCTCGAAAGAAGTAGGTGCTGCCGGTGAAGAAGCGCTTGAAGCCGCGCATTCCCTGGCCGCTAGCAGCCGGTCTTGACCCAGCGGCGGCTCTTCGCGGACTTGCTCATGGCCTCGAGCACCGCCTGGGTCCTGGCCGCGTCGGTGAAGTCCGGCTGGAGGGGCCGGGGCCGCTCCCGTCCGAAGGCCCGGGCGATGTCCGCGGCCTGGTGGGTGAAGGTGTGCTCGTAGCCGATGATGTGCCCCGGCGGCCACCAGGCGCCGAAGTACTCGTGCTCCTCGGGGTCGGTGGCCATCACGTCGGTCCAGCCGCTGACGTGCGCGGGGCGCGCGGCGTCGAAGTAAGCCAGCTCGTTCATGCGCTCGCAGTCGAAGCTCAGCGCGCCCTTCTCGCCGTTGATCTCGATGCGGTTGCCGTTGAGGTGGCCTTGCGCGAAGCGGGTGGCCTCGAAGGTGCCCACCCCGCCGCCGGAGAGCCGGGCCAGGGAGAGCACCGCGTCGTCCACCGTGACCCGGCCCTTGCGGCCCCTGACGGCCCGGGCGGAGAGCCCCGCGCCCACGTCGTCGAGCACCGGGCGCTGCTTGATGAAGGTCTCCATCAGGGCGCTGACCTCGGTGACCTCCTCGCCGGTCACGTAGCGCACCGTGTCGATGGTGTGGGCGTTGAGGTCGCCGTGCGCGCCCGAGCCGGCCACCTTGCCGTCCAGGCGCCAGACCAGCGGGAAGTTCGGGTCGATGATCCAGCTCTGCAGGTACTGGGCGCGGACGTGGAAGACGCGGCCGATGCGCCCCTCGCGGACCAGCCGCCGGGCCAGGCACAGGGCCGGCACCCGCCGGTAGTTGTACCACACGGTGTTGAGGAGATTCCTGCGCCGGGCCAGCGCCGCCATCCTCTTGGCCTCGGCCAGGTTCATGGCCAGGGGCTTCTCGCAGGCCACGGCCTTTCCGGCGGCCAGGGCTGCGCTGGCTATCTTGCAGTGGAGGTGGTTGGGCGTGCAGACGTCGACCAGGTCCACGTCGTCGCGGCGGACCAGCTTGCGGTAGTCGGTCTCCACCGACTCCCAGCCCCACTGGGCGGCGAAGGCCGCGACCTTCGCGCGGGTCCGCCCGCAGGCGGCCTTGAGGACGATGCTGACCGGCAGGTCGAAGAACTTGGCGGCCTGGCGCCAGGCATTGGAGTGCGCCTTGCCCATGAAGTTGTAGCCGACGATGCCCACGCGCAGTTCTCTGGTCATGAGCGGCTCTCCGCATGGGGCGGCTTGCCCCGTTTCTGGCGCACCTGGGACCAACTCGGCTTGGCCGCGCTCCCGGAGGGAGGCAGGAGTTCCCGGGGCACCGGGGGAGCCACTATCCCGCCGGAGATCACCATCTTGAGGGCTTGCTCAACGGTCATGTGCAGTTCTATCAGCTTGTCGGCCGGGACCATTAACAGGTAGCCCGAAGTGGGGTTCGGGGTGGTGGGCACGAAGACGTTGACCACCCGCTCGGGGGTGAGCAGCTGGGCCTCGCCCTGGGTCTCGCCGGTGACGAAGCCCACGGCGTAGGCGTCCTCGCCCATGAACTTGACCAGCACCGCGCGGTTGAAGCTCTCCTTGCCGGCGCTGGTGAAGACCGCGTCGGAGAGCTGCTTGATGCCGGTGTAGACGCTGCGGACCAGGGGGACCTTGTTGACGATGTGCTCGGTCAGGCGCAGGAACTGCCGGCCGAGGAAACTCTTGGCCGCCATCCCCACCAGGAAGATGGAGAGCACGGTGAGCACGATACCGACGCCGAACCAGCGGGTCTCGATCTCGGTGGCCAAGCCCGGGTTTTCCGGGCTGTCCATCAGAAACAGGCGCACAATCCGCGCCAGGAGTCTGCGGGCTGGCTGGTCCAGCAGGTCGACGCCCACTACCTTGATGAGCCAGGCGGTGATGCCCGCGGGCAGCAGCACGGCCACGCCCGCCAGGAAGATGTTGCGCAGGCTTTTTAGCAGGCGGCCCTTTTTGGGCTTGGCTTCGGCGGGACCCGGGGGCTGGTCGACCTGGGGCAAGGGCTGGCTCCTAAGTCTCCACGCGCCCCTGGAAGTAGCTGGCCCAGTGCCATATGGGCGTGACGTCCGGCGCCGCGTTCTTGGCCTCGGACCAGGGCAGGGTCGCGGCCCCGTCGTTGCCGCCGGCCCACAGGGCCAGACCCGCGTAGAAAGTGCCGCGCGCCTGCTGGACCGGCTGGAGCGAGGCCTCCACGAACTCCATGAGGGCTTCGACCAGCACCTCGCCGCGGATGGCGGCGGTGGCCAGCTCCGCGAACTTCGCGGTGCGCCGGGGCATGGCCGCCTTGAGCTCAGCGAGGCAGGCCCCCGCGGCGGCCTTGCGGTCGCGCCGCCAGAGCTCGGCGGCCAGGACCAGGCGCAGGTCCATGGTCATCTTGCTGATGCGGCCGGCGTCCAGGTCGTCGAGGGCCTCGTCCATGCGACCGAGGAAAATGACCGCTATGGCCCGCAGGTCGGCCAGGGTGCTGCCCCAGGTCATCTCCCGGAGGTTCATCTCCTCTTCCTCGGTGCCGGCGAAGGGCTGGACGCGCTCGAAGGCCCGGTCGTACTTGCCGAGGGACAGCTCCAGTTCGGCGCGGCTGGCCAGGACGGTCAGCTCCAGTGAGCGACTGCCTTCCTCGCGGGCCTGGGCCTCCAGCCCGTCGTATATCTCGCGCGCCCGGTCGAAGCGCCCGGTGAGAATGGCGGCGCTGGCCCGGCGCAGCTTGGCGCTCACCAGCTGGCCGGGGTCGCCCGCCCGGCTGGCTATGGCCACGCCCAGCTTGGTGACCGCCTGGTACTCCTCCTCGAAGAGGGCGGCGTCGCGGAGGCGGCTCCCGTAGTGGCCGAACATGTGGCTGGTCTCGATGAGCGGGGTCTGGAGGTTCTCGAAGAGGAACTTGGCGCAGCGGCCGGCCTCCAGCCAGCGGGAGTCGGTGCGCAGGTGCTCGCAGAGCAGCCCGCAGGCCACCGCGGTCTCGTCGATGATGCCGGGGTCGTTGGTGGCCGCCTGCACCCGCGAGAAGCCCCGCAGGGCCTCGTCGATCTTGCCCATCATCCCCAGCGTCCGGCCGTGCCAGAGGGCCACCAGGTGTTCGAGCTCGCTGCCCTCGGCGGGGCCGGCCAGGCCGCGAAGCTGGGCCTCGGCCTCGCTCCAGCGGCTGTCGCCGATCAGGGCCAGGGCCACCTTGCACTGGGCCAGGAGCCCCAGGGGCTGGTCGGGGTGCGCCGCGGCCACCTGGCGGTACCTCTCGATGGCCCGGTCGTAGAGCCCGTCGCGGCAGTAGGCGTCGGCGACGGTGAAGGCCCCCGTGCGGGTGGGGCCCGAGTGGGTCAGGACCTTCACGCTGGCGAACTCGCCGCCGTGCTTGAAGGTGACCAGCCCCAGGTGGTCGTGGCCGACCCCGGCCAGGGGGATCATGTCCAGGTAGCTGAGGATCTGCTTGCCGTCCACGTAGAGGGTCAGGTTGCCGTCGACCAGCTCGGCGGCGAGGTGGTAGCTGCGCCCCGGCTCGGCCACCGCTTCAGTGTTGATGCGGATGTCGACCCCCTCGCGCTGGATGCGGCTGCAGATGTTGTTGTCAGCCCCGAAGGACAGGCAGTAGCCCACATGGTCGCAGCGGTGTTCGTCGCCGGCGACGAAACAGCCCAGATCGGAGACGGGGACGCCGGTGGCCGGGAAGCGGGCGTCGAACTCCACGCGGACGTTGTCCGGGAACGGCCGTCGAACCGCCGCGTAGACGTCGCCGCTGCTCCCGACCACCTTCAGCCAGCCGTTGACGATGCGCGCGCGTCCGTTGACGATCCGCCAGTCGTCGCCCAGCGAGGTGCGGTCGAAAGCGTCGGCGAACAGGGGGGTCCACTCCGCCTGCGCGGCGGATTTCTCGAGGGCTTCGAGAAGATCGCCCGGGTCCAACCTGCCGCTCTCAGGAGCCAACCTGCACCTCCCCGGCGGAGCCGGCGCGCCCGCGGCGCGCGCTCCCCCCGACTAGCCGGTCACGATCTCCTTGATGGTGACCGTGGTGTACTTCTGGCGGTGGCCGAAGCGCGTCTGGGAGTTGTTGTTCTCGCGCTTGCGGAGGCCGCGGAGCTTGGGGCCCTTGGCCTGGCCCTCGACCACGGCCACGACCCGGGCGCCGGCCACCGTCGGCGAGCCCACCTTGGCCTCCTCCCCGCCCACCAGCAGGACCTCCTCGAAGACGATCTCCTCGCCGGGGGCCGCCGCGCGGCGCTCGACCTCCACCTGCTCGCCGACCGCGGCCCGGAACTGGTGGCCGCCATCCTTGACAACCGCGTACATTACTCCGCCTCCTCGTAGTCGCGTTCCACCACCGGGACCCCGGACTCGCCCCTGGCCACCACGCGCATGCGGCCGGGGGCCAGGGCGGGATCCGCCGCGACCATTATCTTCACGCTGCAGGATTCTTCCAGTCGCACCAGCTCGGCCCGGTAGAGGTTGTCGACCTGCACGGCCACGTCCGGGGCGAAGTGGGCCTCAATTTCGGCGCAGTCCCCGCGGCTGGCGGCGCTCTTGGCCTCGCGCAGGAGGTCCAGGCCCAGGCTCTCGGCGCTCTTGACCGCGCCCACGCCGGCGCAGGTGGGGCAGCGCACGAAGGTGGCGCGGGCCAGGCCCGGACGGGTGCGCTGGCGGCTCATCTCCACCACCCCCAGCTGGCTCATGGGCGTTACGAAGATCCGGGCGCGGTCGCGCTCCAGCGCCGCGCGCAGCTCTCTCTCGACCTGGCGGCAGTGGCCCGGCTCGTCCATGTCGATGAAATCGATGACGATCAGGCCGCCGATGTCCCGCAGCCGGAGCTGCTGGGCGACCTCGCGGGCGGCCTCCAGGTTGGTCTGGAGGATGGCCCCGGCCTGGTCGCGGCGGCCGCGGTAGCTGCCGGTGTTGATGTCGACGGCCACCAGCGCCTCGGTCTGCTCGATGACCAGTGAGCCTCCGGCGGGCAGGCGCACCTTGCGGCGCCCCAGCTTGGCCAGCTCCTCCTCCACTCCGAACTCGTGGAAGATGGGCCGGGCCCCCTCGTAGACCGCGGCCCGGTCGAGCATCTCCGGGCAGACCAGTTCCAGGAACTCGGTGACCCGGGGGAAGACCTCCGGGGAGTCGACCAGGATCGACTCGGTGTCGGGGGGCAGGAAGTCGCGCACCGTGCGGATGACCAGGTCGGACTCCTGGTAGATGAGCGCGGGGCTGCTCGCCTCCCTGGCCCGCTTGAGCAGCGCCTGCCACAACCCGACCAGGAACTCCATGTCGCGGGTGAGGTCCTCGACGGGATGGCCCAGGCTGGCCGTGCGAGCTATGAAACCCAGGCCCTTGGGGGGCTGGAGCGTCGCCAGCGTCTGGCGCAGCTCCTCGCGATGGGCTTCGTCCTCGATCTTCTTGGAAACCCCCAGCCGGGCCAGCCCGGGCATCAGCACCAGGTACCTGCCGGGCAGCGAGAGATAGGTGGTCAGCGCCGGACCCTTGCTGCCGATGCCGTCCTTGGTCACCTGGATGAGGACGTCCTGGCCCCTCTTGAGCATCTTCTCGATGGGCGGCCGGTTGCGGCCCCTGCCGGAGCCCCCGGAAGGCTTGCTCCGCCCCCTCTGCCCCCTGCGCCGCCGGCCGCCCAGCACCTCGGCGAAGCCGCCGTCCGGAGGCAGGCAGTCGGAGGCGTGCAGGAAGCCGTTGCGCTCCTGGCCGATGTCCACGAAGGCGGCCTGCAGGCTGGGCTCCACGTTGGTGACGCTGCCCCGGTAGATGTTGCCGGCCAGCGAGCGCCCGCTGCGCTCCAGGTAGACCTCGTCAATCTTGCCGTCGAACAGGATGGCCACCCGGGCCTCGCCGGGGTCGGCGACGTTCATGAGCACCAGCCGGCGCGGCGCCGCGGCCTCCGGCGCGCCTCCGGCCGGTCGCTTCGGCTTGGAGGGCTTCCTTCGCCGGCGGCGAGGACGTTTCCTGGCTACGGCGCCATCTGCATTGACAGTTTTCTTGTCGGCCACCTTCGAGTCTCCATCAAGGGTCTTCCGGCCAGCAGGGCCATGATTTCCGCGGGCCGGGCCGAGCCGCGCTCGGTGGGCTGAAGCCTCATCACCACGTCCGCGCCCTCGAGGCGGGCGTCGAGCAGGCTGGGCCGCAGGTCCAGCTGCTGGATGCGCTTCTGGCGGGGGCGGTCGAAGGGCAGCTCCCGGCGGGCCAGGAGCTCCCTGAGCCCGGCGGGGGTGATGCCCACCGCCGCCGGCCCCCCCGGGGGGCTCACCCGGTAGAGCATTGCCACCGGCCGCTCCCCGCTGCGCCGGGGCGGCAGCAGGCGCGCCGAGCGGAGCTCCAGCCCGGCGGGCAGGGCGGAGGCCAAGCGCTCCCGGATCTGGTCGGGGCCGACCCATCTGGAGAGCTCCACCTCCAGGGCCTCGTCCTCGGACTCGATGCCCAGCTCCAGCGCGGTGGCGAAGACCAGGCGGGGGCGGGGGTCGAAGCCCTGGGTGAGGCGCACCGGCAGCTCGGCGCGCCGGCAGGCCCTGGCGAACAGGCGCATCAGGTCGTGATGCGAAAGGAAGCGCAGCGCGCCGGTCTTGGCGAAACGCAACTGCACCTTTTGGGCGATGGGCTGGCCCGCGGAGCTCAAGCTGCCTCTCCAGATCCCGGGGGGGCTGCAGGCCCGGAAACCGCCGGCCGCCGGCCGGCCCGAAAAACGCAAAGAACTCGACTACGCCGGACGCAGCCCGGCTTCGCCGGCGCCGGCTACTTGCCGGTGTCGGGCGCGGCGGCCGCGGCCTTCTCCTCGTAGGTGAAGAAGGGGCCGGCCAGGTCGCGGCGGATTGCCCGGACCGCCGTGGGGATGCGCATCTCCTTCTGGAGGTCGATGACCGTGGGGGTCACGAAGATCATGAGGTTGAGGCGCTGGTTGCTCTCGGCCGGTTTCTTGCGGACCTTGAAGAGCCAGCCGATGATGGGGATGTCGCCCAGCACCGGGACCTTGGTCTCGGACGTGGAGCTGACCGTCTTCTTGAGGCCGGCGATCACTCCGGTCTCCTTGTCGCGCAGGAGCATCTTGGTGACCACGATGCGCTGCACGGTCTGGGGCAGCGATATCTGGGTCTCGCCCGCGCCGAAGGTGATGAATCCGCCCTCGCCCACGCCGGTGTCCAGG
>CAZONU010000102.1:0-2294 GCA_964581145.1 uncultured Planctomycetia bacterium
ATCTACGAGCGCTTCGGCCGTTCCTGGCGACGTGAACATCTCGACTTCAAGACCATCGAAGACCTCACCGTCGAGTCCCTCGGGGACCTCTACCGCGAGCTGGGCATCGCCGCGGATCCGGCCGCCGGGGCGGCGGTGTGGATCGCGCATCTGCTGGCCGTCGAGCCCTATCCCGAGGTAGGCGCCGTGCTCGCGAAGCTCGCCGGCCGCTGCCGGCTGGCAATCATCAGCGACACCGACGAGCGCATCATCGCCCCGGCGCTGGAGCGCCTGGCCTGGCCCTTCGAGTTCGTGCTGACCAGCGAGGGCGCGCGCGCCTACAAGTACGATCCCGAGGCGCGGCTCTTCCGGCTGGCCCTGGAGCGGCTGGGCCTGGCCGGCGGGGAGGTCGTACACGTGGGTGACTCGCCCGCGGACGTCGCGGGAGCCAAGCTCGCGGGCATGCGCGCCGCCTGGGTCAACCGCCACGCGCGGCATCTGCCCGAGGACTGCCCGCGGCCCGACTGGGAGATCGAGGATCTCTCCTCCCTGCCCGCGCTGCTGGGAGCGCCGGCGTGAGCAAGCGGAGACGAAAGGCCAGGCCGGGCAAGGCCGCCGGGAAAGCGGACGGCCGCCGGCAGGTGGCGGTCAACAAGAAGGCACTCTTCAAGTTCCAGCTGATCGAGAAGGTGGAGGCCGGCATGGAGCTCACCGGCACCGAGGTCAAAAGCCTGCGCGAACGCAACGTGAGCTTCACCGACAGCTACGCGCAGTTCCGCGGGGGCAACCTCTACCTCTACAACCTCAACATCGCCCGCTACGAGCCGGGCTCTTTCGCCAACCACGAGCCGACCCGCCCGCGCCGGCTGCTGCTCCACCGCCGGGAGCTGGACAAGCTGATGCCGCGCCTGCAGCAGAAGGGCCACACCCTGGTGCCCATCGCCATCTACTTCCGCGGCGGCTGGGCCAAGGTCGAGCTGGCTTTGGTGACCGCCAAGACCGCCGGCGACAAGCGCCGGACCATACGCGAGAGAGAAACCAGGCGGGACATGGACCGCGCCCGCAAGCTCCGCGGGCGGGGCTAGCTGGGGAGGGGAGAGATGAAGCCGGCTGCGCTGACGCTCACTGTCGTCCTGTTCCTGGCCGGGGGCTCCTTCGCCGGCGAGGCGGCCAAGCCGAAGCTGCCGGCCTTCCCGGGCGCGGAGGGCTTCGGGGCGAGTTCGCTTGGGGGCAGGGGCGGACGGGTCATAAAGGTGACCAACCTGAATGCGACCGGCCCGGGCAGCCTGCAGGCGGCCTGCGGGGCCAAGGGGCCGCGCATCGTGGTCTTCGAGGTGGGCGGGGTGATCCGCGCGCCGGGCAGGAAGAACCGGGGCATCACCATCACCGACTCGCGCATCACCATCGCCGGTCAGACCGCCCCGGGCGGAGGCATCACCATCGACGGCATGCTCCGCACCAGGTACGGGATCAAGCCCAGCCTGCACGACATAGTGATTCGCTTCGTGCGCTGCCGGCCGACCGGCGCCACCGGCAGCGGCGGCGACTGCCTTCAGGTCACGGACGTCGACCGCCTGATGCTCGACCACGTCTCGGTCTCCTGGGGCTGCGACGAGAACGTGGACCTCTGCAACTCGCGGGACTTCACCGTGCAGTGGTGCGCGATAGAGGAATCCGGCGACAGCGGCCACCCCGAGGGCAAGCACAACTTCGGGATGATTATGGGGTATGCCGGCCGGAATGCCAGCGTGCACCACAACCTCTTCGCCCACCATTACAAGCGCGCGCCGCTCTGCGGGCTGGAAGTGCTCGACCACCGCAACAACGTGATCTACAACATGCTGCTGCCCTTCGTCTTTCACCCCCCGAGGATGAACCGCGCGCGGCCCGGGAAGCCGTTCCGGGCCAACTTCGCGGGGAACTACTTCAAGGCCGGGCCCAGCGCCTCTATGAAAGGCCGCAAGTTCCCGCCGGTCTGGAAGCGGGCCAGCGTGGAGCTTTACAGCCGGGGCAACTACTGCACCTGGATGAAGGGCGTGGCTGCGCCGCCGGACGGGCCCAAGGCCGAGAAGCCCTGGCCGGCGCCGAAAGTCAATGCCCAGAAAGCCGAAGAAGCCTGCAAGCTGGTTCTGGCCCAGGCCGGCTGCCTGCCGCGCGACGCGGTCGGCAAGCGCACTGTGGACGAAGTCAAGAAGGGCACCGGGCGCTGGGGCCGGCGGATACCCGAGGGAGGGGTCGGCGCGGGGATGGCGGCCGGCAAGCAAGCCAAGGACGCGGACAACGACGGCATGCCCGACGCCTGGGAGAAGAAGCAC
>CAZONU010000102.1:2304-13570 GCA_964581145.1 uncultured Planctomycetia bacterium
CCCCGCCGACCCCAAGGACGCGGGCAAGGTCGTCCCCAAGGGCGCCTCGGAGGGCGACCGCCACGCGGGCTACACCTGGATCGAGTTCTACATCAACGAGCACGGCGACGCGCTTGTCGCCCAGGCGATGGCGGCGGTGAAGGCCGGGAAGTAACCGGCCGGCCGACCGGACTTCGCCCAGGGGACAAGAGAATGTTGGAGATCATTCCTCCGAATCCGCGCCTCCACGCCGAGGCCATTATGGAGGTGGTCGCCGGTTCATTCCGTGGCAAGCCGTATTCTGAGCAGATCAAGGTCATGCGCGGGGGGCGGTTGCTCCACAGCAACTATGACTGGAAGAGCTCGCGAATCGGCATCTTGGGCGGCAAGGTTGTTACCCACTTCGGCGTGTACGACTACTCGATGCGTGTCGGGGGCGCGCGCCTGCGGGTCGCCGGCGTCGGCATGGTTGCCACGCTTCCCAGATATCGCAAGAGGGGCTTCATGGCCAAGACGGTCCGCGAGGGCCTGGCGGCGATGGAGGAAGGCGGTTACGAGCTGACCTTTCTTTCCGGTATCAAGGGTTTCTACGGTCGTTTCGGGTACGTGCGCTGCTGGCAAAACCGGACATACAAGGTGGACGTGGAGGAACTCCTGGAGCGGGGGAGCGTCCCTAAATCCGTCCGCGGCTACAACGCCTACAACCGCAAGGAGCTGTGCCGGCTTTACAACCGCGAGAACTCGCGACTGACGGGGACAGTGGTCCGGCCGACCTTCCGCAGGTGCAAGCTGCCGGGATTTTACGGTGGGGCTTTGTGGAGGAATTCGCAGGGCAAGGCACGCGGCTACATGGTGTATCAGGCGGGGGAGGAGTGCCTGAGAGTTGTTGACTGGGCCGGGGATCCGATAGCGCTCATGGCCGTTGCCGGGCGCGCGGCCAGGAGACTGCGATTCAAGCAGGTCCATTTCGTGTTCGCCCATCAAGGGAGCCGCCTGGCCGTCGAGCTTCGGCGCGGGAACTGCACCGTGGAGACGCACTATACGCAGAACCGGGGACCGATGGCTACGGTCCTGGACCTGCGCGGCTCCCTCCTGAAGCTGACCGGGGAGCTAGAGCGCCGGCTGGCCGCCTCTCCTCTCAAGAAATGGAAGGGAGCGCTGATCCTGGCGAGCGACAGGCAGAGCGCCGCTTTGCGCGTCCGAGCGGGGGCGATCAGGGTGCTCGAAGAGGTGCCGAAGAGCCCCCACCGGATCCGCGGGGGCAGGCATTTGGTCCAGCTGCTCCTGGGAACCGACGAGCCGGAGGAGACCACCGCCGCCGCGGGGATGCGCGTTTCCGGTGACGCCCGAGAACTTCTTCCGGTGCTATTCCCCGCCCAGGAGCCGCAGATCAGCCTGGCAGACCAGCCGTAGCGTTCCAACCTCAGGGCGCCGGCTCCATGGAGATGCTCTTGACCCGCGCGGCCTCGCCGCCGCACGTCACCTCGAACTCGTGGGGGAACTTGCTGACGACCACGGACTTTCTCTTCTCGGTCCACTTGCCGCCGGCCTTTTCCTCCCAGGCGAAGATCAGGGCCAGTTTGGCGCCGGCGGGCTGCGCCTGCTTGTAAAAGGCGTAGAGCCGCACGCTGTTGACGCCGAAGTACTTGCCGCTGCGGGCCATTTCGAACTTTATCAGGACCTCCTTGGCGTCCTTCTCGTTCTTGAGCGCGACCTTCTTGTCGATTTCGAACTGGCTGTTGCCCCAGTTGCGGTGGTTGGGACGCTTCCAGAGCGAGGTCCAGGTCTTGCCGCCGTCCAAGGAGTACAGGGCCTCGATGTACTGCTGGGGCCTGCCGGGGTCCATGGTCATGTTCGCGCCGGCGGAGACGGCGGTGAGCGGCGCCGGGGCGGTCAGCTTGTAGACCGCGTAGGCCTTGGAGCAGTCGCGCTTGGCGGGACGCACGCCCTTGGCCTCCAGCCCCTCGCTCTTGGCGATGTAGCGGGCCTTGCGCGGCTTGCCCTTGGCCCTGACCAGCTGCACGTGGCCCTCGTCCGGCCCGCGCAGGACCCTGACCTTGTTCTTGCCGACCTTGAGCCTGGGCAGGGCCAGCTGGGAGAGCTGGAAGGTGTTGTCGAAGGAAATCTGTGTCAGGGCGCTCTTGATCGGTACGCGGAGCAGGTACTCGTAGCGTCCGGAGATGTGCTTGGTAAGGTCAACCTGGGCGAAGTGTATCTCGCTTCCTTTCCACCCGGGCACTTCGACTTCGCTCCAGGCGGCGCCGCCGTCGAAGGACACTTCCAACTTGTCGGGGCCACCGGCGACCATTCCAAGAGTTGCTTTCGTTTCGACGAAGGCGTACGGGCACCAAACCCGGAAGACGGCCGCCGCCGGCGCGCCGGCCTTCTCAGGCACCACCTCGCCGCCCTTGATCTTGACGTTCTTGGACCCCAGCCAAAAAAGCTCCGCGGCCTTGATGTTCTTGAGGTCCGGCTTCCAGACCAGTTGACCGTTGCCGTAGGTGAACTTGCCGGCGACCTCCTTGGGGCCGCCCTCCAGGAACTCCGGCTTCCACTTGCCGTAGGGGCGTATCCACTTGCCCCGGTTGGCGCGGTTGAGGATGAGCAGCTCGCCCTGGCGCAGGGTGAGGTACATGGGGTGGCCCATCACCGCGCGGCGGTTGAACTGGTAGTTGTTCTTTTTCGAGGCGTAGAGGTCCATCATCTTGCTGGCCGGGCCCCAGAAGACGAAGGGCTTGACCGCCTTGTCCGGAGCGCCGAACGGATAGAAAGGCTTGCTCTTGCCGCCGGCTGGCGCGGTGAAGAGCTTGGGGTCGGCGGCCAGCTCGCGGACGCTGGCGATGGAGCCGTCGGCCTTCTTGTGGTAGGCGCGGGCGTCGGCGTCGATCAGGTGCCACTTGCCGCCGTACTTCACTTCCGGGATAGTATGGCCGCCTATCGTCCAGTTGCGGGTCTCGTAGCCCAGGGCCTCCCACAGCGCGCTGATCACCGGCGCGTTCTGGAAGCAGGGCCCGTAACCGTAGGTGTTGATGGCCTTGGCGAAGTCGCGCACGTCGCCGGGGGTGTCCGGCTCGCGCGCCGGGGTCCAGTGGTAGTAGTGGTCGAGCATGAACTTCCAGCAGGCCACGCACTTCTGCTCGTCGGTCATGCCCGGCTTGGTGATCTGCTTGACCACCGTCTGGGCGGAGAAGGTGTCGATTGAAGAGTCGGTGGTTACTCTGGGGTTTACCACCTGAGCCCTTGCCAACGCTCCCGAAAGGAGCAGGGCGCCGGCGGCGAGCAGCACGGTTCGGAGTTTGATCATCTACTTGACCTCCACCTTATTCATTCGCCAAGGCAGCGACGGTTTCCGCGGCATTGTGATTCGATGGTCAGGCATCTATCTCAACGTACCCCGCGACGCTTGAGCGGTCAACCGAATTCCCGGTTAATCACGGCATTTCGCGCACTTGCGCGCGCTGAGTTGTCTGGTTAGACTTGAAGCGAATGACAACTCTGACTGGGGCGCCGGACTGACGGTGAGGAGGTCGCAGGGCAATGGGAGGGTTCTTCGGGGTAGCATCCAAGGAAGACTGCATCACCGACCTCTTCTATGGGACCGACTACCACTCGCACCTGGGCACCGTCCGGGGCGGCCTGGCGTCCAAGAACTCCGCGGGCATTACCCGCTTCATCCACGACATCACCAACACGCAGTTCCGCTCCAAGTTCGAGGACGACATACAGAAGATGCGCGGCTCTCGCGGCATCGGGGTGATCAGCGACTACGGTGATCAGCCGCTGATCATCGGCTCGCACCTGGGCACCTATGCCATCGTCACCGTGGGCGCGGTTCAGAACGCCGCGGAGCTGGCGGCGAAGGCCTTCATCAAACGGACCACGCACTTCTCGGAGATGAGCGGGGAGGCGGTCAACCCCACCGAGCTGGTGGCCACGCTGATCAACGCCGAGGGCTCCTTTAAGGATGGCATCGCTCGGGCGCAGGAGGCGGTAGAAGGGTCCTGTTCCATGCTGCTGCTCACCGACGAGGGAATCTATGCGGGGCGCGATCGCCTGGGCCGCACGCCGATCATTCTGGGCAGGAAGAAGGGCGCCTGGGCGGCCACCATGGAGACCTGCGCCTTCCCCAACCTGGACTTCGAGACCGACCGCGACCTGGGTCCCGGGGAGATTGTGCGCATCACCGAGGAGGGCGTCGAGCAGGTCAAGGCCCCTGGCGACCGCCTGCAGATATGCTCCTTCCTGTGGGTATACTACGGATACCCGGCCTCCAGCTACGAGGGCATCAACGTGGAGGCCGTCCGCAACCGCTGCGGGGCGGCCCTGGCCCGGCGCGACGACGTGGAGCTGGACATGGTCGCGGGCATCCCCGACTCGGGCACCGGCCACGCCATCGGCTACGCCTCGGAGAGGAAGATTCCCTACCGCCGCCCGTTCGTGAAGTACACCCCCACCTGGCCGCGCTCCTTCATGCCCCAGGACCAGCGGATACGCGAGCTGGTCGCCAAGATGAAGCTGATCCCCGTGCGCGAGCTGGTCGCGGGCTCGCGGATGCTCTTCTGCGAGGACTCCATCGTCCGCGGCACGCAGCTTCAAGATACCGTCCAGCGGCTGTACGAGGCCGGCGCCAGGGAAGTGCACATGCGCCCGGCCTGCCCGCCGCTCTGCTACGGGTGCAAGTTCCTGAACTTCTCGCGCTCGCGCAGCATCATGGACCTGGCCGCCCGCAAGGGCGTCAAGATCCTGGAGGGCCAGGCCGAGGAGATCGACCCGGCCTACGCCGACCCCGACTCGGAGAAGCACAAGGCCATGGTCGGGGCCATCGCCGGGTGGCTGAAGCTCACCACCTTGCGCTACCAGCGCCTGGACGACCTGGTGGCGGCCATAGGGCTCCCCAAGGAGAAGCTCTGCACCTACTGCTGGGACGGAGCGGGGTAGGGCGCTTCACCTCCGGGCCGACGGCGCGCCGCCCGTCGGGCCGGCGCCGGGGAGGCTACGACCGGGCGCGCAGGGCGGACTCCTCGTCCGGGTGCAGGGGCAGCAGGCCCGTCAGGCGGAACATCTCGAACACCGCGATGACCTCGGGCCGGGCCCCGAAGAGCCCGAAATCCCCGCCGTAGAACCAGACCCCGCCGAGACACTCCAGGAAGGTGGCCACGCCGGAGCTGTCGATCATCTTCAGCTCCCGGAGGTCGAGCAGCACCGCCGGGGTGCGCAGGCGCCGGAGCTTGGCCAGCAGCCTGCGCAGAAGGCCGGAGTTGCGCCGGCTGAGCCGGCCCCGCAGCCGCACGATATGGGCGCGGTCCATCTCCTGCTCGCAGATTTCCAGTCCGGCTTCATGGGTAAGGGTGTCCATGCCTGGTTCCTCGCCGCCTGCCCCTGACACCGTGACGACCAGGGGACGGCCGCTGTTCAAACCCCGTTGTCGTTATTCTGCTCAAATGCCCGGGGCGCTAAGCCCAAAAGTCGGAAATCGCCGCCTCCGAAAGGAATTTGACAGCGGCTCCGCCGGGCACTAGAGTGCTCCCCTGGAGGGGGAGGCGGCGCGTCGCCGCCGGGAATCCATGCCTGACAACATCGACATCGGCAAAGTTATCCAGAGCGGCTCCCGCCAGATGGACCTGGGGGACCTGGCCAAGCTGGGTCACAAGAAGGTCCGGGTTATCGACGAGCGCCGCATCCGCGAGCTGATTACCCAGGCGGTTCAGAACGCCATCGAGCGCGAGGGCGCCGACGCCGCCGGGCGCGCGCGCCGCGAGGCCGCCGAGACGGCCAAGGCCGAGCTGGAGGCCCAGCTCGCCGAGCACCAGGCCCGCCTGGAAGAGCAGTCGCTGGCCAGCAAGGAGGTCGAGAAGCTCCGCGCCGAGGTCGCCGGCCTGCAGGGTCAGCTTACACAGAGCACCGCGGTCATCGACGCCGAGAAGCAGCGCATCGCCGCCGAGAGCCAGAAGGAGTTCCAGAAGCTCCTCAAGAACACCCAGCAGGAACTGGAGGAGAAGAAGGGCGCCTACGAGAAGGCCCTGCGGGGCATGCTCGAACAGGCCGACCAGTCCATCCCCAAGGAGGAGCTGGAGGGGCTGCCGGCCGTGGCGGTGGGCGAGGACGTCCAGGCCGCCCAGATGCTGGAGGCCCTCCACCGCCGGGTGGAGAAGCTCGGCGCCCTGCTGGCCACCGCCAAGGCGGAGGTCGCCGGCCGCGACCAGGACATCGCCATGGCCGCCGCCGAGCACCACCGCCAGAAGAACGAGATCGACCGCCTCAAGAAGGAGAACGAGGGGGTCCGCCTGGAGCTCCGCGACAAGGAGCGCCAGTTCGACGGCCGCGAGCAGGACCTGGCCGTGGCCGCCGGCCAGAGCCGCAAGCAGAAGGAGGTGGTCCAGCGCCTGGGCGCGCAGCTCGACGAGATGCGCGAGGAGCTCCGCGACAGGGAGCGCCAGATCGACCAGCGCGAGCAGGACGTGGCCCTGGCCGCCCTGGAGCAGCGCCGGCTGCGCGAGGAGACCAAGCACCTCCGCGAGGAGGCCGGCAAGGTCGCGGAACTCTCCGGGGAGGTGCGGCGGCTGAACTCGGAGCGCGAGCTGCTCCTGGCCCGCATCGAGGAGTTCCGCGAGCGCGAGCGCGCGGCCGCCGACCAGGTCTCCGAAATGGCCGGCAGGCTGGCCGAGGTCAAGGGCTCGGGCGGCCAGGGCAGCGAAGAGCTGATGGAAGCCATCACCGGCATGAAGGGCTCGCTCAGCGAAGAGATCTCCCGGCAGGTCTCCTGGGCGCTGAGCGCCCAGAAGAGCGGCGCCACCGGCATCGACCCGGGCCTGCAGCTGGAGGCCCTGTTCAGCCAGGAGTTGGAGACCAACATCGAGTCGGTAAAGATCGAGGAACGCAAGGGCAGCACGCTTACCGACAAGCTGGCCAAGCTCCGCGAGGCCCGGAACCAGGGGCTGGACAAGGGCTAGCCCGGGCATCAGGGGGGAAGACGCGTGGCGAAAGAGATGGACCAGGGAGAGGTCGAGAAGAAGGTGGAGGAGGTCCCAGCCGTGGAAGACAAGCCCGAAGAGAAAACCGCCGCCAAAGCCAAGGGTGCCCCCAAGGACGCGTCCGCGGGGGGAGGCGAGGTCGAACTGGCCCTGGGCAGGGGGCTGGACATCGGCACCTGCAACCTGGTCAGCGCCGCGCAGCGCAAGAGCGACAACAACCTGACCTACCGCTCGCTGCGCAACACCTTCATCGACGTGGACATCAACGACTTCACCAAGAAGATGCTCACCAAGCTCGGCGTGCAGTACGTGATGCACAACCGGCGCATGTACGTGCTGGGCTCACCGGCCTTCGAGCTGGCCAACATCTTCAACCGCGAGACCCGGCGGCCGATGGCCTCGGGGCTGATCTCCCCCCACGAGGCCGACGCGCTGCCGATCATCCGGCTCCTCATTCAGCAGGTGTTGGGCGGGCCGGCCCGCGAGAACGAGCCCTGCTTCTACTCCATACCCGGTGAGCCCGTCGACTCGCAGATGAACGTGGTCTACCACCGCGACATCTTCGACGGCCTGCTGCGCAAGCTGGGTTTCACGCCACAGTCCATGGCCGAGGGACACGCGCTCATCTTCGCGGAGCTGGCCGACGACGACTTCACCGGCATCGGCATCTCCTGCGGGGCGGGGATGTTCAACGTCTGCGTGGCCTACAAGACCGTGCCCGCGGTGGTCTTCTCCACCAGCCGGGGCGGCGACTGGGTGGACAACAACGCGGCCATGGTCCTGGGCATGAAGGGCCCGCGGGTCACGGCCATCAAGGAAAAAGGCGTTGACCTCATGCACCCCAAGAACCGGGAGGAAGAGGCCATCGTCATCTACTACCGGAACCTGATCAACTACACGCTGATCAACATCAAGAACCGCTTCGAAAGCGCCGAGGGCATCCCCACCTTCCCGGACGCGGTGGACATTGTCTGCTCCGGGGGCACCAGCAAGCCGACGGGCTTCATCGACCTCTTCACCGAGGAGTTCAAGCGCATCGAGTTCCCGCTGGAGGTCAAGAACATCCGCGTGGCCGCCGAGCCCCTCAACGCGGTTGCCCAGGGCTGCCTGGTGGCGGCCATGAGCGGAATGGAGTAGGGCGGGGAGCCCGGCTTTTCCGGAAGCACGCCGGCGGCGGCCACGGGCCTCCGCCGGTTCCTTTTGGGGCCTGAATGTATCTTGCGGACCAGCGCTGCACGAGGTATGCTCCTCTCTCTGGCGAGCGGCTTCGGGGAGAGACATGGCCAGGCGGGCGAAGGACGACGCACTGCGGCTGGCCGCCGTGGGTCTGGGCGGCTGGGGCAAGAACGTGCTGCGGGCTTTCTCGCAGTGTTCGGGTGCCAGGCTGGTGCGCCTGTGTGACGTAGATGCCGCCGCGCTGGCCGCCGCGGGACGGAACTGTCCCGGGGCGGCTGCGACGGACGACTTCGAGGAGGTGCTGGCCGACTCCGGGGTGGACGCTATCGTCCTGGCCACGCCGGCGGCCACCCACGCGGAGATGGCCGGCCGGGCCCTGCGAGCGGGCAAGCACGTCTACGTCGAGAAGCCCATGAGCCTGCGCGCCTCCGAGGCTCGCGAGCTCGTCTCCCTGGCCGGCGAGAAGGGCCGCTGCCTGATGGTCGGGCACCTCCTGGAGTATCACCCCGCGGTTACCGTCCTCAAGGAGCTGGTCGACGGCGGGGCGTTCGGCGAGATTTACTACATGTATTGCCAGCGCATCAACCTCGGCGTGGTCCGCAAGGAGGAGAACGCGCTGTGGTCGCTGGCCCCGCACGACATCTCCATCATACTCTACCTCTTCGGGGCCGAGCCGGAGAGCGTCTCGGCGCGCGGTTCCTGTTACCTCCGGGAGGGAGTGGAGGACGTGGTCTTCACCAACATGCGCTTCGGCGACGGGCGCATGGCCCAGATCCACAACTCCTGGCTGGACCCCCACAAGGAGCGCCGCATGGTGGTGGTCGGCTCGCGCAAAATGGCCGTCTTCGACGACATGAGCGCCACCGAGAAGATCCGCGTTTATGACAAGGGCGCGGACGTGCTGCGCGGCCCGACCGACGCCATCGAGGCCATCAGCGTCCGCCACGGAGAGATCCGCATCCCGCTGGTGCCCGCCGACGAGCCGCTGCGCGCCGAGGCCCAGCACTTCGTCGACTGCGTCCGCGAGGGCCGGACTCCGCGCAGCGACGGGCGCGACGGGCTGCGGGTGGTCAGCGTCCTGGAGGCGGCCACTGAATCGTTGAGGAAAGACGGAGCCCCGGTGAGGATCGCAGAGCTGTGAGCGATAAGGACTACTTCGTCCACGAGTCCAGCTACGTCGACGAGGGCGCCGAGGTGGGCGCCGGCACCAGGATATGGCACTTCTCGCACGTCATGGCCGGCGCGAAGATCGGCGAGCGCTGCGTCATCGGCCAGAACGTCAACGTCGGCTCGGGCGCGGTCCTGGGGGACAACGTCAAGGTCCAGAACAACGTGAGCATTTACGACGACGTGGAGATCGAGGACGACGTCTTCTGCGGACCGTCGGTGGTCTTCACCAACGTGCTCACGCCCCGCGCGCACGTGAGCCGCAAGAGCGAGTACTCGCCGACCCTGGTCCGGCGCGGGGCGACCCTGGGCGCGAACTGCACGGTGGTGTGCGGCAACCGGATCGGCCGCTACGCCATGGTCGGCGCCGGGGCGGTGGTCACCAGGGACGTCCCCGCCTACGCCCTGGTGGTGGGCAATCCCGCCCGCCAGGCCGGCTGGGTCTGCAACTGCGGCGAGCGCCTAAACTTCGAGGGCGAGCGGGCCGCCTGCGCGCGCTGCGGGAAGAAGTACCGCCAGAAGAGCGAGACGGAGATCGAAGAGAGTAATGGCTGAGGGCGCAAGCGGCGTTCCCCTGCTGGACCTGGCGGCCCAGTACGCGACCATCCGGGAAGAGATCACCGCGGCCATCGAGGGGGTCTGCCAGAGCCAGCGCTTCATCGGCGGCCCGGAGATCGAGGCGCTGGAGGCCGAGGTCGCCGGGTACTCCGGCTGCAAGGCGGGCGTGGGGGTTTCCTCGGGCACCGACGCGCTGCTCCTCTCGCTGATGGCCCTGGGTGTGGGCCCCGGTGACGAGGTGATCACCACGCCCTTCACGTTTTTCGCGACGGCGGGCTGCGTCCACCGCCTGGGCGCCAGGCCGGTCTTCGTGGACGTCGAGCCGCTGGGCTTCAACATCGACCCGGCCAGAGTCGAGGCCGCGGTCACCGAGAAGACCAAGGCGATCGTGCCCGTGCACCTCTTCGGCCAGTGCGCGGAGATGGGCCCGATTCTGGAAGTCGCCAAGAAGCGGAGGCTCTTCGTCGTCGAGGACGCCGCCCAGGCCATCGGCTCGGAGTACCGGGGCCGGCGCGCCGGCTCTCTGGGCACGACGGGCTGTTTCTCGTTCTTCCCCTCCAAGAACCTCGGCGGCTTCGGCGACGGGGGGATGATCACCACCAACGACGGGGCGCTGGCGGACAGGCTCAGGATCCTCCGCAACCACGGCGCGGAGCCCAAGTACTACCACGCGATGGTCGGCGGGAACTTCAGGCTGGACGCCATCCAGGCCGCGGTATTGCGCGTCAAGCTCAGGCACCTCGACGACTGGAGCGCCGCCCGCCAGCGGAACGCCGCGCGCTACCGCGAGCTCTTCGCGGGCGTGGACGCGGTGAAATGCCCCGCCGAACTCCCCGGGCGGCGGCACATCTACAACCAGTTCTCGATCCGCGTTCCCCGTCGCGACGAGCTCAGGGCTCATCTCGCGGAAAAGAAGATCGGCTGCGAGGTCTACTATCCGGTGCCGCTCCACCTCCAGGAGTGCTTCGCGGACCTGGGTTACGGAAAGGGCGACATGCCCGAGAGCGAGCGGGCCGCCGCCGAGGTCCTGGCCCTGCCGGTCTACCCGGAGCTGAGCGAGGAACAGCAGAAGCGCGTCGTCGACGCGATTGCGGAGTTCCTGGCGGGCTAGCCGCGGCACTCCGGCACAGAATTGCCTTGACGGGCCTTGCTGCTGCTTCTATCTTGACCCGGGGGGAGTGACCGGGGACTCGGGAGACGGATCCACCGTCGTGAAAGCGATAAGGCTTCCTCACATCGTACTCGCCGGCCTGGTGGCCCTGGCGGTGACCGTGGCGGTTGCCGAGCCGTGGCTCTACCGCAAGCCGGCCCGCTCCGACGGCCGGGTGGAGATCACCTACTGGGAGAAGTGGAGCGGGTTCGAGTTCGACGCCATCCGCAACGCGGTGGACGCCTATAACGACGGACAGGGCAGG
>CAZONU010000103.1:0-9951 GCA_964581145.1 uncultured Planctomycetia bacterium
GGCTTGACCGAGCCGTTGGGGCAGGTTACCGCGTTCACCTTCTTGAGCGAGGGGTCCAGCTTGGGCTGGCCGTCGAAGGGGGCCGCACCCTTCCTGGTCTGGAAGTGGATCATGCCGCCCTTGGGGCTGAACTTGAGAATGCTGCCGTACATTATCTTGGCCGCCGTATGCCCCGGCTTCTTGCCCCTGCCGAAGTAGGCCTTGAACTCCGGCGGGTAGAGCTGGTCGGGGGGCTTGACCTGCTCGGCGATGTAGATGTTGCCCTGCTGGTCGAACTTGGGACCGATGGCCGTGTCCGAGACCATCCAGATGACCGGGGTGTCGCTCGCGCGCTTGCCGTTGGGAAGAAACTCGATGAGCTTCTTGGGCGGGCGCGCGCGCGGGAACTTCGACTGGAACATGAAGAAGCGCCCGTCGTGGCGAATGCCGAAAGTATGGGTCATGTAGACCATGCTCACCGGCACGAAGAGGCCGTTGGCCGCCGGCCTGGGCTTCTCGGTCTTGCCGCGCGAGGTGAGAGTCTCGGCGGGGTAGTTACGGACCGACTTGTCCCAGGGCAGGGGCTTGCCCTTGCGGTCGTAGCGCAGCAGGTGGTAGGGCCAGGCCGGCGCGTAGAGCTTGCCGTCCGGGCCGGGCACGATGCAGGTCCCGGCCGAGCCGCCCGTGCCCGGGCAGTTGACCTTTTCGAACTTGTCCGCCGACTCGCTGAAGCGCAGCCAGTGGCCGCCGCCGTCCTTGCGGACGTAGACCTCCTTGTCGCGCCGGAAGTGGTCCACCTCGATGCCCACGAAGCCCAGGTCGCCGTACTTCCTGGTGCAGAGGTTCTTCGCCGTGAACTTCCCGCCCGCCTGGGTGATGCGCAAGAGAGAGCCCCGGTCTCCGCCCATCCAGACCACCGGGGGCTTGGCGCCGGCGTCAAGGGTCATGCCCCAGGGCAGCCGGGGATCGCCCTCGCCCCTTACCGGCAGCTTGGCCAGCTCCCTGGCGTTCTTCCAGCCGGAGTACTTCACCAGCTCGCAGGTGCTGCCCTTCCCGCGGGTGAGGTATATCTCGCCGGTCGCGCCGTCCACCTCGACGTGCAGGGGCTGGTTCACCTTGAAGGCGCCCACGAACTTCCCGTCATTCTCGGAAACCACCACCACGCGGTTGTTGCCGCGGTCGGCGATGTACAGGCTGCCCTTGCCGTCGACGGCCAGGCCGCGGGTGTCGTCGCTGAGGTGCGTCTCGTCGCTTCCTGCCGCTTTGGGATCGCCGAAGAACGGCTCCAGAGGGGCGCGCTCCGGCAGCTTTGCGCGGTAGACCGCGGCGGCGGCCCGCTTCTTGCCCTTGTCCTTCCTGTTGCTGAGGTAGACGTACTTGCCGTCTGAAGAGACGCACAGGCACGCGCAGGCCAGGCTGTTGCGGCCGGCCGGGTATATCCTGGGTCCCAGCTCCGTTCCCCAGGGACAGCTGCCGTCCGAGGCGTAGGCGCCGATGGCTGCGCTGCTTTTCGTGGTGCAGTCGCTGACCAGTTTGAGGATCACGCCATCTTTGGTCACGGCCATGTCCGTCTTGCGCGTGGTCATCCCCCGGTAGAAGGTGCGGTGGGGAACGCTCTTGAGCACCGGGGCGGGCTTGCCGTCGAGGTCGTAGACGGCGAAGCCCGCGACCTGTTCCTTCTTGAGGTCTGCCGGCCAGGGCATCACCGTGCGCAGGTACTTCCCATTGCGGTCCAGGGCGACGATGCGCTCCGACGGCCAGTTGGGGAGGTCCCCGCCGAAGACGTGCAAGACATAGAGCGTCCCGTCCGGCCCGCAGGCCACGCTCTTCACGCCGCCCTTGGTGCCGTACACGTTCAGGGGCTCTTCGGCCAGCACCCTGTCGAACTTGGCGCCCAGGCCCAGCGCGACGCGCACCTTGAAGGGCCCGCCTGCGGCCGGCTTGCCGTAGTCAGCCCTGCCGTCCCATGTAACGCTTTGGGAAAGCCCGGGCCTGAGCGGCGTCGGCGGATTCTTCCCCAGGACTCCCGCAACCAGGTGGCGGACGATCCCGCCCTTGGCGTCCAGGATGAAAACGGCCGCGTCCGTGGCGCGGTCGACGGCGAACTCGATCCTGACCTGGCCGCCGGCCTTCTTCGCGGACGGTTTCCTGGTGAACTTCGGGGCTGCTTCCCCGCCGAGGGCGGCCGCGCTCAGCATTGCGCAGCACGCCAGCAATGTGATGGACTTCATCTCGCGTCCCCCAAACGATGCCTCTCGACCTCCCCAGGTTTCACGACCACCCGCAGGGTCGTCGGCACCTTGACCCGCAGCGCGGGCAGATCCGGGTTCTCGCGCCGCTCGGCCAGGCGGGACAGGGCGGTCTCCGCCATGGTCGCGACGCTCCAGACCACGGCGGGGGCCACCGGCCCGCCCTCGAAGGCCGGCAGATAAGTCGTGTCGTAAAGCTCCTGCGGACACCAGCCGACCAGCTCGAAATCGCGCCCGACCTCCAGGCCCAGCTCCTCGGCCGCCTGCCGCACCGCCAGGGTGCAGCCGCGCCACATGGTGATCACTCCCTCCGGCCGGTCCCGCCGGGAGAGGAGCCCGTGGGCCAGAGCGATCATGCTCTGCGACCCGGTCTCGACCACCAGCTCGGGAGGCAGGCCCGCGCCGAACTGCTGGAGCCCCGCGGCGACGCCGCCGAAGCGCTCCAGGCTGTGAACGTCGTCCCCCAGCGGGCCGAACCAGGCGATCCGGCGGGCGCCCCGCTCGCAGAGGTGCCTGGCGGCGAGCAGGCCGCCCTGGTGACCGTCCTGGATTATCGAGTCGATCCTGGCGCTCTCCGCCCAGTCGTTGACCACTACGGCGGGAACTCCCCAGCGCTCAATCGCCCGGAGCAGCTCCGCGTCGGTGGTGTTGAGCACCACGCCGAAGGCCCGCTGCGACCTCATGCCCGCAATCGTCTCCGGGACGGTGCTCCCTTCGCTGCCCAGGGCCAGCATGGACCACCCCCGGCGGCCGGCGGCCAGCCGCAGCGAAACCAGCAGGTGCGAGTGGAAAGGCCGGGGCCGGCCGGCGCTGTCCAGGGGATCGGCAACGTAGGCCAGCGGACAGCCCCTGTCCGGGTCGCTGGCCCGGGGCAGCACCCGGAAGCCGCGGCGCGGCTCGCTGGCGATCAGGCCCTCGACCTCCAGCTTCTTGAGCGCGCGCCGGACCGTGGTGTGGGCAACGCCGTACTGGCTGCTCAACTCCCGCTGCGTGGGGATGAACCCCCCGCCGGAAATCTCCCCGGAGACAATGGCTGCACGCAGCTCGGCATGGAGCTTGGTCGATGCCCGGCCGAGTTTCGCTGGCTCCCGTGAGCGCGCGGTGACCTTCATTCTGGTATCTCCGTGATAGCCCTAGGTCTTATATACCCCACTCCTCCCGGTTTGTTGGCGATATCTTGGAGTTCTCCGGAGCGGCTCGCAGGGAGATCCAGGGCTGTCGGGACTGGCCTAATTACGCGCATTCATCGTACATATGGCTCTCATACAAAGCCACTTACAGCAAATACCTGCCCGTTTGTCCGCCGCCCATTTCCCGGCGGGACATTTTCCGGCCAACGAACCGGGGAGAGCGGTGTACACGCTAGTGGTGCGCAATTGGTTCGCTTTGGGTTCTGAAGGGAATGCAGATGCCCCACAAGGTCGCCAAACCCCAGAAGCGCGCCGCCGCCCGACAGCGGCTTGAAGAAATGATCCGGGCCCAGTCCCTCTGGGGCCAGCGGCTGATGGGCGAGCGCGAGCTGGCCGTCGAGCTGGGCGTCGGCCGGCAGACGGTGCGCGTGGCCCTCGGCGAGCTGGAGGCCGCGGGCGTCGTCGAGCGCCGCCAGGGTGCGGGGACCTTCGTCGCCGAGAAGCAGAGCGAGCGGAAAGCCACCACACGGGTGGCGGTGATTGCCGAGCACCACTTCGAGCAGGAGCCGGGCTGGAGCTACGCCGGGGAGATGATCCTGGGAATGCAGGCGCTGGCTTCCCGCCTGCGCGCCCAGTGCATGGTCCTGGCCTGCGACCGGGAAGAAGAGCAGGCGCGCATCTGGGACCGGCGCGAGATGCGCGGCTTTGACGCCTACGTCTCGGTGGCCATTGAGCACCACGACCTGATGAGCCACCTGCTCGACCTGGGTCGCGGGCCGGTGGTCCTGCTGGACCACTACCTCAAGGACCTGCCGATCGTCGGGGTGGTCGACGGCGGATTCGAGGCGGCACGGGCCACGGCCCGGCACCTCGTGGCACTGGGGCACCGGCGGATCGCGTTCGTCGACTGCTTCAACAGCGCGTTCTACAACCCCGAGCGGGTGGCCGGTTACCGGGCGGAGCTGGCGCGCAAGGGCGTGGAGGTGGACGAGGAGCTGATCGTCCCCCAGCCGAAGATATCCAAAGAAATGACCGCGCGCGACTGGGGGGAGTTCGCCGAGGCGGCGCTGGAAAGGCTCCTGAAGCTGGAGAGCCCGCCTACGGCCATCTTCGCCTTCGACGACAACCGGGCGCTGGCCTTCGCGCGCGCGCTGGAGAAGCGCGGCTTGCGCCCCGGCGAGAACTTCTGCCTAGCCGGCTGTGGCGACACCGCCATCCGCCGCGGGGTCTGCGACTGGCTGACCAGCGCGCGCATCTACCCGCGCCAGATGGGCCGCGAGGCGCTGCGCGCCGCGCTGGGAAAGAGGCAGTCCCAGGGCGGACAGACGGTCATCGTCCCCAATCGACTGTACATCCGGGGGAGCACCTGTCCCCCTGCAAGCCCGTAAACCGGGAGGGAACGCGATGCGCACCACGTGGCTAACGTTGTCATGTCTGCTGGCAGTCGTCATCTGCTCGCCGCTCGCCCGGGCAGGCCAGACAGGTTCCGGGAAGGCGATTCTCGGCGACGGCAGCGTCTGGCGGACGCATTTCACCTGGCGGACTCCCGGAAGCAAGCGGTACGGGGGGGCCAGCTACCGCTCGCCGCTGCCGCCGGCGGACTGGACCAAGCCGGAGTTCGGTGACGCCACCTGGGCGCGGTGGAGGATCGGCCGCAGGCACGGCCGGTACTTCGCCTACGGCATCGCCGCGGACGGGGCCCTGGGCAACGCCCTCAAGCTGCTGTGCATGCGCGGCAGGTTCACGGTGGCGGACCCGGCGAGCGCCAAGCTGGTGCTGGACCTGTCCTATCGCGGAGGGGTGGCCGTCCACGTCAACGGCAAGGAGGTCAAGCGCCAGCACCTCCCCGAGAAGGCCGCGCTGGACGCCCCCGCCGAGAAGTATCCGCCGGAGGCCTTCTACCTGCCCAACGGACTGCCCTTGAGAAGCGTGGGCAGTGCGCTGGGCAAGACGCACAAGGCTCGTGCTGACCGCCGCATCCGCAAGCTGGATGGCTTGACCATCCCCGGTTCCCTGCTGAAGCGGGGCGTCAATGTCCTGGCCCTGGAGATTCACGCCGCGCCATTCCCCGAAAAGGTCAGGCGCAGGAACGGCTCCAACTACCCGTGCCTGTGGACCCCCTGCGGGCCGATCAGCGTCAGCCTGGCGGGCGGCGGAGCCCGGCCCAACTCCTCGCGGCCCAAGGGCCTCCAGGTCTGGAGCGCCGGCGCAATGGAGCGGCCGACCAGGATCTCCTGCGTCGACCCGCACGATAAGCCCCGGCCCGTCCGCATCGTCGCCGCGCGCAACGGTTTCTTCTGCGGGCAGGTGGTGGTGGGTTCGGACTCGGCCATCAGGGGCCTCAAGGCCGAGATGAGCGCACTCAAGCAGGAGAAGGGCAGGGGGAACATCCCGGCTTCGGCATCGGAAGTCCTCTACGCCTATTTCCGCGCCGGGCGTTACGGGGTCGCGTTCGCGAAGAACGCGCCGCTGCGCCTGGGCAACCAGACCACCCTCTTCGACCCGCTTTCCGGGGAGGCGCCCGCCGAGGTTCTCCCCCCCAAGTCCAGCAGCCGCAGCCGCGACCCCGACCTCGGCGCGGTGCAGCCGGTGTGGATCAAGGTCCGCGTGCCGGCGGACGCGCCGGCCGGCCAATACCGAGGCAAGCTGACAGTGACTGCCAACGGTGGAAAGACGGAGGTGCCGGTCCACCTGCGGGTGATCGACTGGAAGCTGCCGGACCCCCAGGACTACAAGACGCTGGTGGGGCTCATCCAGTCTCCGGACACCGTCGCCATCCAGTACAAGGTGCCGCTGTGGTCCGACGAGCACTTCAAGCTGATGGAGAAGTCCTACGCGCTGATGGGCCAGGCCGGCGCCAAGTTCGTCTGGCTGCCGATGCTGACCCGCACCAACCTGGGCAACTCGCAGACCATCGTGCGCTGGGTGAAGAAGGGCGGGAACGGAGCTACGAAGTACGAGCCGGACTTCAAGGTCTTCGACCGCTACATGGACATGGTCCAGAAGCACATGAAGCCCACCGCCGTGTGCCTGTACGTCTACGACCGCTACACCGACTACGCCGGGCGCTCCCGGGCCACCCCCGCGCGGATCAAGGCCCGCGGTCCGAACTGGAAGCATCGGGGCATGGCCGGCACCGACGCCTGGAGGATCAGCGTGCTGGACCCGAAAACCGGCAAGGTGGCCGAAAAGCTGGCGCCCCGATGGAGGAAGAGCGTGTACGACCCCGCGGCGGGGCGGGTGACCAAGGAGGAGCTTCTGGCCGAGAACCAGGGCTTCTACGAGACGGTGCTGAAGGAAGCCCGCGCGCGACTTCAGAAGCGCGGGCTGGGCAGGGCGGTGATGATCGGCATCGAGGAGGATCTGGCGGCCAAGAAGACCACCCACCAGTTCTTCTCGCAGGTCCTCCCGGGGACCAAGTGGGTGCGGATGTGCCACCCGGTGGTGCTGGGCCGGGGCGTGGGCTACAACTCCGCCGTCTACGTGCCGGTGGTGCCGCCGCCGACCCCGTGGGACGCCAAGCGCAAGTCGGGCTGGCAGTACGGGCAGATGGTCGGGCTCTTCCCCAGGACCGCCGGGGTCACTGCCAACTACATGTCGGCGACCTCTCAGCCGGGCCTCTACCGGGTGGTCAGCGAGGTCTGCCAGCTGACGGCCCTGACCGGACGGTACCCCATGCAGGGGCTGGCCCGGGTGGGGGCCGACTACTGGCCGGTCCTCGGCAGGGAGGCCGTCCGGCCGGGCGTGAAGCGCGCTCCCACGCTCTGCGCCCGCTACCCCGAAACGTGTTGGGACCAGCTCAACTTCGACCGCGCCATCGAGAACATACTCGCGCCCGGCCCGCGGGGAGCCATCACCACGGTGCGCTTCGAGAACTACCGCGAGGGGGTCCAGGAGTGCGAGGCGCGCATCTTCATCGAGAAGGCCCTCGTCGCCGGCAAGCTGGACCCGGCGCTCAAGAAGAAGTGCCAGGACCTGCTCGACGAGCGGCACAACATAATACGCGCGGCCTGCATCGGCGCGCAGTCCCGCGGCGCCGGCGGGTTCAAGTGGTACGCGGCCTCCGGGTCGGAAGGACTGACTGAGAAGCTCTTCGAGTGCGCCGCGGAAGTCGCCAGGAAGATCGGCGCCAAGTAAGAAGAAGGGAGAAATCATGACGGCCCCGGTCCGGATTCTGCTGGCTCTCGGCCTCTGCTGCTCGCCGGCCCTGGCCGGAGAGGCCCCCCCGAAGTTCACCAGGAAGCCAACCGCGAAGAAGGCCGGCGGCAAGGTCCGGATCGAGTTCGCCGTGGACCGCCGGACCGACGCGGCCGTCTTCGTCCTGGACGCCAAGGGCAAAGTGGTAAGGCACCTGGCCGCCGGCGTGCTTGGCAGAAGCGCGCCCAAGCCGCTGGGGCCCGGGCTCTCGCAGAGCATCGAGTGGGACGGCAAGGCCGACTACGGCAAGCCCGCGGGGAGCGGGCCCTTCAAGGTGCGCGTGGCTCTGGGCCTGGGCGCCAGTTTCGACAAGGAGTTGATCCGCTTTCCGCAGAAGCTGGCCATGGTCGGTGGGCTGGCCGTCGGCCCGGGCGGCGACGTACACGTTCTGGCCTCCTTCGGCGCGGCGATTCCCAACTGGGGTGGCAGGAAGATGGTGACTTTCGACCGCAAGGGCAAGTACAAGCGAACCGTCAGCCCCCCGCCTTCGACGCTGAAATCGGAGGACTGGAAGGCGCTGAGCTCCGTGCCCGTGATGCTCGACGGGCGCCCCTCGCCGGCGTTGAGGAACCTGCCCGGGCGCATGTGGACCGGCTTTTCCACGGGCAAGCAGACCGCCCTGGCCACGACCTCCGGCGGGCAGATCCTGGTGCTGCAGTCGGGGTCGATCGGAGTGCTCAATCCCGACGGAACCGCGGCCTGGGGCAAACACCGGGGGCCCCGGCTGCTCCCGGCGGTCAAGAAGTCGAACTCCGGACTTTACGCGGGGCTGGTCGCCTCCGCCGACGGCAAGCACGCCTACGTTTCGGGGCTGACGTCGGGCAGGGGCAGCAAGGCCGTGCATTTCGCGGCTGTCTACCGCGCGCCGCTGCCGGCGCGCGGCCCGGCGAAGGTCTTCTTTGGCGACCCCGGCAAGCCGGGCAAGGGCGACGGGCAACTGGCCTCCGGGCCACGCGGCCTGGCGGTGGACGGCAAGGGACATCTTCTCATAGCCGACCACGCCAACGACCGCGTGGTGGTCGTGAGTGAGGAGACCGGCAAGTTCGTGAAGTCCTTCGCCGTCAGCAAGCCGCACCACATTGCCGTCGACCGCAAGACCGGGGCGGTCTACGTCACCAGCGTGAACCCGGGTGGCCGGCAGGCCCGGACGGTCACGCTCCTGAAGTTCGATGGCTGGAAGAGCGCCAAGCTGCTGACCAGGCTCCAGCAGCGCCAGGAGGGGAATCCCTCGTATCCCTGGTCGATGGCCCTCGACGCCGAAGCCAAGCCGCCGGTTGTCTGGATGGGCGGGGCGGCCGGGTCGCTCCTGCGCATCGCCGACTCCGGCGGGAAGTTCACGGCGCAGAAGGTCTGCAGCGGTTACGGCTACGTCAGTAGCGGAGCATACACCTCCGTGGAGGTGGATCGCTTCCGCCCCGACCCGGAGATCTACACCCGCTGGGGGCAGAGGAGGTGGTACCGCTTCAACGAGGCCAGCGGGAAGCTGGAGAAGCTCGGGACTAGGCACGCTGGGTTGGTGCCAGGCCCCGATGGGAAGATCTACGGCCTCGGCTGGCCGGCCTTCATCTACCGGTACGACCACGGACTCAAACCGGTGCCCTGGAGCAAGCCGTACAAGCGGCCGGCATCAGTGAAGCCGCCCAACCACGCCAAGGGCGGTGCCCACGCCACCTGGGCGCATATCCCCATGACGTTCGTTCCCCACGTTCTGGGGGTTCGCCGCGACGGACACGTCTTCCTCTTCGACAGCACCCGCCCGGGCGCCAAGAGCTCCAAGATGCTCTACGAGTACCTGCCCAGCGGGCAGCGCAAGGAGACGCCCATCATCGGCCGCTGCACGGACATGGTCACCGGGCCGCGTTTCGACCAGAAGGGCAACCTCTACGTCGCCGACCAGATCCGCCCGACGGATCAACTCGTGCCGCCGGAGTTCGTGAAGCTGGTGGGGGACGTCAAGCCGGGCGTGACGCTCACCGGCGCTGAGCGCGTCAGCGCCTGCACCATCTACGGCAGCATCATGAAGTTCGGCCCAGAGGGGGGCCTCTTCGAGGGCAGGGGCGGAAAGTACTGTGCATTCGGACACGGCCCGGTGAAGGGCATCAAGCCCCCGGCAGGCGCCAAGCGGATCGATGCCGTCTACTTCAAAGCGGGAGGCCACGGAATCCGGAAATTCAAACGAGTGACCGTTACCGGCGCCAAGTGGATGCGCATGGGCATGAGCCACCTGGCGCTGCACTACTGCAACTGCGAGACCTCACGCTTCGACGTGGACCCCTTTGGCCGGGTGTGGTACCCGGACCTGGGCCGCTACCGCGTCGTGGCCCTGGACACGGACGGCAACGAGATCACCCACTTCGGCGGCTACGGCAACGCCTTCAGCGCCGGCCCGAAGAGCA
>CAZONU010000103.1:9961-13558 GCA_964581145.1 uncultured Planctomycetia bacterium
GCCGGAGGTCGCCTTCTCCTGGCTCGTGGGCGTGGGCGTCACCGACAAGTACGCCTACATGGGCGACAGCATGAACGAGCGGCTGCTGCGCGCCAGGCTGGTCTACGCCGCCGAGGCCACCTGCCGGCTGGACACCAAGGCGACCGTCCAGAAGCCCTGAGCCCGGGCCCTGGCAGCAGGAGACGCCAATGCCAGAGAAGCTGCCCATGACCGCGGAGGAACTCCCCGAGGAGCTCCGGCCGGTGGTCCACTCCGCGTCGCTGCCGGACGACGACTTCTTCGCGGTCAGCGAGCGCCCGCCGGCCAAGCCATTCGAGTCGGCGGGTTTCCGCGTGCTGGAGGCCGAGTGGGACAACCGCGCCGGCCTGCAGAGCCGCTTCCCATGCGCATGGCCGGACTTCAATAGCGAACGGCTCGGGGCCTTCCGCGAGCGCTACGACTTCGCGGCGGCCATGGAAGGCGCCTCCTCCGAGTTCGAGAAGCTGCTTCTCCTGCGCCGCTGGGTCAGCCGTCAGATCCCCTCGGGCCGGCCGGTGCGGTGGACGCCGGACGCCTTTGAGATTCTGGACCGCGCGGCGGCGGGCGGGACCTTTCAGTGCACGCACTTCGCCAAGGTGCTGCAGGCCTGCTGCGCAGCGAGCGGCTGGCTGGCCCGCCACCTGGGAGTCGGCTCGTTCCACACTCCGGACCAGATTGCCAACCACCACGGAGTAATGGACGTATTCGTGAACGAACTGGGCAAGTGGGTGCTGCTCGACGCCCACTACGAAGTGCACTACGAGAAGGGCGGCGTGCCCCTTTCCGCCTTTGAGATCGGCCGGGAGTACCACCGCAATGGCGGCACCGATGTGGACGTGTGCGTGGGCCCGGCCCGGGAGAAGGTCGAGCGGACCGTAGTCGGCGAAACGACTGTGGCCAGTGCGCACGAGTCCTCGCGCTACTTCTGGAACCTGCACCGCTGGAGCTTCACGGATCCCTTCAGCCTGACGGTTGCGCGCCTCCCCCAGCAGTTGATGCTGGTGCTCCTGGGCGAGCGCCACGAGAACCAAGTCTGGCACCAGGGCGGCGCCCCGGACATCAACCGCCGCCTGCACGTGGGCTACGTCAACGGCTACTTCCAGTTCACCCGCCGGGCGGCCGACGTCTATCCGGAGATGGGCACCTGCCGACTGGACATCGAGGCGGGCGCCCGGCCCGGCGCCGTCACCATGAAGGTGAGCACGCACACGCCCAACCGGGACCTCCTGTTAACCGCAGTGGACGGCGGGCCGCTCCGCCCGGCGGCGGCGCGGCAGGAGTGGTTCCACTACAAGGGCGAGTACCTGCCAGAACTGCATTTCCAGTGGTTCCTGCACGAGGGCGAGAACCGTCTGGTGGTCCGCACCCGCAACAGGTTCGGTCTCCAGGGCACGCCGTCGTCGGTGAGGGTCGTGCTCGAAAGAGGGGGATGACCATGCGCATTCCGGCTTGCGTCGTGCTGAGCTTGGCGGCCTGCTGCTCGGTTGCAGCGGCCGCGGGGACTTCGCCCAAGTTCACGAAGAAGCCCGCGGCGGTCAGGGCGAACGGCAAGGTGAAGATATCCTTCGCCGCCGACCGCGAGACCGACGTGGCCGTCTTCGTCCTGGACGCCAAGGGCAAAGTGGTCAGGCACCTGGTCGCCGGCGTCCTCGGCAAGAGCCCGCCGAAGCCGCTGGGGCCCGGCCTGTCGCAAAGCATCGAGTGGGACGGCAAGGCCGACTGCGGCAAGCCCGCCGGCCCGGGGCCCTTCCGCGTCCGGGTGGCGCTGGGCCTGGGCGCGAAGTTCGACCGCGTCCTTATCGGCGACCGCCAGCACCTGGGCGGGGTGAGCGCGCTGTGCGCGGGGCCCGACGGGACGCTGTACGTCTTCTCGGGCTTCGGGGCGTCGGTGCCCAACTGGCCGACCCATCACCTGCTGCTGGCTTTTGACCGCAGCGGCAAGTACCTTAGGACCGTTCTCCCGCCGCCGGCGGGCACCACGGCGAAGGAGTGGGAGGCCCTGGGGACCAAGGCGGTCAAGGCCGACGGGGAGCTCTGCCCCATGTTCGTACATCTTCAGAGCCGGCGCCTGACGGGCATCAACATCGGCCGCAAGGGTGCGGCCGCCGTGACTCCCCAAGGACAGATCCTGGTGCTGGGCACCAGCATCGGCGCCGTCGCCACGAAAGGCAAGGCGGCCTGGGAAAAGCTCCACGGCCCGAAGCTGCTGCCCAAAGTGGAAAGGCTGGGCCTCAACCACCACGGAGGGATAGCCGTCTCGTCCGACGGGAGGTACGCCTACCTGACCGGGCTGCGCGACCGCCGCAAGAAGACCCCGGCCTTCCCGGCCGTCTACCGCGTCAAGCTGCCGGAGCGGGGCCCGGCGGAGCCGTTCTTCGGGGACCCCGAAAAGGCCGGGGGCGACGAGAAACACCTCGGCACCGGGCCGCGCGGCTTGGCCGTTGACGGCAAGGGGCACCTGCTGGTCGCGGACTACGCCAATGACCGCGTGGTGGTGATCCGCGAGAAGGACGGCGGTTTTGCCGGGTCGTTCAAGATCCCCAAGCCCCACCGGCTCGGCGTGGATCCCGCCACCGGCGCGGTCTACGTGCTCAGCCTGAACAGCGGCGCCAGCGGGAAGCTGGTCAAGTTCTCGGGCTGGAAGGGAGGACGGGAGATGGCCAGCCTGCCGGTGACCGGCGGCGGCAACCCCGCCTTTCCCTGGACCATGGTCGTGGACGCCTCGCAGAAGCCGGTCCTCCTCTGGCTGGGCTCGGACAGCGCCCGGCTGCTGCGCGTCGAGGACGCCGGCGGGAAGCTGGCCGCCCGCAACGTGGTCAGCCGCAAGATCGGCAACGGCGCCTTCGTGGGCATCGAGGTGGACCGCTTCCGGGACGATCGGGAAATCTACGTCCGCTGCGGGCGCTTCCCCAAGACCTGGTTCCGCTACAACGAGATCAAGAATAGCGTCGCCAAGTTCAGCGTACCGGAAGGCACCTCCTGCATCGTTCCCGGCCCGGAGGGAGTGCTCTACTCCGCCGCCTGGCCCTATCACCTGGAGCGCCTGGACCGCAACGGCAAGCCGGCGCCGTGGAAGAAGGGGACGTACCCGAACCAGGTGATCAGCAAAGGCAAGCCGCTGACCATCGGCCCCAAGCACAAGAAGGCGGCCGGCCTCTACCTGCCGGTGAGCATGACCTTCATGACCCACACGCTGGGCGTGCGCGGCGACGGGCGGCTGTTCATGTTCGACCCCGGCTATCCCGGCGGCCGCCCGCCCAAGGCGCTGGTCGAGGTCCTCCCCTCCGGGGAGCGGGTCAAGAAGGACCCGGTCATCTGGTGCGTGTCGGACACGGCCGTCGGCCCCAAGTTCGACCCGCAGGGCAACATTTACGTCGCCGAGCAGATCAGGCCCGCCGGGGAGCCGCTGCCGCCGGAGTTCGCGAAGATCGTCGGCCCGGTCAAGGCCGGCACGCGCGTGCCCGAAGACGTCAAGAAAACGGTCTGCACCATCTACGGCAGCATCCTCAAGTTCACCCCCAAGGGCGGCATGGTCCACTGGGGCAACACGCACCTGGTGAAGCGCTTCGGCCAACCCAG
>CAZONU010000104.1:0-13542 GCA_964581145.1 uncultured Planctomycetia bacterium
GCCTTGTAGCGCGCGCGGCCCACGGCCAGCCCGCCGCGGCGGGCCTTTCCGTACCTGGCCAGCACCGCCTCGTCGCCGAGGTCGAAGTCCCGGTGCAGGGCCAGTAATTGCTCGATCAGGCCGGCGAACTTGCGGTCCAGACTTTGCAGCTCCTTTCGGGGCGCGGCCTTTCCGTCGGCGGCGTAGAGCGCCCAGGCGCTTTCTATGGGATGGAGGACCAGCAGGTCGCGGACCGCCCGGCCCTGGCTCAGCGCGTAGCTCAGGCGCCCGAAGTAGTCCTCGGCGGCGTGGTTGTGCCGCCAGGAGGGGTTGTTGGGGAAGAAGCTCGGCGGGTAGTCGCGCTTGGCCCCGCCGCGCAGGCTGGTCAGCACCAGGTGCTGGCAGCGCAGGTTGACCCCCAGGGCGTACTGCCAGTCGCCCATCCACTTCTGGTCGGCCAGGCTGAAGTGCCAGCCGGCCCCCCCGTAGGTCTCGGAGAGCACCCGCTCGCGGCCGAACTGCTCGGCGACGGATGAGGCCTGCTTGCAGGTCAGCACCTCGCTGATGGCCCGGCGCAGGATGTCGATGCCGGGCATCTGCATGTGGACGTAGTGGGGCATGGCCGCGCCGACGGCCCGGGTCTGGGCTTCGAGGTCCTGCTCGCAGAGGTAGTGCCCGGTGAGCGGCAGCCTGTTCCGGCGGCACCAGCGGCCGATCTGGCGGCTGAAGGCCTCCTCGAAGAGTTCGGTGCAGGTCTTGCGGAAGTCCCGGCGGACCTTGAGGCCGCGCGCGCCGATGTCGTAATAGAGATGGGGCAGCTCGGCCACGAGGTTGTAGCCGCAGCGCTTCCGGAACTCGGCGGGCAGCCGGTCGGTCCAGGGGACTTGCGGGAAGCGCGCGCCCACCCCGGAGTGGTAGGGCTGGTGGTAGTTGGGCTCGTCGGTGAAGATGCCCGGTATGGTCCTGCCGAACTCGCGGCCCACCGCCTTGCGGTAGCCCTCGTAGGTGTGGTCGATGAAGGCGCGCACAGCCTGCGGGTCCATGTTGTCGAGGTAGGCGCCGCGGTTGTACCAGTCGACGTCGGGGTTGACCAGCCGGCTGAACTGGAGGGGGCTTTCCCCGCGCCGCGGCCACTCGTTCTTCTTGAGCCGGCGGAAGGAGCGCAGCTTGCCGGGCGCGCCCCTGGCCGCGAAGCGGGCCACGAGGGTCTTGTCGATCTTCTGCCCCTCCGCCAGGTTGACCAGCACGCCGTCCGGCGGCCACTCGGCGATCAGGCTCTTGGCGCGGAACTCCGGGTGGGGGACGGTGACCTGCCCGCCGGCCGCGCCCGAGGGCCAGCGGTCCTCGTCATAAAGCCAGCAGTAACCGCCGCGCTTCTTGGCCTCGGCCACCGCCGCGCGGATGCACTCCATCCACTGCGGCGAGAAGTACTCGGTCTCCAGCCCCCAGCGGGAGTGGCAGAAGTAACCGCCCATGCCGCCTTTCAAGAGCTCGGCGCCGGCCGCGCGGATGCTCTCGGGGGTCAAGTTGTAGTTCCAGGACCAGAAGGGCGCTGCGCGCCACCAGCTTCCCGGCCGGCGGAATTCCCTGGGGCTGAGGCTCATTCGGGCTTCTCCTTGAAATGAACGGGCGCCACTGGCGCCTCTTCGATAAGTATACGTCGCCGCCCGGCGCCTGACTTGGACGTATTTGCCGATTGCTTGGAGAAATTCGCTCCGGACCCGCTCAGGGCTTCCGGCGGGCCCCGGCGGGGCTGGCGCCGAATGCGGCCCGGAAGTGGCGCGAGAAGTAGGCCGGGTCGAGGTAGCCCACCCGGGCGGCCACCTCGGAGACCCGCGCGCGGCGGTCGGCCAGGAGCTCGCGGGCCCGCCGGAGGCGCAGCTCGCGCAGGAAGCGCGCGGGGCTGACCCCCACCGCCCGCCGGAAGATGCGGCCCAGGTAGTAGGGGGCCAGGCCCGTCCGCCGGGCGGCCTCGGCCAGCGTGGGCCGGCCGCTGTAGTTCTCGACGAAGTACTCCACGGTGCTGGAGACCGCCTCGGGGTTGGCCTGCCCGGCGCCGGTCAGGCGCGCGGCCAGGCGGTCCATGCCGGTGAGCACCTCCTCGTCCGGCGCCCCGGACTCCATCATGGTCACCAGGTCCGTGCAGTAGGTGAGGTAGCGCTCGGTGCGGTCCTCCGCAGTGGGGCCCGGCCGGCCGGCCTCGCTGAGCCGCAGGGAAGCGGCCAGGTGCTCGGCGGCCAGCGCCAGGATGCGGGCCACGGTGCGCACCCGCGCCTCGCTGGCCACCGGGACGGCCAGATAGGCGCGCTCCAGCTCGCGGCGCTCCAGGCCCGAGCGGCGCATGGACTTCCAGAGGCGGGCGAAGTCCCTGCGCGCGGGCCTGTTCATCAGCACCTGGCCGCAGTTGACCGCGGCCACCAGCCGGCCCTCGCAGGTCACCGGGGCGATCACCTCGGTGAGCCCGGCGTGGCAGCGGTAGGTGACCGGCCGGCCGCGCCTGGCGCAGAGCTCCGCGCCGCGCTGGTCGGAGCGGTCGCAGCGGCGGACCAGGGCGGGGCTGGCGCGCACCAGGTCGCAGAACCTGATCCGCGTGCGCGGCCGGGGCGCCGAGGCCGGGCGCGGCTGGCTGCGGCGGGGCAGGTAGATGACGCCGATGCGGAACCCGGTGGTCTCCGCGGCCAGGCGCCGGGCGTCCTCGAAGACCGGGTCGGCGGCCAGCAGCGCGGCCAGCCGCGCGGCGTTGTCCAGCGTGCTCATGGCCCGGTTATGATAGCGCGTCCCGGCGGGGCCGCTACCGCTTCCTGCCGTTCTGCTCCGCGCCGGGCCACTTCACCGCGTCGAGCGTCCCGCTGGCCGCGTGGAGGTCCAGCCTGGCCACCGAGTGCTGGTAGAGCGAGCGCGCGTAGTTGAGGCGCGCGGCCTCCAGCTGGGTCCGCGCGTCCTGCACGTCGAGCTCGGTGGCCGCGCCGGCCTTGTGGCGCACTCCCGCCAGGCGCAGCGCCTCGGCGGCCTCGGCCACGTTGGCCCCCTGGGCCTCGATGAACTTGCGCGCGCTCGCCAGGGCCAGGAAGGCGCCGTGCACCTCGGCGGCCACGTCGCGCTCCAGCCCCCGGCGCTGCCAGCGCAGGCGGGTCAGCTCGGCCCTGGCCCCGGCCACCCGCGAGCGGGTCAGCAGGCCGTCGAAGGGGCTCCAGCGCAGCTCCAGGCCCACCAGGCCGGACTCGTCGAAGTTGTCGTCGGCGAAGGGGTCGTCGTCGACCTGGCCGCCCCAGCGGGCCCGGGCCGAGACCGCGGGGTAGTACCCGGAGCGCGCGGAGCGCAGCGCGTACTTCTGGGCGCGCACCGCGTGGCGGACCTGGGCTATCTCCGAGCGGCGGGCGGCGGCCCGGGCCAGGCTGGCCTCCAGGGCGGGCAGCTCGCCGGGCCTCTCGAAGGGGGTGGCCAGCTCCACCGCCGCGCCCAGCGGCGCGCCCACCTCGCGCAGCAGCCGGACCCGGGCCTGGCGCATGCCCAGCTCGTCGTTGATGGTCCGGGCTTCCTGGTTCTGCATGGCCACCTTGGCGCGCAGCACCTCGAACCTGGAGGCGGCCTTGGCCTTCTCGCGCACGACCATCTCCCGGTAGTGCTTGCGGGCCAGCCCGTAGCTCGAGCGCCGCACCCTGTAGACCTCCTCGGCCAGGAGCAGCGCGTAGTAGGCGCGCACCGTCGCGGCGATGGTCGCCAGCCGCGCGGCGCGGAGCTCCTCGCCGGCCAGGTCCCGCCCGGCGCGCGCGGCGCGGACGCTGTTGCGCACCCGCCCGCCGGTGAAGAGCGGCTGGGTCAGCTCCAGGCCGGCGGTGTAGAGGTTCGCGTACCTCTGGGGCGCCAGGTCGCTGCCGCCGGCGAAGGAGCCGGCCAGCTGCTGGAAGGCCTTGTCCGCCGCGGTGAGCTCGCGCTTGGTGCGCGTGAAGCCGGCGTCGGCGCTGAGCCGCGGCCACCCCTCGGAGGCGGCCTCGGTGACCGCGGCCCCGGCCCGGGCCAGGCCCGCGCCCGCGGCGCGGACGCGCTCGGCGCCGGCCAGCGCGCGCTCCACGGCCCCGGCCAGAGTGAGCCTGAGCTTCTTCGGCGCGGTCACCTCGCCGCCGGCCGCCGGGACGGACGCCGCCAAGAGCAGCAGCAGGACCGCCGGCGGGCGCCAGAGGATCGATCTCAACGCCGGGCTCCCTTTCGCCTGGCGCGGGGCGCGAGGCTCTCGATGAAGACCTTCTTCAGGGCCCGGCCCACCTGGGCCGGCGGGGGAGAGACCTTGCCCACGCGGGTCCTGATCAGAATCCCGTCGAGGCAGGCCATGAACGCAGCGGCCAGGGCCTCGACGCTGACCCCCTCAACCCGGCCTGCTCCCAGGAAGTCCCGGAAGAGGCCGGCGATGCGCCCGAGGTAGAGGTTGTACGTTTTCCTGATGAACGTATCCAGGCGCCTGCGCAGGGCGGGGGGCAGGCCGGTCCAGATGCTGAGCATCGCCCGGCTGAACTCGGTGACTTCGCCGCCCAGCCACCTCTCGACGGCGGCGAGCTCCTCGAGCTGCCGGCGGGCGCTCATTTCCGGACGGACCATCTCAGCGTACAACTTCTCGATGGTCGCGAAGTGCCCCTCCACCATGGAGAAAAGCAGGTTCTCCTTGCTCTTGAAGTGCAGGAAGACCGTGCCCTTGGCCACCCCCGCCTTGCGGGCGATCTGCTCGACGCCCGCGCCGTGAAAACCGCGCCCGGCGAAGACCTCCCTGGCGGCGGCCAGGATGGCCGCCCGGGAGGCCGCCGCGTCGCGCCTGCGCCTGCGGGCCATGGGTCCCTCCTCCCCCCGCCCCTATATGACTGACCGGTCAGTCATATAGATGATAGCCCGGCCCGCCCCGGGCGCAAGTGACTTCCCGCCGGGCCGGGGCGGTTCTTCAGCGAAAAACAGTTGATATGCCCGCTGCTCCCCAATACCCTTGAAACTCTGGCAATCGCGCCCGCGGCGGGGGGCGCTGCGCAGGAGGCGGTCTGGACCATGGCGGAACCATCCAAGAGGGTGCGGCTGGGCGACTTCATCATCGAGAAGAAGGTCGGCGAGGGCGGCATGGGCACGGTGTTCATGGCCCGGCAGGAGAGCCTCGACCGCGTCGTGGCCCTCAAGGTGCTGCCCCGCAGCTTCGCGGAGAACCCCGAGTTCGTGGAGCGCTTCCGCCGCGAGGCCCGCGCCGCGGCCAGCCTGGTGCATCCCAACGTGGTCCAGGTCTACTCGGTGGGCGAGGAGAAGGGCGTTCCCTATTTCGCCATGGAGTTCGTGGACGGCAAGAGCCTGGACGAGCTGGTCAAGTCGGGCAAGCGCTTCGCGGTGCGCGAGGCCGCCGGGCTCGCCGTGCAGGTGGCCCGCGCGCTGGAGGCCGCCTACGAGAAGGGCCTGGTGCACCGGGACATCAAGCCGGCCAACGTGATGCTCGACCGCAAGAACACCGTCAAGGTCACCGACTTCGGACTGGCCAAGCCCAGCTCGGGCTCGCTGGACATCACCCAGCCGGGCCTGGTGGTGGGCACCCCCATCTACATGAGCCCGGAGCAGGGCGCCGGCGAGGATGTGGACTGCACCAGCGACATCTACTCGCTGGGAGTGGTGCTCTACGAGATGCTCACCGGCCGGGTGCCATTCCAGAGCGAGAACGTGGGCACCATCATCTACAAGCACCTGCACGAGCCGCCCGCGGCGCTCAACGCCGAGGTGCCCGGGCCGCTGGAGGGCATCGTGCTCAGGTGCCTGGGCAAGCGCCCCCAGGACCGCTACGCCAGCCCCGGCGAGCTGGTCCGCGCGCTCAACGCCTTCCTGCGCGGCGAGCCCCAGACCGACCCCACCCTGATGCTGCGCGCCGGCGCCGCCGCGCCCCAGCCCGACGACGCCACCCTGCGGGTGCCCACGCCCGTGCCGGTGGGCGGCCCGCCGTCCGGCAAGCGGGGGGTCGCCCCGCCGCTGTCCACCCCGGCCACCACGCTGCAGCCGGTGCCGGCCAAGAAAGGCAGCGGGATGCTGATCGGTTTCACAGCCGCGCTGGTCCTGATGGCCGCCGGGGGGGGCGGGTACTACCTGTACCACGTGCGCACGCGGCCGGTCAAGCCGGCGGACAACGGCTCGACCCGTCCGCCGGCGAACGGCAACGGCGTCACCCCCGGGGAGCAGCGCTTGGCACTGTCGCTGGCCCCGCTCGGGGAGCTCCTGCCGGGGGGCTCGCGCGTGGAGCTGATCACCCCCGAGGGGCCCGTGGCGGTGAGCCTCGCGAACCCCCAGGAGCTCGAGCTCCCGGCGGGGAGCTACCAGCTCAACTTCTCGCGCCCGGGCTACGAGAGCCGCAGCTGGAAGCTGACGCTCTCCGCCGAGGGGGTCAGCCCCGAGCTGGACGAGGAGTCCATCTCCCTGGAACCCACCGCGGAGCTCCTGGGGCCCTACCAGAAGGGCGAAAAGCTCCTGGCCGGCGAGCGAGTCAAGTACTCGGCGGCGGCGGCGGCCCTCCGGGAGCTGAAGAAGGCCGCGGAAATAGACCCGGACTTCCGCAAGGTGGCCGAGCTGCTGAAGCGCGCCGGGGAGTCCATGTCCCTGGCCGAGCAGCGCTGGCAGGACCAGTTCACCCGGGCCAAGGGCCTGGCCGGCCAGAAGAAGTGGCGGGAGGCCAAGACCGCCTTCGAAAAGCTCCTCAAGGAGATCCCCCCCGGCAAGCCGCTGTACAACAGCGTGCAGATGCAGGTCACCACCGCCAGCGACGCGCTGATGAAGGTGGTCCGCTACCGGGACCAGATAACCGGCGGCATCCGCAAGGGCGAGTACGACAAGGCCTGGACGGCCCACAAGCAGCTGGTGCTGATCTCCCCGGCGAGCCCCGAGCTGGGCGGGCTCGCCGCAACCATCGAGAAGGGCGCCAAGCTCCTCAAGAAGGCCAACGCGGACTACGCGGCGGGCGACTACGCCGGGGCCGGCAAGGGCTTCGACCGGGTGCTGGCGGTCTCGCCGGAGTGCGTCGCCGCACGCAAGCTCAAGGCCAGGTGCGCGAAGCTGCTCAAGACCACCAACGAGATCGAGCGGGCGGTGGCCGCCGCCGAGGGCCAGCTGGAGGCCGGCAACTACGCGGCCTGCCTGGCGGCGCTGGACAAGCTCGCCGGCAGGAGCCTGGGCGAGCACGCCAAGAGGGTCGCCGCGCTGCGCGCGCGCGCGGCGCAGGGCGCAGAGGCCAAGAGCATCGACGCCCAGCTGGCCCGCTTCGGCCGGGCCTTCGCGGGCGCCGACCTGGACACCCTCAGGAAGCAGGTCTTCGACTTCCGCCCCGCGCACGATGACTTCCGCAGGAGCTTCGAGGCCCAGGCCAGGGAGCTGGCCGCCTCGGGGATCGAGATAACCGCCTGGGAGCACAAGCTGGGCAGCGTCAAGGTGGAGCGCTCCGCCAGGGGCGAGCCCAGCACCGCGCGGGCCCGGGCCGCCTGCAGCTTCAAGCTGAGCATCCCCGCCATCGGCAAGACCGTCTCGGGCTCGATGCCGGTGGAGTTCACCTTCAACCAAGTGGGGGGCAAGTGGCTGCTGGCCGCGGCCGCTCCCGGCGGCCGGCCCAAGGTGACCTCCGGCGGCGCGGGCCCGGCCGCCCCCCGGCTGAGCGGCAAGGTCGCCGCGGTGGAGGGCAGGATAGTCACCATCGACCGCGGCAAGGCCCAGGGGGTGACCGCCGGGATGGTCTTCAACGTCTTCGAGCCGGCCCGGGTGGTGCACCTGCCGATGACCAAGGAGAAGCTGTTCGTCGAGGAGCGCCCGCTGGCCGCGGTGGAGGTCTTCGACGTCGGCGGGAAGAGCGCGCGCTGCGCCTTCGTGCCCGGCACCGCCGCGGAGGCCATCAGGAAGGTCAAGGCCGGAATGCTGGTCTCGCTCAGCCGGGCCCGGAAGGTGGCCAGGACCTTCCCGGTGGTCGCGGGCATCAAGGCCTCGGCCGCCGCGGCGGCCGCCGGGGAGCGGGTCGCCGTCACCCTGGAGGTCAAGGCGGTCAAGGGCGTCTTCGTGTCCTACAAGTGGTCGGCCACCGGCGGGATACTGAGCTCGCGGCGGACGGCCAGCCCGGGGGTCAAGTGGACCGCGCCGGCCAAGGCCGGCGACTACCAGATCACCGCCACGGTCGCGGCCCCCTCCGGCCGGCAGGAGGTCCACAGCCTGACGGTCAAGAGCTCGGGCACGGGCAAGGCGCACCCCAAGAGCTACGTCCTGGAGGCCCGCCTGGGCCGGCCCGGCATTCTGGAGGACTGCCGGGACATCGCCTTCGACGCGCAGGGCTACGCCTACGTTCTCGACGGCCGCCTGCGCCGGGTGCTGCTCTTCGACCCCGACTGCCGGCTGCGGGGCCCCAGCGGCAAATACACCACCGCGGCGACTTTCGAGCGCATCGCCGTGCGCGACGACGTGCTCTACTGCCTGGACACCAGGAGCGGCTCGGTCAAGCGCTACTACGTGGGGCGGGCCGTGCAGTTCGCCAAGGAGCACGGCAAGGGAATTGGCGGGCGCGGCGAGGGCAACGGCAAGCTGCGCGCCCCTGTGGACCTGGCCTTCTCGGCGGCCGGTGAGCTTCACGTTCTGGACGCGCCCGAGGGGGCGCCGTCGGTCCAGGTCTTCGGCGCCGGCGGGAACTTCATTCAGAGCTTCGGCTCGCGCAGCAGGGGAGCGGGCAGCTTCAGCCAGCCGGTGGCCATCGTCGGCGACCGCGCCGGCAGGATGCACGTTCTGGACGCCGGCCGGCGCAGGGTGGTCTCCTTCAAGGACGGCCGCCCGCTGGGGACCTTCGCCTGCGGCCCCAAGACCGCCCAGCTCGTCGACCTGGCCTACGACGCGGCCACCGACAGCCTGATCGTGCTGGACGCGGCGGGCGGCACCGCCGGGGTGTACTCTCCCGCCGGCAAGGCCCGCGGCTCGCTGGGCGCCAAGGCCGGGCTGACCAGCCTGAAGGGCGCGACGCGCATCGCCGCGGGCCGGGCGGGAAGCGCGCTGGCCGCCGCTGGCGCGGGCAAGCTCTTGAGCCGCTTCGCGACCGACGGCACCTTCCTGGGGCAGGCCGGGGGGACGCCGTTCTCCGGCTACTGCAAGATCGCCGCCGGCCCCGGCGAGGGCCTGTCCGCGCTGGACACCAGCACCGGGGTGGTGCGCTCCTTCGACAGGAACGGCTGGATGCTGGCCGAGTTCGGGGGGCGCAAGGCCTTCCGCAAGGCCGCCGACCTGGTGGTCGACGATAACGGCCTGGTCTACGTGCTGGACTCCGGCGCCAGCGACGTCAAGGTCTTCGACGCCGCCGGCCGGCCCAAGGGCACCTACGGCAAGCGGGGCCGGCCGCCCGCGGGGCTGGAGGGCGTCATCGACCTGGCCACGGACGGGGGCAAGCGGCTGGGGGTGCTCTGCTACCAGCCGCAGAACAGCATCTTTCACTACGGGCTGGGCATGCGCTCGCGGCCGGTGGTCTTCCCCTCCCGGAAGAGGTCCACCCAGGGGCCCAAGCTCCTGGCCATCGACTCGGCCACCCAGACCTTCCTGCTGGACCGCAAGGGGCAGGTAACCTCCTACGACCAGAAGCAGAACCGGCTGGGCACCTGGCCGATCGCCTTCCGGGACGCCCGGGACATGGAGGCCCGCGCGGGCCGCGTCTTCGTGCTGGACGCCAAGATCGGGGCCGCGCTGGTCTGCGACGCCGGCGGGGCGGAGCTCGCCCGGATCAAGCTGCCCAAGGACTGCCGCAAGCCCGACGACCTGGCCGCCAGCGACTACGAGGTGGTCTACATCTTCGACGTCGGTCTCAGGTCGGTGCTCAAGTTCCGGGCGAAGCGCTAGGCACTACCGACTGGCCTTCGACCCGGACCCGGCCTTCCTTCTTGAGCAGCAGCATGGCCGAATAGACCGCCGCGGGGGGCACTCCCTTTATTCCGCCGAGATCCCCAATGCGGACGCCCCCGCCCGCGGCGAGCTTCTCGAGGATGGCGCCCTTGGCCCTCTCGATGTTCCCGGCGCTCTCCTGGGGGCGGGCCGGCTCGGAGAGGACCACGCCCGCGGGAGAGACGAACGGCCGGGGAGCCTCGCCGGCGTCCCCGCCGAGCTGCCCGAGAATCTCGTAATGGGCCTGGCCGGCGACGTGCAGGGGGGTGTCCCCCATCTCGTCGTCCCACTCCATGCTGGCCGTGCAGGGGTAGCTGTGCAGCCGCTTGGCGACGACCTCGTACCTCAGGTCGTCTTCCAGGCTCCTGCCGGCCAGCCCCCGGGCGACGAAGTAGGTGGCCCCGCAGGGGGCCGAGACCTCCACGCGGGCTTCGCTTATCCGATTCCCCTCCAGCGCCAGCTCCACCTCCGGAAAGCCGACGTGAAAATACCGCCGGAACTCGTCGAGAACCGAACCGGCCGGCGGCCGGAAAGCGCAAAACGGCTTGGGGAAGGCTATCTCCACGCCGAGGCGCTCGGCGGTCTCGAAGGCCGCGGCGCGCGCCGCGGGGCTTATCCAGCCCGGGGCCTCCAGGGGGACCACCACCCCGCGCGTGCCCCACTCGCCGCACTGCTTGAGAACCTCAATGAGAATCTGCTCGTGCACCGCGACCGCCAGGAGGACGTCGTGCGCCGGCGGCCGGGGGGGAAGGTGCTCCCAGGGCCGCTCCAGCACGTGGGGGAGCACCGCGGGCAAATCCAGCACCGCGGCGATATTCCCGCGGAAGTCGCGCCCGTAGGGCGCCCGGCAACGGCAGCAGTCCGGGCCGCAGGCGGTGCAGAAGTCCTCCCGGCCGGAGAGATTGCCCAGCACCCGCCCGGCGTAGCGGGTGTCGAACTCCTGGGAATACTCGTCCCCCGCGGCCGCGCCGGGAGCGCCCGGCACGCTGCGCAGGACGACCAGCCTCATCTATTATTATCTCTTCGCGAAGGAGTCGGCGTAGATCTCCCGGTTCATCACCAGCTCGGCGGCGCGCGCGGCGTTGACCAGGTCGGCGTCCATCACGTCGCAGATCGCCGAGTCCATGCCGTTGGCGATGGCCATCACCAGGAACGTGCGGTTGAGCAGCTTCTTGTGCTTGGTGCCGTTGGAGATGTTCGAGAGCCCACAGGTGATGTGCGGGGGCGGGTCGGAGAAGAGCTTGAACTGCCCGGTGGCCGAGAGGATCTCCCGGGCCTGCTCCTGCATGAACTTCAGCGGCATGACGATGGGGTCGAGGAAGATGTCCTCGGAGGGGATGCCCAGCTCCATGGCCTTGGCCATGATCTTGCCGGCGTTCTCCACCCGCTTGTTGGCGTCCTTGGGGGTGCCGGCTTCGTCCATGACCACGCCGATGATGGCCGCCTTGTGCTCGGCGGCCAGGGGCATCAGCGAGTTCAGCTTCTCGTCGGTCGCCGTGGTCGAGTTGATCAGCACCTTGCCCTTGCAGGCCTTGATCGCCTCGGAAATGATGTCCGGCTTGTTGGAGTCGATGCAGATGGGGGTGTCCACCACCGACTGGGCCGACTCGATCATCCAGCACATGTCCGCGGGCTTGTTGGAGACGGCGCCCAGGTTGACGTCCAGGAACGACGCGCCGGCCGCGGTCTGCTTCTTGGCCCGCTCCTGAATGGGCTTGGGGTCCTTGTCCAGGACCGCCTGCTTTATCTCCTTGAAGCCGGTGTTGATCCTCTCGCCGATGAAGAGCATCTCGTTCCCCCTCCTTCTTGACGGCGTCAGCCGGCCATCATCTCCTCGATCGCGTCCCGGGTGGCCGCGATGGCCTCCGGGTGAGCGAGCACCAGTATGTCCGCCCCGGCCTGCAGGTAACCGGCGGCGGTGGCCGCCTCCCAGCGGGGGCCGCGCTCGGCCAGCTTCCCCCAGCCGGGCAGGATGTCCTCGTCGGCCAGGGTCTCCTTGATCTTCCAAACCTCCCAGCCGACGTTGGCGATCTGCGGCAGGGCCATCATCTTGTCGCCCTTCAGGCCCGCGATCCTGACCCGCTCGAAGATGGTGTAGACGTAGTCAAAGCCGTAGCCCAGCGCCGCGGTCGTCTGGCACATGACCACGTCATCGAGTTTGAAGCCAGCGTCTTGAAGGAGGATGTTGACCTGCTTGGCGATGTTGATGTCCACGGGCGCCTCGGCGATGAGCTTGTGCTTGTCGGCGGTGCCGATGGCGCCCATGGTGCGGTAGTTCGCCTCGGTGGCCACGCCCAGCAGGCAGTTCTCGCCCTTGGCCGCCTGGGAGCACTCGGGGAGCACCTCGTTGTCCTTGTTCTCGTCGCCGCAGCCCCAGATTATCAGCGGAACGTCCACCGCTTCGAGCACCTGCTTGACCGTGGCGGCGCAGTCGGCCGACGGCCGGTTCGCGCCGTTGGGGTCGGCGCCCATGAGCCGCAGGCAGATCAGGTCCACCTTGTGGTCCCCGACGCACTTCCGGGCCCACTCGGCGGGGGACTTTATCGCGTCCCCGATGGCGCCCTTGAGGACCTCCGGCCAGTCCTCGGGCACCACGTCGGTGACCAGGCCGGCGGTGACCGGGCGGTTGGGAATCTCGCCCTCGAAGGTGAGCCCCGGCAGGGTGGTCTCGCCCCCGACGGTCACCGTCGAGCCGCGCGTCCCTCCCTGGTCCTTGGTGGCCCCGATGGTGACCGTGTTGATGCTGTTAGCCCACTTCTCCTTGACGTCGGCGATCTCCATCTCAGATCTCCCCCAATCTCTCCATGATCTCGCTCATCTTGGCCACCGCCGGGCTGCCGTCAAGCTCGAAGACGGCCCCGCCGCGGAAGACCAGCTCTTCCAGCTCCGGGTCGTGCGGCACGCTGCCCAGGTAGTCCATGTCCAGCCCCTCGGCCCGCTTCCGTATCTCCTCTATTCGATCCTCCCGGGCCGAGTTTATCAGGTAGAATTTCCTGCGCACGTTGTTCTTGATGTCCGCCACCAGCTGGTCGACCCTCCTGGCGCAGTCCAGCGACAGGGGGCTCTCGCCGACCACGGTGACCAGCGCGTCGACGTTGTTGGTGGTCTGGCGGCTGAGGTGTTCGAGGCCGGCCTCGTTGTCCATCACCACCCACGCGTAGGAGGGCGTGAGATTGTCGGTGAAGCGGCGAAGCATGTTATTGATGGCGCAGTAGCAGCCGGGGCCCTCGGAGCGCCCCATGGCCAGGAGGTCCACGCCCTCGGACTCGACCACTATCTGGTGCAGCCCGGCCTCGAGATAAGCCTGCTTGCTCATACCCGCGGGCAACTCCCGGACCTTCTTGAGGGCGTCCTCGCGCACGTCCCCGATGGACTGCTCCACGTCCATGCCCAGCAAGGTCCCGAGATTGAAATCGGGATCGGCGTCGATGGCCAGCACGGCCCCGGAGCCGCTGAGTTTAAGATGCCTGATCATCAGGGCGGCGACGGTGGTCTTGCCGGCCCCGCCCTTTCCTGTCACGGCGATGGTCCTGGCCACGCGCGGCCCCTTCCTATTCCCCGCTCCCGCGAGCCGAGGGGAAGAGCTCGATGTCCGTGTGCGGCAGGAACATGGCCTGCTTGAACTGCTCGACGTAGTCCTCGGTGCCCATCAGGTCGTAGTAGGTGGTC
>CAZONU010000105.1:0-13497 GCA_964581145.1 uncultured Planctomycetia bacterium
GCCGTGGACCGGCCAGGCCGACTCCAGCTGGTCGAAGGCCATCATCCGGCGTTGGCCGGGCGCGGCGCGCAGCCGCCAGGCCAGCTCCCCGTCCGCGGCGCGCAGGCAGTAGACCCAGCCGTCGCGCGAGCCGAAGAGCGCCAGCCCCTTGTGGATCGTCGGCGGCGAGTCCACCCGCCCGCCGGCGGTGAAGCGCCAGCGCGGCTTGCCCGTTCCTGCATCGAGGGCCACCACCTGGTGGGCGTCGACGGCGGCGACGTATACCGTGCCCTCCGCGACAGTCGGGGCGCTGAGCCGCCCGCCGATGGCGGCCTCCCAGACGGGTTTCAGGTCGGCCGGCACTGCTGAGGCGGTCACCCCGCTGCGCCACTCGTCATGGCGGTGGGTGGGCCAGTCATCGGTGGAAGTCTTTTCCCCACCGCCCGCTCCGAAGGCCGGGCCCTTTTCCAGAAGAGGGGCGCCGCTGGGGTCCACCTTCGCGCCGCCGGGGCCGGCCAGGGCCCGGACGCCGCCCAGATAGTTGTAGCAGGTGCAGGCGTTGGGGGCCATGTAGACGAGCCCGTTGGCGGGCACGAACCCGAAGCCGCAGTCGCCGCAGAAGGCGCGCATGTCGTGGACCTTGCCGGCATCCACGTCGATGAAATCCGTGCCCCGGCTGCCGTGGAGCAGGTACCGGGCTGTAGCCGTGTTGGGATAGCAGCGCGCGTGTCCCCGCTCGTAGAAGTACCTGGGGTACGGAATCCGCTTCTTGACCTTCCCCGTCTCCGGGTCCAGCCCCAGGGCCGCGCCGGTATCGGTCTTGTCCTTGCGATGGGTGTTTATCCACACCAGCCCCATGGTGAACGAGACGTCGATGCTCCCGCGCAGCGCGCCGTACCCGGGGTAGCTCCACAGCTTCCTGCCGTCCTTGGCCGAGAGCGCGTGCACCAGGGAGGGCTTGCCGTAGCCCAGCGAGGCGCCCAGGAACAGCCGGCCGTCGCGGTGAAAGAGCAGGTGGGACCGGCCCTTGGCCCAGGACCGGGTGTCCTGCTTCCAGACGTCCCGCCCGGTGGCCAGGTCCTTGCATATGAAACTGCCCCAGCCGGACTGGAAGAAGACCTTGCCGTCGGCGGCCACGGCGTCCATGCCGCTCCCGGGGAACATCCAGAGCTGCGCGCCGCTGGCGGCGTCCAGCACCGAGACCGAGCGCCGCCCGGCCAGGACCAGGTGCCTGCCGGCGCAGACCACTTCGCTGGGAGAGGCGTTTTCCTTGTAGACCTTGACGATCTCCCCGGTGGCCGCGTCCAGCGCGGTCAGGGGCCCGTCGGGCTCCAGCACGGCGTAGACCCGCTCCCCGGCCGCGACCAGCGCCCGCCGCGGGAATTTCCAGCCCCTGCCCTTGAGCTTGCCCGAGCGGTAGGTGCTTTCGACCGGGCGCTTCCAGAGCAGCAGGCCGTTATGGGCGTCGCGGGCGATCAGGAAGCAGCGCGCGGGGCCGGCGACGTTCGTGGGAGCCAGGTCGTAGACGTAGAAGACCCTGCCACCGGCCGAGACCATGGCCTTCATGCTGGTCCAGCCGTGCCGCCGCGACCAGGTCTGGCCCACGATCCAGCGCAGCCGGGCGGGCGGGCCCACCAGAACATCCCCGGAAACCTTGTTGCCGTCGGGCCCGTGGCGGAAGTGCGTCCAGTCGTCCATTCCCTTCGGGACCGGCTTGGTTGCCACGGTCCAGGCGCCGGAGGTCTTTACACCCCCCAGGCCAGCCGCCTTCAGCTTGGTCGCGTCGATCTTGCCGCCGAAGCACAGAACGCCATTGGGTGCCAGAACACGTGCGACTTCTTTGAGGTCGAGCCCCTTGCCGAGCAGCACCGGGAGGTTCTCGGCGACGATCAGGTTGACCAGGTTTTCCGCATAGGGCAGCTTCTTGAAGGAACTGCGCTCCACGGACACGCGCCCGTAAGCGCCCTTCGACTGGACGTGCTTGCGGGCCTTGGCGACGCTGGCCGCGTCCGCGGCCAGGCCGTGGACCAGGAACTTCCCGCCGGCCGAGAGCCCCGCGGTGAACTTGCCGTCAGCAGCTCCCAGGTGCACGCAAAGGCCGGCCTTCACGCCCGAGGCCTTCAGCGCCGACTTCGCCGTCCCAGCCCTCGCCACGCCACTCAGCATCGAGGCAAGGCCCAAGGTCCAGGCCAAAGCTTTCGTTCTCTGCACGGTTCTTCTCCCTTATCGACATGGCCGCATTGACCAGGATGACGCAGATGGACAGAGGCAGTCTCTTGACCGCTGCATCCTCCGCCATCTGAGCGACTACTTCTTGCCGAAGCAGCGCAACTTGCCGTCTCGGGTTGTGAGGTACAGCTTGCCGCCCGCGGCCGCCATACCATCGAAGACCGGCGGAGCGGGCAGCTTGACGGCATGCAGCTTTTTCCCGTCGGCCGCCGAGCAGGCCCACAGCTCGCCGCCGGTGGGCATCCCTTTCTTCTCCATGAAGTCGGCGCCGAGCTTGAGCTTCCGGCGGCGATCCTTCACTCCCTTGAGCTCGGCAATCTCCGGGTCGGGCTGCCCGGCAACGAAGAAGGTGTTGCCGGCAAGGACCATGGCCCGCGGAACCAGCGGCACGGAAACGCTCCAGCCGCTGCCGGTCTTGCCCTTCTTGCCAAAGAGCTTGTAGGCGCCCACGCCGACCAGGGGGCCGTCGTCCCCCCGAAAGCCGACCGCGACGCCGCAGGTAAGTTCCTTCCCGGAACTCAACAGCTCTCCGTAGACGCGACCATCGTTCCAGCGCAACCGCCCCTTGGCGTTGCTGAACTGCGACCAGTCGCTGTCCCGAAATCCCGAAAGGCCGAAGTTCATCGCCCGCGGCCGTCCCCGGGAGCTGCCCTTCTCGCCGCTCTTGAGGTCGAAGGAGGAGCGTCCCATGTACAGGAACTTGCCATCGCTGCCCAGCAAGGCCACCGGGAAGTTGGCATAGCGCAGCCCTCCGGGCAGTTTCTCAAGGCGCTTCTTCCAGACCAGCGCGCCACTGCCGGCTTTCAGTGCCGAGAGCGTCACCCCGCCGTCAAGCGAGGTGTGCCACCCGGCGGCGGCGTAGGCCGTCCCGCCGATCACCAGCACGCTGCCGTGCACCGGCCAGGGCGACTCCATCTGGCCGTCGACCATCACGCGCTCCTCTATTGGCGCGACTCGATACCTCCAGGCAAGCTTACCCGTCGCGGCGCTCAGGCAGTAAACCCAGCCGTCGCGGCAGCCGAAGATCGCAAGCCCGCCGGCGACGGTCGGCGGCGAGTCGATGCGCCCTCCGGCGGTGAAGCTCCAGAGCAGCTTTCCGTCCTTCGCGTCCAGCGCGGTGACCCGGTGGTCCACCTCCGAGGCCACCAGGACCCGGCCGCCGGCAATCACCGGCGCGGTGAGGCCGCGGCCAAGCTTCTTCTCCCAAAGCTGCGCCACGTTGGCGGCAATCTTCGCGTCGGTGGCCCCCAGGCGCGCCGGGTTCTTGCGGTAGCAAGGCCAGTCAGCGGGGTTCGCGGCGCCGCCTCCAGCGCCCGACCCGGGCCCCCTCACCAGGCGGCCGGCGGCGTCCTCCTTGACCCCGCCGGGGCGCTGTGCAAAGGCGCTGAAGCCTCCGCGCTGCATGAAGTTGCGGCAAACGCAAGTGGGCGGAGGGGCATAGATCAGGCCATTGGCCGGCAATATCCCGGTGCCGATGCCGCAGTGCGAGCGCGTGGCGCTCGACGCGTGGTACTTGCCGGTCTTCCACTCGAAGAACTCGAAAGTCCCGAAGAGGTACCCGCGCTCGGTGGCCCGGCCGCGGTTGCAGCGGTGAGTGCCTTTGAAGAGCATCTTGGATACGTCCGGGTCGCTGGTGGCGTCGTCGTAGCGCTTCTTGATCTCGCCGGTCTTGGGGTCCACGCCGAGCCAGGCGCTGGGCCGCTTGCCGGTGTTCTTCTTCTCCGCGTCCTTCTTCACTACCGCGTGGATCCAGACCAGCCCCTGCGCGCCGAAGACCTCGCCCATGTAGCACCCGCCGCGCCTGAGGATCGAGCCGCTCTCAGGAATACCGCCCCACAACTTCTTTCCGTCCCTAGCCGAGTAGCCTTCGACTGTCAACCCGTACCCACGGGCCTTGCCGCGGACGGACTGGACCAGCACCAGCGTGCCCTTGTAGTAGAAGGGGCCGTTGTATTGATTCACCCCGCCGCCGCGCACCTCCCAGTTGACCTTGCCGCTGGCCGGATTCAGGCTGACGATCTTCCGGGACCCGGGGGGGGCGTAGACGGCGCCGAGCAGCAGTTGTCCCTCGGCGAAGACGAACGGACCGCCGATCTTGGGGAGCTTCCAGAGTTCCTTGCCGCTCTTGACGTCGATCGCCCAGATGCTGCGCCAGTTGCCCATGATCAGCTTGCCGTTGAGCAACATCAGGTAATCTGGCCGCCCGGTGCCCTTGTAGGTCTGGAGCAGCTCGCCGGTGGCCGCGTCCAGGGCCACGATGGGTCCCTTGGGCTCCAGCGGAAGGTAGAGCCGGTCCTTCGTGGCCACCACGTTGCGGTCGCCGTACTTGGAGCCGATCATCCACTTGACCGGTTTCTGCCAGAGAAGCTGGCCGTTGTAGGCGTCGCGGGCCACCAGGAACATGCGCACGCGATAGCCGTCGGGCAGCAGCTTCCGGCGGCAGTAGAACATCCGGCCGCCGGCCGACACCCAGGCCCTGAACACGTCCACGCCATGCCGCGAGTACATGGGGATGCGCCAACGCAGGCTGGTGCCCGGGCCGGCCAGGGTGTCCTTCGAGACGGTAGTCCCCTCCGGGCCGTAGTCGAACTGCGGCCAGCCGTCCATCCCTTCCGGAAGCAGCTTGCGCGCCAGCTTCCAGCCGCCGGAGCTCTTCACGTCGCCGAAGCCGGCGGCTTTCAGCTTGCCGGCATCCGCCCCGGACTTGAAGCACAGCGCGCCCCCCGGCGTAAGGACCCGTGCGATCTCCTTCAGCGGCAGGCCCTTGCCGACCAACGCCGGCAGGTCCTCGGCCACAATCAAGTTGACCAGGTTGTCCGCATAGGCCAGCTTCTTGAGGCTGCTGCGCTCGACCGACACTTTCCCGTAAAGCCCCTGCGCGCCAATATGCTTGCGGGCCTTCTCTACGCTCGCGGCGTCGAGCGCCAACCCATGAACGAGCAGCTTCCCGCCGCCCGACAGCTCCGCGGTGAGCTTGCCGTCGGTGACGCCCAGGTGGACGCAGACCCCGGCCCGCAGGCCCGCGGCCTTGAGTATCTTCCCGGCATCCGTCTCCGCGCCGCGGGCTGCAAGCCCCGCGGGCACAAACGCGCTCAGGACCAACGCCAGTACATATTTGCGCAGCATCGCCGACCTCCCGCTACCCTGTTCTCCGGACCGAATCACCCTCGTGAAGCTCGACCGCCACCAGCACCCGCGCGCCCTGCTCGGGCACCGCCTTGATGGCCTCCAGGCCCAGGGAGGCCATGTCCGCCGCCGAGAAGCCGGCCACCGTCAGCCGCGGGCTGAAGGCTTCGCCCAGGCCGTCGGCCCCGCAGCCCACTATTGAAACGTCCTCGGGGACGCGCAGGCCCATCTCGCCGAGGGCCTTGATGATGCCCAGCAGCGAGTCGTGCCGGGCGATGATCGCCGTGGGCCGCTCCGTCCCGCCCAGGAGCTCGCGCGCGGCGCGCTGCCCGGGCGGATCGGCCAGCAGGGCCGGCCCCTTGCCGACGTTCCCGCCGCTGGAGTGGACCAGCTCCGGCGAGGCCCCTATTCCGGCCTTGACCATCGCGCCGGAGTAGCCGTCCAGAAACAGCCGGGAGAAGTTCCGCTCCCGCGGCTCGCCGGTCACCAGCGCGATCCGCCGGTGGCCCACCGCGGCCAGGTGCTCCACGGCCAGCCGCGCCGCGCCCGCGTAGTCCGGGCCGATGGAGACCACCCCGGGCACCTGCCGCGAGGAGAGCAGGCTGACCACCGGCCAGCGCCGGGCCAGCACCGCCAGGTGCCGGTTGGAGTAGAAGGCCACCGTGAGGATGCCGGCAATGTTCTCGCGGAGGAGGTCCAGGGGAACGTCCTCGGGCGAGTCGGGCAGCGTCTGGGAGATGACCCGCAGGCCGCGATGAACCCGGCCGACCGCGGCCTCCAGGGCGTCGACCACCTCGACCACGTAGGGCCCGGCCAGCGAGCCGGCCAGTCCCGGCAGCCAGAGCACCAGGCCGTTGCGGCGCCGGCCGCGCGGACGCAATCGGGGATAGCCCAGCTCGCCGATCGCGCGCATGACCTTGGCCCGGGCCTCGGGGCTGACCCGCTGGTCGTCGCTCAAGACCCGGTAGGCCGTCGAGCGTCCCACGCCGGCCCGCGCGCTGATCTTGGTAACCGATACTGCCACGCGCCCCTCCCTTGCTGTCCGAATCTCTCGCACCTGTCTCTTTAGACTACCCCGACGCGCGGCCTTTGTCAGCTATAAAATCCCATATGTCCCACGCCTCGTAGGCGTACGAAGATTTCTAACCGGTTGTACGGCAGTGCTGTAAGCAAAGCGGACGAATTCTGGAAGTTCGGAGTCCCACCATGCGTCCCACGCCGACTGCAAAAGAAACCTTCAGGGCGCTCCCAGTTCGACCCCCGCGGCCCGGCAGCGTTCCAGGGCCTCGGGGTGATTCCGGACGGCGCCCTTCTCGTCGACGTCCGCCTCAAAGACCGCACCCGCGTAGCTGATATCCTGGCAGAGCAGGTAGACCTTGATTATCTGCTCGGCGTTGGCCAGGAACTTGTCGCCCTTCTTGAAGCCGCCGCATGAAACGAACAGGGCCCGGCGTTCGAGCGCGCGCGGCTCGGGCTTCCGCTTGAGCAGGTACTTCTCGGCCCAGAAGGGCTGGCCGCGGTCGACCAGGCACTTCATCTGCGCGCACACTGAGCCGAAGTAGATGGGCGCGGCCAGGATCAGCCGGTCGGCGCCGCGGATCTTCTCGTTGAGCTCGCGATATTCATCGTTGAGGACGCAGCGCCCGGTCGCCGAACACCCCCCGCAGTTGAGGCAGGGCTTGAAGCCCAGGTCGCGGAGCGCGACCTTCTCGACGGCCGCGCCGGCAAGGTCGCGCGCCCCCTCGGCGGCGGCATCCAGCATGGTCTCCGAGTTGCCCCCCCGCCGGGGGCTCGAAGAGATGGCGATGATCCTGGGAGCGGCCACCTAGTCCCCCTCGTCCTCTTCGACCTGGCGTTTCTCGGTATCCTCCAGCTTGCGCTCGACCTGCTTGTGCTCCTGGCCGTCGAAGGAGAGCACCCGGCCCTTATCGCCGGCCACGGTCTCGATGTGCACCGGGCGCTTCCAGGCCTTGTGGAGGTTGACCAGCGTGTCCCGGGCCTTGTCCAGGTCCAGCTCGACCCCGTCGTACTGGTGCGCGAGGTAGAGCTCCCCGCGGTTGGCGTAGTTGCCGTCGATGGCCCGGATTATGGGCTGGTGGCAGTTGGTCAGCTGGGCCAGCAGGCGCCGCCTGATCTTCCTGAAGGCCCGGCTCTCGACCTTGTAGGCCTCGGCGCGCCCGTCGTAGACGAACGAGAAGAGCTTCTGGTCGCGGCAGAACTCGGGGGTCAGGAACTCGTCGATGAAGGTGATGTCGTTGTAGACCCGCCGGACCTCGAAGAGCTTCTCGCGGCCCGCGCCGGTGCCCTTGTCCCAGCTGCGGCGCTCGGCCTCGTCGTCGCAGGCCTCGTACTCCGGCCCGAAGCGGCCCTTGTTCCAGCGGTCCTCGATGTCCCGGAAGAGCTCCAGCCCCAGCTTGTAGGGGTTGATGCGGCCGGGCTGCATGGCCACGGTGCCGGAGTGGTGCTCGGCGTAGTCGACGATCTCCGCCGGGCCCGCGGCGCGCTCGGTCATCAGCCGGGAGTGCCAGTAGGCGGCCCAGCCCTCGTTCATTATCTTGGTCATGGCCTGGGGCAGGAAGTAGTAGGCCTCCTCGCGGGCCACGGACAGGACGTCCCGCTGCCAGCGCTCCAGCGGGGCGTTCTCCAGCAGGAAGAGCAGCGCGTCGGCCTCCGGCTCGGCGGGGAAGGCCTTCTCGCGCTCGAGCTTCTCCTCCTGGGTCTTCTTCTGCTTTTCGAGGTACTCCGGCGGGTTGACGTAGGCCTCCATGTAGTCCTTGCTCTTGAGCCGCCGGACCTCGGGCTTGCGGGGCTCCTCGGGCTGTCCGAGCGACTCGGGGCTCTCCTCCCGCCGGCGGATGAAGGGCGCGTGCCGGTCGATGAGGTTGCCCAGGCTCATGCAGCAGTCCAGGAACTCCTCGACGCGCTCGCGGCCGAAGCGCCGCACGTAGGAGCGCACCCGCGCGCCGTGGTTGGCCATCTCGTCGATCATGTGCCGGTTGGTGTTCGCGAACCAGAAGTTGTTGCGGAAGAAGTCGGAGTGGCCGTAGACGTGGCAGATGACCAGCTTCTGGTCGACCAGCGGATTGCTCTTGAGCAGGTACGCGTAGCAGGGATCGTTATTGATGACCAGCTCGTAGATCTTGCCCAGGCCGTAGGTGTGGCTCTTCTTGAGGCTCTCGTACTCCATGCCGAAGCGCCAGTGCGGGTAGCGGGTGGGGAAGCCCTCGTAGGCGGCGATCATGTTGAGCTGGTCGAGCTCGACCACCTCGAAGATGGTCTCGAAGGGCTCCAGGCCGCAGTCGGCCGCGAACCCGCGGATGCGCTCGCGTTCGAGGTCCAGCTGGCTGGGAAGGTTCACCGCCTACTTCCCCTTCCCCAAAAAGGCCTTGATGCAGTCCAGGATCTCCTCGCGGGAGTTTATCTCCGCGGTGATGACGTTCTCGCCCTCCAGGTTCTCGTCGATGGCGCTCTTGAACTCGCCGGAGCCGTAGAGGCTCTTGACCTGCCCGTAGCAGAAGAGGTTGGCCACGGGCACCAGGTCGTCGCGCAAGAGCTCCAGCGCGGTCTCGTTGTCGGACATCAAGTTGTCGCCGTCGGAGAAGTGGAAGAGGTAGATGTTCCAGTCGCTGGGCGAATAGTCCTTGGCAATGAGCTCCCGCCCGGCGCGGTAGGCCGAGCTGATCGCGGTGCCCCCGGACTCTCTCGTTCTGTAGAAAGTGTCGGCGTCGACGACGCGCGCGGCGGCGTCGTGGATGATGTAGCGGGTGAGCACCTTCTTGTACTGCTTCTTGAGCCAGGTGTCGATCCAGAAGGCCTCGGTGCGGACGATGTCTTTCTGCTCGTCGCCCATGGAGCCGGACACGTCCATCATGTAGATGATCACCGCGTTGGACTCGGGGACCTCGGTGGTCTGCCAGGAGCGGTACATCTTGTCCTCGCGAACGGGGACCACCATGGGGTCGTCGGGGTTGTAGTCCCCGGAGGCCAGCGCGCGCCGCAGCGCCCGGATGTAGGTGCGCTTGAAGTGCCGCAGCGACTCCGGCCCCACGTGGCGGACGTTGGTGTAGCGGTCCTTGACCGAGGCCACCACCCGCCGGCCGCGCGGCTCTATATTTGGAAGCTCCAGCTCCTCGCCGAGTATCTGGGCGAGCTCCTCGAGGGTCAGCTCCACCTCCAGGATGTGCTCGCCGGGCATCTCGCCGGCGCCGGGGCCCTCGCCGGGCTGGGGCTCGCCGCCCAGCTCCTCGCCGGGCTCGCCCTCGCCCTGGCCCACCCCGCCCTCGTTGCTCCCGAACCGGAAGCGGGGAATCTCGACCTGGGGCAGGGGGATCGAGACCAGGTCCTTGCCCTGCTTGCCGATCAGCTCGCCGCTGGTGATGTACTTGCGCAGGTCCCGGCGGATGTGCCCGCGGACGATCTCCTGGAAGCGGCCGTGGTCGCGCTGAATGCGGGTGATCACTTCCCGGCCCCGCCTTTCTTCTTCGGCGCGGCGCTCCGGATATCGCTGAGCGCATCCCGGGCACCGCCGCGCACCAGGTAACAGTCGTTCCTCATGCGGTCCTCGAGAAGCTTCTCGGCGGCCTTGGCCGCTGGCCCCATCCTGCCCAGTTCCTCCGCGGCTTTTCTCCGCAGACCGCAGCAATCTCCCCTCATTTGCAGAGCCCTGGTCAACGCGCGCACCACCAAGTCCTTCTCGCGGGGCTGAATACGGTAAAGAGCGCTGGCGCCCTCAACACTCAGGTAGCACGGCGGCCCCTCGACTATCCGCTTGAGGTGCGGCACGGCCTTCTCAGCGGCGGCCCCCATGCGGCCGAGCGCCAGGACGGCGTCGCGCTTGCGCCATCCCTTGCCGTTCAGTGCGCCCACCAGCACCGGCACGACCTTGTCGGCGGGCGCGCCGGTCCGGGGCAGGAGCTCGAACGCCACGCCCCGATAGCGGTGCTTCTCGTCCCCGGCGACCTTCAGGACTCGCGCCAGGTTCTCCGTCATGGTTTTGGGGGCTATCCGGCAGAGCGCCGCGGCGGCCGCGAGGCGCGCGCCCGGCTGCTTGGACTTGAGCAGCCTTTCGAGGTTCGGCTTGGCCTCCGCGGCCGCCGGCCCGAGGTTGCCAAGGGCCCTGGCCGCCGCGCAACGCACGTCCCCGGCGGACAGGCTCTTGTCGTCCAGGGCCTTGATGAGGTCCGGCAGAGCCGCGCGGGCGTCGGCTCCCAGCGTGCAGAGCGCCTCGGCGGCGCTGACCCGCACGTAGGCCTCCTTATCGTGGAGGGCCCTGCCCAGGGCGGCGGCGACCCCCTTGACTCCCCGGCCGAGCGTGCCCAGCGCGCTCGCGGAGGACTCCTGTAGCCCTCTGGAATTGCCCTGGAGGCCTTTCTCTATGATAAGGGGCACCGCCTTTTTCGCGGCGGGCCCGAGGAACTTCAACGCCCAGACCACCTCACTGCGGACCCCATCGGGACCGCCTTTCATGGCCTTCATCAGCGCGGGCACCGCGACGGCAGGATCGATACCCGTCCCGAACAAAGCTCCGACCGCGCTTCTGCGCACCTGCCAGTCCCGGTCATTGGCCAGCGTCCGGAGCAGGGCCGGGATCCCGGCCTTGGCCGAGGGGCCTATGCGTCCCAGCGCGCCAACGGCCTCCTTGCGGGCGCTGTAATCCTTGTCCTTGAGCAACCCGATAAGGGCCGGTTCCGCGGCTTTTGCCCACGGCCCCATCAGTCCCAGCGCCCTGGCGGCCTCCTGCCGGACCTGCTCGTCCCGGTCTCTGAGGGAATCAACGAGGGCCGAGACGGACTTGTCCGCCTTCGGCCCGATCTCGCCCAACGCCCGCGCAACGCCGGCGCGCACCTTCGCGCCCTTGTGCCTCAAAGCCCTGATCAGTGCGGGCACGGCCGGCGCCGAGCCGATGCCGAACTCCTCGAGAGCGCGGGCCGCCGCGCAAACGACATCCTTGTCCTTGTCGCCCAGGACCTTGGCCAGCGCGGGCACGGCCTCCTTCCTGAGGGCGTCGGCCAACGGGGTAACCTCGCACTCAGCACCGTGACACAGGCGCCCCAGCGCCGAGGCGGCCACCCAGCGGTCGGCCCGCGCCTTGCTCCCCAGGCCCTCGGCCAACTTGCCGACTACCTTCTCGGGGTCCGCCCCAATCTCCAGCAGTGTCCCGGCGATCCGTTGGTCCTCGATGATGAGCTTGAAGAGGTCCTTCTCCGCGGGCCCGGCCTTCTCCTCGAGCAGCATCAGCGCGCGCAGGGCGCCGTTCGGTATCCACCGGGGCATGCCGCGCTTGCCGGGCTTGAGCGATTTCTCGATCTCTTTCAGCAGCAGAGGCACGGCTTGCTTTCCAAGCACCTTCAACGTGCTATGAGTCGGGCAGCTTGGAGCATCCAGACCATTGAGGTCACTGATGACGCAAAGGATCGCCAGGGGCCCCATCTTGCGCACGGCCTTCTCGGCCTCCCCGCGCACCAGAAGGTCCTTATCATCCAGGCACAGCATGATCGTATAGACGCCCGGCCAGGCCGCTTCGCCCATATTGGCCAGCGCCCTGATGGACTCGATTCGCTTGCCGCTGTCCCTTTTCTCGATGAACGCCACTAGGCGCTTGACCTCGGCCTTTTGCTTGGCGTCCCCGTCCTTGTCCGGCTCAGCCGCGGGGGCAGCAACGCAGCAGACGACAAACGCCCAGACGAAAAGCGGCTGGATGAACCCCCAGCGAAGCTTCCCGGCCATTGAAGTGGCCATGCGGTCCTACTCTGCCCCCACGTTCTCGTAGTAATCCATGGTGCTGAGCTTCCAGCGCTGGAGCTCGGGAAGCGAGAACTCCCCGCGCCGGGCCCGCGCGTGGCACGCCGCGCAGAGGGGCAGCAGGCGTTCGGCGTTGGGCGGCCCGGCTCCCGGGGCCATCTCGTGGACTTCCAGCTCGTCCCTCCTGCGGCAGGCCGGGCGCAGGCAGCGCCGGAGCGCGTAGTACAGGGCGTCGTCCCGCTCCGCGGCCGGCGCCGCCCGCTCCCGGCGGTTTTCGGCCAAGGCCGCTACTCCGCGGTGTCCCCGCGCGCGAAGATGCTGGCCACGTAGCTCAAGACGTCGGTGGCGCAGACTTCGCAGTAGCCGTAGTTGCGGACCAGGCGGCTCTTGACGATGTCGATCTTCTCCTGGGTGTCCTTGTCGACCACGCTGGAGACCAGCGAGGAGAGCTTGATGGAGTCCTTCTGGTCCTCGAAGAGTTTGAGCTCCAGGGCCTTCCTGAGCCGGTCGTTGGTGCGGTAGTCGAAGGTCTTGCCCTCCAGCGCCAGCGCGCCGATGTAGTTCATGATCTCCTTGCGGAAGTCGTCCTTGCGGCTCTCGTTGATCTCGATCTTCTCCTCGACCGAGCGCATCAGGCGCTCGTCGGGCTCCTCCTGCTGGCCGGTGTAGCGGTTGCGGACCTTCTCCTTCTGGGTGTAGGCCTTGATGTTGTCGATGTAGTTGGCGCAGAGCTTGGCTATGGCCTCCTCGTCGGCGCAGATGGCCCGCTGGACCTCGTTCTTGACGATGTCCTCGTACTCCTCCTTGACCATGGCCAGCAGCTCGCGGAAGCTGCGCTTCTGGTCCTCGCTGGTTATCAGCGAGTGGTGGTCCAGGCCCGACTCCAGCTCGTTCATGACCATGAAGGGGTTGACGCAGCCCTCGCCGGCGTCGGAGACCAGGGCGTTCGAAATCTTGTCCTGGATGTAGCGGGGGCTGATGCCCACCATGCCCTCGCGGGGGGCCTCGGCCTTGAGGTCCTTGATGTTGTCCTCGGTGAAGCCCGGCAGGGTCCGGCCGTTGTACAGCTTGAGCTTCTGCATGAGGGTGAGCTGCGCGTTCTTGGGCTCCTCCAGGCGGGTCAGCACCGCCCACATGGAGGCCACCTCCAGGGTGTGCGGGGCCACGTGCTTCTTGATCTTCTCGCCGGAGAAGTCCCGGCGGTAGATCTTGACCTCGTCGTCCAGGCGGGTGTTGTAGGGCACGTCGATCTTGAGGGTGCGGTCCCGGAAGGCCTCCATCAGCTCGTTGTTCTGGAGCTTGCGGTACTCCGGCTCGTTGGTGTGGCCGATGATCACCTCGTCGATGTCGGTCTGCGAGAACTTCTTGGGCTTGATGGAGTGCTCCTGGCTGGCGCCCAATAGGTCATACAGAAACGCCACA
>CAZONU010000106.1:0-2576 GCA_964581145.1 uncultured Planctomycetia bacterium
GGAGCGCGGCTTCGACCCCGAGGGGCGCATGGCCTCGGAGGGGCGGGTCTCGGGTGAGCTTCTCGATGAGCTCCTGCGCCACCCCTTCTTCCGCCGCCAGCCGCCGCGCTCCACCGGGCGCGAGGAGTTCGGCTCGCGCTTCGCGACCACCGTGCTGGGCAAGGGCCGCCGCCTGGGCCTGGCGGAGAGCGACATACTGGCCACGGTCACCGCCCTGACCGCACGGACCATCGGCGACGCGGTCAAGGCCTTCGTGCTCCCCCGGGGCCCGCTCCACGAGGTGGTGGCCTCCGGCGGCGGGGTGCGCAACAAGCTGCTCATGGAGCTGGTCACCCACGAGCTGCCCGAGGGCACCTCGCTCCTGCCCTCCGACGAGTTCGGCCTGCCCTCCGACGCCAAGGAGGCCATCGCCCACGCGGTGCTGGCCAACGAGACCGTCTCCGGCCGGCCGGCCAACCTGCCCGGAGCCACCGGCGCGGAGCGCGCGGTGCTCCTCGGCAGCATCGTGCCCTGAGGGGCGGCGCGGCGGCCGTTACCGCCCTTGAAGGGCCGGAGGCCCGGGGCGATAATCGCGCGCGTCGGGCCAGCTGCTTAAGGAGACGCTCATGCCCGGAGTGGAGCTCAGCTTCAAGCCCTCGCCGGACTGGAACCGCTTGGCCAGGTGCCTGCGCCTGGAGGGCGAGCCCGACCGGGTGCCCTTCTTCGAGCTCTTCGCCAACCAGCCCATAATGGAGGCGGTGATCGGCCGGGAGTTCCCGGGGCGCGCCTCCGACCCGGAAGGGGCCCGGCAGCGCGCCGAGGCCCTGGCCGAGTTTCACATCAAGGCCGGCTACGACTACCTGGGCGACAGTACGCTCTTTGCCTTTCCGAGAAAGGAGCGCTCCGCCTCCGAGGACGGGCGTATCTACGTCAACACCGAGGTGAACACCATTCCCGACCGCGCGGCCTTCGAGGCCTACGAGTGGCCGGCGGTCCGCGACGAGCACTTCCTGCCGATAGAGGCGGCGCTGGAGGCGCTGCCCGAGGGCATGAAGATGAAGCCCCTGGGCCCCGGCGGCGTGCTCGAGAACGTCATGTGGCTGATGGGCTACGAGCCCCTCTCCTACGCGCTGGCCGACGACTTGAAGCTGGTCGACGAGATATTCACGAAGATCGGCACCACCCTGGTGGATATCTTCACCCGCCTGGCCGGGTTCGAGAACACCGAGTTCATCAACCTGGGCGACGACATGGGCTTCAAGACCCAGACCATGCTGCCCCCCGACCTGATGCGCAAGTACGTCTTCCCCTGGCAGAAGAGGATCGTCGAGGTCATCCACGCCCAGGGCAAGATCGCGGTGCTCCACGCCTGCGGGAATCTCGCCGAGGTCATGGAGGACATCATCGCCTGCGGCTGGGACGCCAAGCACTCCTTCGAGGACGTGATCATGCCGGTGGCCGAGGCCAAGCGCCGCTGGGGCGACCGGCTGGCCATGTGCGGGGGCCTGGACGTCGACAAGATCTGCCGGCTTTCCACTGAGGAGGTCCGCGGGTACACCCGCGGGATGATCCGCGACTGCGCCCCCGGCGGCGGCTGGTGCCTGGGCACCGGCAACTCGGTGGCCGACTACGTGCCGGTCGCCAACTACGCGGCCATGCTCGAGGCCGGCCGCGAGTTCGGGAGCTACCCGGTAGATTGAGGTAACGGGGCCATGCGCGCGCGACTCCTGCCCGCCCTCCTGGCGCTGCTGCTCACCGCCGCGCGCGCCGGCGAGCCGCCCGCCCCTTCCGGATGCAGCTTCGAGGGGAAGGACCCCTGGAAGGGCTGGAAGCTGGCCCCCGCCGAGCCCCAGGAGGCCGGCAGCTCCGAGTGGGAGCGGCGCGAGCTGGAGTTCCTGGTCCCGGCCTCCGGGGAGGTGGTCGTCGAGCTCTTCATCAAGGGCGCCGGGCGCCTGGACTTCGACGGCCTGGAACTCCACCGGTTGAGGCGCCGCAAGCCCCCCGTCCCCGAGCGGCGCTCGCTGGCCAATCCCGGGTTCGAGGTCGCCGCCGCGGGCAAAGCCGCGGTCCCGGCCGGCTGGAAGCTCTCCGGCGGGGCGCGGCGCGCGCCGGGCGCGGCCTTCGCCGGGAAGTTCTCGCTGCGCGCCGAGCTGCCCAAGCCGGGAAGCGCGGCCGGGCAACAGGTGTTGTCTCTTAAGAAGGGCCAGCGCTACCGCCTGGCGGTGCGGGTGCGCGGCGAGGTGACCGCCGGCCGGGCCGGCGTGGCGGTGCGCGCCGCCGGGCATCCGGAGACCGCGCTGGCCGGGCAGAGCGTCACCGGCTCGACGCTGGGCGGCGGCCGTGGCCGCTGCGGGCGGCTCTCGGCCGCGCGCGGGGCGGGGCGCAGGGCCAGCCTGGAGCTGGCCGCCAAGGCCGGCGCCAACTACACCCTGGAGCTCCTGGCCCGCGGCGGCCTCGGCGAGAGGGGCCGGGTCCGGCTGGAGGTCGCCGCGCTGGAGAAGGCCGGCGGCGAGGCGCGGGTGGCCGCCCGCCAGCTCTCCGGGGCCGACCTGGGCCCCGACTGGCGGCCGCTGCGGGTCAACTTCGCCCTGCGCGGC
>CAZONU010000106.1:2586-5491 GCA_964581145.1 uncultured Planctomycetia bacterium
AACTTTGCCCTGCGCGGCGCGGGCCGCCTGCGCCTGTCGGTGCGCCTGGACGGCCCGGCGGCCGTGGAGCTCGACGAGCTCCGGGTGGTCTCGCCGCGGGTCGTGCCCGCCCCCCGGCACCTGAACCCCGGCGCCGCCGCCGACAACTTCCGCCCCAAGGGGCGCCGCCCGCTGGTGACCAGCCGCGGCAAGGCCGACGCCGGGCTGGTCCGCCAGTTCACCGGCCTGGTCGGCGAGGGCATGTCCCGGCCGGCGGCCTTCTGGCAGTTCTGGCGCTCGGGCCGGGCCTTCGACCACCGGGGGCGGAGCTTCGCGGAAATCCTGAAGCGCGGGGTCGAGCCCGGGTCGGTGTTCCTGCTGGACGCCTCGCGCAAGGCGGAGGCCAAGTGGCTGGCCGGGCGCGCGGTCACCGTCCCGGACCGTCCCGGCGCCTACGCGGTCGCGGTGAGCGCCAAGGCGCTGATCGTCGCGGCGCGCTCGCCGGAGGGCTTCCTGGCCGCGGCCTCGACGCTGACCTGGCTGAGCGCCGACGGGCCCGAGCCGGAGATGTTCTCCTGCCGCGTCGAGGACTGGCCGGCGTACCCGCTGCGCGCCGCGGAGATGGACTTCGACGGCCGCCTGGCCCAGTCCGACCGCGGGCTCATAGAGCGGCTGGGCGCGTACCGCCTGAGCCACATGGTGGTCACCGGCGGCGGCTTCTGGGGCCTGCCCGAGGGCAGGACCCGCGCCGACGCCCGCGACTTGGCCGGACTGGCCGGCTCGCTGGGCCTGGGGCTGGTGCCTTTCCTGGACGCGCTGGGCGCCGCGCCGACGCTGGCCGAGAAGAGCCCCGCCAGCGTGGAGATGGTCTGGCACCGGGGCGAGAGCCACTACCTGCGCGGCACCGAGCGCAGCTACCTGGCCGCCCGCAACGCGGTGCCCGCCGCGGGCGCGCCGGTGGAGGTCACCTCCGCCGGCGGGAAGGCCTACCGCGCCGGGCGCGATTACGAGATAAGCACCCCCGCTCCCCGCCTGGGCGCCGACCCGAAGAAAGCTCCGCGAAGCTGGCTGCGCCGCGCGCCCCGCGGGGCGATACCCGACGGCGGCCGGGTGCTGCTCAGCTACAACGCCCTGCCGCCGCCCGGCAACGCGCCCGGCGCCTGCCCGCGCTCGGCCGAGGCCCTGGAGGTCTTCAGGAAGCAGCTGGCCCACCTGGCCGCCGCCGGGCCGGTGGGCGGGGTGGGCCTCGGCGGCCGGCTGCCCGCGCGGATGCGCACCGACAAGCGCACCGCCGGAACGCGCTTCAAGAACGGCCGGCTGGTGGCCGACCGCCTGCGCGAGCTCTGCGCGGCCCTGAGCCTGGGCGCGCCGCAGGCCCGCAGCTTCATATGGGCCGACCTGCTCAACCCCTGCGGGGGGCTGCCCCTCCCTGAGGACTCCCCCGCGGCGGCGGCCGAGCTCATCGATCCCGCGCTGCGCGGGAAGCTGACCGTGCTGGTCCGCCTGGGGCGCTCCGACCCGGCCGGGCGCGAGTGCATCGCCAAAAGCGCCCGCTTCCTGCTCTCCCGGGGCTACCCGGCCGCCGGCTGGTGCGGCTCCTCCGGCCGGGCCGCCGAGCTGTGGGCCGCGGAGTTCGCCCGCTGGCGCGCCGAGGCCGCCAGGGCCGGCGGCCGGGGCAAGAAGGGCGCGGAGAAGCCCGGCCAGCCGGCGGGCCTGGTCTTCGCCGTCCGCGGCGCGCGGGTTCTGGACATCGAGAAGTTCGCCGAGGCCGCCTGGCGGGGCGGCGAAGTCAAGAAGAAGAAAAGCAGGTAGCCGGGCTCAGCGCGGCACCCGGTAGTAGGGGCTCCCGGCCAGCTTCAGTATCTCCCCCTCCGCGCGGCGCGGGTTCCAAAGGGTCTCCGCGAATAGGGCCACGCTGGGCTGGATGGCCTCCTCGAACATGCCGTCCTCGACCAGGCCGGTGACGGTCATCCCCGCCGGAGAACAGTCCAGGATCTCTCGATAAAAGCGCGCGGCCAGCGGGTAGTGGCGCCTCCACAGACCGTTGACCTCGTCCCAGCGCGCCCGGCGCCCGGCCAGGCGCCGGCGGATCCAGGCGCGGTCGCGCTCGCCGAGGACGAAGGGGCCGTGGTGCTCGAACTCCACGCCCCAGCGCAGCTTGGTCCAGCCCTTGGCCACCATGGCGAACTCGGCGCCCTCGCGGAGCGCGGCCAGCTTGCGGGAGTACTCCAGGGTTTTCTCGGCGGTGCCCAGCTCCAGGGGCTTGGCGAAGCCGGGCTCGTCGTAGGCGGGCACCGGGTCGTAGGAGTAGGGAATGGCCCCGGCGTCCTCCCAGACGATGGAGACACGCGGATCCAGCCCGGCGAGGTCTCCGTAGTTGTCCAGGATGCTCATGGCGTGGAGGCCGAACTGGATGTAGAGGCCGGGTTCCTCTTTGAGGAGCGCCCCGGCGATGTCGCCCGCCCAGTCGCGGGCCAGCGCGGCCACCGACCGGCCGCCGATTTCCAGTTTGTCGTGCTCGGTGGCGGTCTGGAAGTAGACGCCGTCGGCGCCCAGGTCGCGGTAGTCCTCCCGCCAGCTGCGGAGCACCTCCTCGCGGGTGCGCGCGCGGTGCTCGGCGCTGGCCAAGTCCAGGCCCTCGACGCCCCAGCCCCAGTGGAAGCCGAAGATCACCTTCACGCCCCGCGAGTGGGCGTGGGCGACCACCTCGCGGGCGTTGACCGGCGGGCAGTCGTTCCAGAGGATCAGGGTGTTCATCTTCAGGCGGGCCATGTTGTCCAGGAAGCGCCGGTAGTCGTAGACCACGTAGCCCCAGGTCCAGATGCCGCGGCCCGCGATCAGCGGGCGCTCGCTGATCTCGAAGCTCTCCATGCCGTCGAGGGCGCGGCGCGCCTCGCCGGGGTCGTCGGAGGTTATCCGCGCGGCC
>CAZONU010000106.1:5501-8817 GCA_964581145.1 uncultured Planctomycetia bacterium
CCGTCGCTCCAGGGGGACGGCAGGCCGGCGATGGTGTAGCCTCCCTCTCCCGGCGGCGCGGCGATCAGCTCCCGGTCGATCAGCTCGGCGATGCCGGGGCTGTTCCCGCGCGTGCCGACCAGGACCAGGTGCTTTCCCGCGCGCAGCGGCTCGTCCGCTCCGCCGCGGGCCTCCACGACGTAGGGCAGGCAGCGCTGCACGTTTCTCTGCAGCTCCCCGACGGCGAAGCGCTCGACGCCCTCGTAGGACCCGAAGACCAGACACCACCTGGTGCCGGAGTGCACGTCCTTGTGGGTGAAGGCCACGTCCCGATTTCCTGAAAGCGATCAGCCCAGCTTCTTGTACTTCCTGGAGCGGAACTCCAGGCCCAGGCGCTTGGCGGCCTTGAGGCAGCCCTCGATGTCCACGCCGGGCACGTTGACCGCGGTGAGCACCACCTTGACCCCCGCGGCCTTGCAGTCCCGGGCGAACTCCAAAATAGCCCCGTAGGCCCTGTCCCCGAAGGAGCTCTTGCACAGCCGCGCGTAGACCTTGGCGTCCGGCGCGTTCATGCTCACCCAGACCTCGTCGATCAGGCCGGCCAGGTCCGGGGCGATCTTCCGGCCGTTGATCAGCGAGCCCAGCCCGTTGGTGTCCAGGCGTATCTTCTTGAAGCCCTTCTTCCGCGCGGCCTTGGCGACCTCCTTGAGTTCGTCCAGGCGCACGCTGGGCTCGCCCGAGCCGCAGAAGACCAGTTCGTCGAAGCCGCTGTAGGTCTTCAGGGTCTCCACGTACTCCCCGGCGGGGGCCTCGCGGTAAAGCTGCAAGTCGTGGCCGGAGATCAGGTACTGCCCGCGGCTGCGCGGGCAGAAGCCGCACTTGTTGGGGCAGCGGTTGGTCAGGTTGACGTAGAGCTTCTCGCGCATGGGGTAGAACAGCGCGTCCTTCTTGCTGATGGGCAGGGCGAAGGCCAGGCGGAAGTTGCGCTCGGTGATGCGCTCGATGTCCCGGCGCGAGGCCTTGCGCACCGCGGCCAGCTTCTCCGCGGTCTCGCCGATCATGGCCGGCTCGCAGCGCTCCCCGCGGGACGACTGGGGCGGCAGGTAGGGGGAGTCGGTCTCTATCAGGATGCGGTCGTCGGGGGCCAGCTCCGCGGCGCGGCGGGTGGGCCGGGCCTTGGGGTAGGTCAGGGTGGCCGCGAAGGAGATGTAGTAGCCCATGGCCAGGACGCCGCGGGCCAGGTACTCGTCGCCGCTGAAGCAGTGCATGATCACCCGGAGCTGGCCGCTCCCGGCGTGGTCCTGGAGGATCTGGAGCACGCGCTCGTCGGCCTGGCGGCAGTGGACGACGACCGCCAGGTCCAGCTCCCAGGCCAGCTTGACCTGCTCGATGAAGACCGCCTCCTGGATATCCCGCGGCGCGTCGCTGCGGTAGAAGTCCAGGCCGGTCTCGCCGATGGCCACCACCTTGTCGCTGCTCGCGGCCATGCGGCGCAGCTCGCCGACCCAGTCGCCGGTGTACTCGGCGGCGGCGTGGGGGCTGATGCCCACCGCGGCGTAGATGTCCGGCTGGTGGTCGGCCAGCACCACGGCGCCCTCGCTGGACTCCAGGTCCGAGCCGGCGGTGAGCATCAGGCCCACCCCGGCGGCCCGGGCCCGCTCCAGGACCTCGGCGCGGTCCTCGTCGAACTCCGGGGAGTCCAGGTGACAGTGGCTGTCTACCAGCAAGCCCTCTCTCTCCTCAGGATGCGTCGAAGGCGTTTCGGATCACGTTTCCGTTCCACTTCCCGTCCGGCAGCGCCTCCATCTCGACCACGTCGAAGCGGCAGGGGCGGTCCTCGCCGACGTTCTTCTCGGCGAGGTACAGCTGGGCCATCTTGACCAGCTGGCGCCGCTTGGCGGGCCCCACCGACTCCGCCCCGGAACCGAACTCGTCGGAGCTCCGCGAGCGCACTTCCACGAAGACCAGCTCGCCGTCCTCGAAGGCCACCGCGTCGAGCTCGCCCCAGCGGGTGCGGTAGTTGCGCTCCAGGATGCGGTAGCCGGACTTGCGCAGCAGCTTGCAGGCGGCCTGCTCGCCCGCGGCGCCCAGCCTCTTGCGCGCGTCGGCCACGGGTATCATTCCCCCACCCGCCTGAGGTGCAGCGTGTTGGTGTTGCCGCTGACCCCCAGCGGCGTGCCCGAAAGTATCACGACGTACTGTCCCCGGCGCGCGTCGGCGAACTTCACCGCGGCGCGCTCCGCGGCGCGGATCAGGTGATGGTGGCGCTTGTACCGCCGGCTGGCCACCGGCAGCACCCCCCAGTAGAGGGCCATGCGCGCCAGGGCCCGCTCCGAGGGGCTCACCCCCAGAATCGGGGAGCCCGGGCGGCTCTTGGAGAGGTACAGCGCGGTGCGGCCGCTCTCGGTGGCGGCCACGAAGACGGCGCCGCCGGCCCGGCGGCCGATCAGCCGCGCGCCCACCGAGAGCACGTCGCTCATTCCGCCGCCGGTCTCGAAGGAGGCCGGGACCGCCAGCTTCCCGGAGCCGGCCAGGCTGCGCTCCGTCGCGGCCAGGACCCGGCTCATGGCCCGGACGGCCTCGACCGGGTGGCGGCCGATGCTGGTCTCGGCCGAAAGCATCACCGCGTCGGCGCCCTCGCGCACCGCGCCGGCCACGTCGGAGACCTCCGCGCGGGTCGGCCGGGGGCTCATCACCATGGACTCGAACATCTCGGTGGCCACGATGCAAATCCTGTCGCGCCGCGCGGCCTTCTCCACCAGGAGCCGCTGGGCGGCGGGGACCTCTTCGGGGCGCATCTCTACGCCCAGGTCGCCGCGGGCCACCATGATCCCATCGCACTTCTCGATGACCGCGTCAATGCACTCCAGGGCCTCGGGCTTCTCGATCTTGGCAATAAGCCTCGCGTCCGCGAGCCCCGCGCGCTTCATGGCCCGCCGGCAGGCGGCCAAGTCCTTGGGCGAGCGCACGAAACTGAGCGCCACGTAGTCGGGCCGGCCGGCAGCGGCGGCGGCCAGGTCGCGGCGGTCCCTGGCGGTCAGCGCGCCGGTCGAGAACCGCGCGCCGGGCAGGTTGACGCCCTTCTTCCCGCCGAGAAGCCCGCCAGTGCGCACCCGGGCGAGGACCCGCCCGCCGCGAACGCCCTCGACGACCAGCTCGATGCGCCCGTCGGCCAGGAGCACGCGCTGGCCCTTGCGGACGTCGCGCGCCAGCCGGGGATAGCTCACCGCGATGCGCCCGGGGGTGCTCTCGGCCCGGCCGGGCACGATCTCCAGGCGCGAGCCCTTCTTGAGGCGCACGCCGCCGGGCGGGGCGCTCCCGGTGCGCATCTTGGGGC
>CAZONU010000106.1:8827-13480 GCA_964581145.1 uncultured Planctomycetia bacterium
GGCCGCAGAGGTCGGCGAGCAGCGCCACCTGCCGGCCGGCGCGGCGGGCCGCGGCGCGCGCGGCGCGCATGGCCACGACGTGCTCTTCCCGGGTCCCGTGCGAGAAGTTGAAGCGCAGGCAGTCGGCCCCGGCCCTGACCAGCTCGGCCAGGCGCCGGGCGCCGCGCGTCGCCGGACCGGTGGTGGCGACGATCTTGGTGCGGCGGGTTTGCGCCATGCCCCTCCCCTGAGGAATCCCGACAGGACTTCTCGATTCTAGCAGCTTATGGCCTCCATTCCAGCGGATTTCAGTCGGGCGGGCGGCCGGCTTTTGCCCTCGATTCCGCCCGGCGCCGCCGGTAACATCCGCCGCGAACGGGAACGCCGCGGAACGAGAAAGGAATTCATGATGGCGCTCGACTTCCTGGTGCCCTGCCCGCAGAAGGTTAAGCTCGCCAAGGCCCGCTTCGCGAAGCCCAAGAGAGTCAGGATAGTCGCGCCGGGCAGGGCCGCCAGGACCGCTGCGCTGCTCAAGAAGGACCTCCGCGCGCTGGCCGGAGTCTCCGTCCCGGCGCGGGCCTCTTTCGCAATTAAGCTAACGCTGAAAAAGGGCGCGGCGCGGCGCGAAGGCTACCGCCTGGAGTTGAGCGAGAAAGGCGCGCGGGTCACCGCCGCCGACGGGGCCGGGCTTTACTATGGAACTCAGACCTTATTGCAGCTCCTGGTGCTGGGCGATCCGGCCGCGCTGCCGGCGGTGAAGATAACCGACTGGCCCGAGTACCGGGTCCGCAGCTTCATGGTGGACATGGGCCGGGCCACTTACACGATGCCGCTCTTGAAACGTGTCGTCAGAATCCTGGCGCGGCTGAAGATGAACACCCTGCACCTGCACCTCAACGACGACCAGCTCTGCGGCCTGCGCTTCCGGAAGCTCCCTCTCGGCAGAGAGAACCCCGAGGCGGTCACCCTCCGGCAGCTCGGCGAGCTGGTGAAGTACGCGCGCGGCCGTCACGTGGCCATATTGCCGGAGTTCGAGTGCTGGGGCCACGCCCAGAGCGTAATCTATCACTGCCCGGAGCTCTTCGGCGGGCCGGGCATGTGGGGGGGGATGAGCTTCGGCATGGGCGAAGAGACCTTCGCGCTCTTCGAGCGCGTCTTCGACGAGCTGGTGCCCGTTCTCGAAAAAGAATGCGCGGTACACGTGGGCCTGGACGAGGCCCAGTGGGCGCTTCTTCCCAGCGTACCCAAGTCAGAACGCAAGAAGTACAGCCCGACGGGCTTGGTGGAGAGGCTTTACGACATTCTCCAGCGCGCCGGGCGCAAGCACGGACGGAAGATCACCATGCACCTCTGGGCCGACCACGGCGGCCGGCCGCTGCCGGAGAGGATCGCCAGGAAGGTGGTCATCGAGCCCTGGAACTACGCGCGGCGGCACGCGCCCAACATCAGGGGCAAGCTCCGCAAGTACGCCGGGCGCGGCAAGACCCCGCTGATGATGGGCGGGGGGATGAGCTCGGTGTGCTTCGGCGGCGACTTCGGGGCCACCCGCCTGTGGTGCCAGGGCGGGCGCGGGGAGCCCAACGTCTTGGGGATCACGGTCTGCCACTGGGAGGACAACGACCTGCCCGAGAAGATGATCGGCCTGTACGCCGGCGCGGACTACGCCTGGACGCCGCTCACCCCCAGGCGCCACAAGGACGACCCCGCCGATGAAATGCTGCGTGGGGGCATCGGGGTGCGCATGCGCAAGTGGCAGGCGGCCCTCCGCGACGCCGATGATGAAGCCATTCGCCGTGACCGCGGCGCGCAGGTCTATCGCGGGCGCTACTGCTGGGGCAAGCGCGCCGGCCGGCCGGTGGCCCCCACCGTGGACTTCGCGCCCCCCGGCGGGGCGCCCATCGGGAACGATTGAGGGAGGGACTGGCGATGGCCGGGTTCCGCGCGGTGGTGGTCGGCGCCGGGAGCATCTCCGGGGCGTGGTTCCCGCCGCTCATCAAGGAGAAGGTCGAGGTCGCCGCGGTGGTCGACCTGGACCTCGCCGCCGCCCGCCGGCGGGTGCAGGAGTACGAGTTGGAAGCCGAGGTTTCCGGGGATCTCCGCAAGGCGCTGCGCCGCGCGCGGCCGGACTTCGTCCTGGACCTAACCGTGCCCGCGGCGCACTGCAAAGTAACCTCGACGGCGCTGCGCGCCGGCTGCCACGTGATCGGCGAGAAGCCCATGGCGACAAGCATGGCCGAGGCTCGCCGGATGGTCCGCACCGCGAAGGCGACGCGGAAGCTCTACATGGTGGGACAGTCCCGGCGCTGGAACCCGAACCACGAGGCGCTGCGCCGCGCGGCGGCCGGCCGGCTCGGCCGGCTCTCCACGCTCAACTGCGACTTCTACCTGGCCCCGCGCTTCGGCGGCTTCCGCGACAGGATGGCCAGCCCCCTGGTGCTGGACATGGCCATCCACCACTTCGACCTGGCCCGCTTCTTCACCGGCGCCGACCCTCTGGCGGTCTACGCCAGGGAGTATAACCCCGCCGGCTCCTGGTACCGCGGGGACGCCTCCGCGGTCTGCATCTTCGAGATGACCAAAGGGATCGTCTTCACCTACCGCGGCTCGTGGTGCGCGGACGGCTTCCCCACCGCCTGGAACGGCGACTGGCGGGTCATCGGCGAGCGGGGCAGCCTGCTCTACGAAGCGGAGAAGGCGCCCCGGGGAGAGGTCCTTTCCGGCCGCAAGACGCGCGCAATTAAGATACCGGTGCCCAGGATGAAAGCGCTTGGCTTCCACGGCGGGCTCCGCGAGATGCTCAGGTTCCTGCGCACCGGCAGGCGCCCCCAGACCGAGTGCGCCGACAACATCAAGTCGCTGGCCATGGTCTTCGCGGCCATGGAGAGCTCGCGCCGCGGGCGGCGGGTCAGGGTGCGGTTCTAAGCGGGGCCGCAGAAGTTCTCAAGGAGTGCGCATGTCCCGGAGGGCCGGAGGCGGGGCGCAGGGGGCCTCCCTCCCTCTCAAGTAGAGGGAGGCCCCCTGCTGTTTCTCTTCGGCGCTGCCGCGCCCTCGTGCTCCCGGCCGGCTGAGACCGCGCGCCAACGGAGTCCTCACGCCGGTTGGCATGGCCGCCGGAGGCCGCCCTCTACTTGAAAGGAGAGCCCCGGCCCCCTTCATAAGAAAGGCAGGGGGCCGGGGCGGCCGGGCAGGCGTTGGGGACAGCCCGGGAGCCCCCCAGGCCGGGGGCGCAGCTTCGGCCTCAGAACTTCTGCGGACCGACTTAGCGCCACGAAAACCGGCTTGAGGCCCGCGCGCGGATATCGATAATCTGACCTCGGAGAGGATCCACGGGAGGAGAAGCGCATGAAGACCAAGGAGCTTTACGACAAGTACCTCATAACCGGAATGGTCGCCGGCTTCGAGCCGGTGGAGGTGGCCGGCGCCTCGGGCTGCGTCATGAAGGACGCCGACGGCACCGAATACCTGGACTGCTTCTGCGGCATCTCCGTGACCAACGCCGGACACGGCCACCCGGAAGTGGTCGCCGCCGCCAAGAAGCAGATCGACGAGCTGGTCCACTGCTGCACCTACGTCTACTACTCGCCGCGCGCCGGCGAGCTGGCGGAAGTGCTGGCGGAGATCACCCCCGGCAAGCTCCGGAAGAGCTTCTTCGGGAATTCCGGCGCGGAGGCTGTCGAGGGCGCCCTGCGCCTGGCCAAGCAGTTCGTCAAGCGCAAGGAGGTGGTCTGCCTGACCCAGAGTTTTCACGGCCGGACCGCGGGGACGCTGTCCATCACCGGGAACCGCGGCCGCAAGAAGGGTTCCGGTCCGTACCTTTCGGGCATCGCCTTCACCCCTGCGCCCAACTGCTACCGCTGCCCGCTGAAGCTCGAGTACCCCAAGTGCGGCACGGCCTGCGCGGAGTTCGTCGACTACGTCTTCAAGTACCAGACCTCCGGCGACGTGGCCGCTTTCATCGCCGAGCCGGTGATGGGCGAGGGCGGCATCGTGGTCCCGCCGCCGGACTACTTCAAGATCGCCTGCGAGATAGTCAGGAACGACGGGGCGCTGTTCATCTGCGACGAGGTCCAGAGCGGCTTCGGGCGCACCGGCAAGATGTTCGCCATCGAGCACTACGGCGTCGAGCCGGAGATCATGTGCCTGGCCAAGGGCATCGCCAGCGGCTTCCCGCTGGGGGCCTTCATCGCCCGCGAGGACGTGGCCGGGGCCTTCAGCCCGGGAGATCACCTCTCCACCTTCGGGGGCAGCCCGGTATCCTGCGCGGCGGCCATGGCCAACATCGCGGTCATGCAGAAGGAGAAGCTACCCGAGAACTCCGCGGCCCGCGGCGAGGAGCTCATCGGCCGGCTGGGTAGGTTCGCAAAGGACAACAAGCTGGTCGGGGACGTGCGCGGCAGGGGGCTGATGATCGGCGTGGAGCTGGTCAGGGACAAGGCCAGCAAGGAGCCCGCGCCCGACGAGGCCAAGAAGGTCCGCGACCTCTGCCGCGAGAACGGCGTGCTGGTCGGCCGCGGGGGGCCGCTGGCCAACGTCATCCGCCTGCAGCCGCCGCTGACCATCACCGCCGACCAGGCCGACCAGGCGGCCTCGACGCTGGAGAAGGCGCTCAGCGAGGTGGCCGGCTAGTGTTCCGTCACGTTTGAATCTGCGGGTAGAGTCGTTTGAGTTTGATAC
>CAZONU010000107.1:0-688 GCA_964581145.1 uncultured Planctomycetia bacterium
GGAGATGCGCAAGGTGCTCTCCGAGATCAAGAACGGCAAGTTCGCCAGGAAATGGATGCGGGAGGCCGGCGGCGGGGCCAGGAAGCTGCTGGCCAAGCGCCGCGCCGAGCGGGACATCACCGTTGAGCGCGTGGGCCGCAAGCTCCGCAAGATGATGCCCTGGCTCGACCCGGTGGAGCCTCCCAGGTAGGTTCGGGGATCGACTGAAATGACCACCGTTCTGGTAGCCAGCGTCGACGGGGAGCTGCGCCGCCTGGCCGCCGTGGAGCTCGCCCACGGCGGACACCAGAGCCTGCTCAGCCCCGACCCCATCGAGGCCATGCAGCTGGTGACCGGCGGCGAGGTCGGCGCCGCAGTGGTGGACCTGGATCTGCCCCCGCCCGGCGGGGCGGCGCTGGTCGAGCGCATCCGCAGCGAGACGCCGGGGCACTGGATGCCCATCCTGGCGGTGCTGGGCCCGGAGGGCCAAGCGGCCGCCGCCCCAGGCGCGCTTGCCGCCGAGGTCCTGGCCAGGCCGCTGTCCCGCGAGCGGGTGGGCGAAGCGCTGGGCCGGCTGCTCTCGGGAGAGGCGCCGCCGCGGCCGGCCCCGGCCGGCCCTGCGGGCGCCCGCAAGGTCCGCGAGCTCTGCCATGACCTCAACAATCCCCTGGCGGTGATCGCCGGGCGGGCCCAGTGGCTGGCGCAGCGC
>CAZONU010000107.1:698-13389 GCA_964581145.1 uncultured Planctomycetia bacterium
AGATCATCTCCGCGTGCTACACGGGACTCCCCGAGGACTTCTCCGAGCGCCTGGCGGAAATCGAGACGGCGGCCGAGTCCATGAAGGAGCTCATCAAGGAGGCAGGCGCGGAGGCAGGCGCGGCCCCGCCCGACGGCGGGCAATAGCGTGCGCCGCGCCTATATCTCCGACATCCACGGCAACAGCCCCGCGCTGGAGGCGGTCTTCGAGGACATCCGCGGCCGCGGCATCGAGGAGGTCTGGTGCGGCGGGGACCTGGTGGGCTACGGCCCGGACCCGGAGCGCTGCATCGAGATGGTCGCCGGGCGCTGCGAGAAGTGCGTCATGGGCAACCACGACTGGGCGCTGCTCAACCAGCCGCTGGGCTTCAATCCCGTGGCCAGCGAGGCCATCTACTGCAGCCGGCAGGTGATGGGCGAGAAGTGCCTGCTCAAGCCCGGCCCCGGCTGCGAGGCCTGGGACTTCCTGCGCGACCTGCCCGACGGCGCCGGGGACGAGGGACTGCTCTGCGTGCACGCCTCCCCGCGCAACCGGCTCAGCGAGTACGTCCTGGAGAGCGACGTGGCCTACGGGCCGGGCCGGAAGATCATCGAGATATTCGAGAAGTTCGAGCGCCTCTGCGTCGTGGGCCACAGCCACCGACCGGGGATAGTGACCCCGGACTTCCAGTGGCTCCGGCCCGCCGACGTGCCCGACGGCTTCCGCCTGGAGCCGGGGGGGAAGTACCTGGTCAACGACGGCTCGGTGGGCCAGCCCCGCGACGGCGACAAGCGGGCCTGCTACGTCGAGCAGGACGGGGACACCGTCCACTTCCACCGGGTGGAGTACGACGTCGAAAAGACCGTGGAGATGATTCGCAAGATCGGTTGCTTGCAGCCGGTCTGCGCCGACCGGCTGCTGGTGGGTCGATAACGGTTACGCTCCGAAGCTAACGCGCCTTCCTGAACAGATACCTGCTGGACACGAAGAAGTGCACCGCGAATACCGCCGCGCCGGTGATGAGTATCCACTTGGGGACGGTGTCGGCCAACTCGCCGCCCATGGCCATGAAGAGCACGAAGGACAGGTTCAGCCCCATGTGGGCCATGATCGGGGAGAGCAGCGAGCCGGAGTACTCGTACACCGTGGCCACCACCAGCCCCAGGACCAGCGTGGCCACCATGGGCTCGAGGTGCGGGTAGTGTATCAGCGAGAAGGCCAGCGCCGATAGGGGAATCGCGAAACCGGCCCGCAGGCGGCGGCGCAGCGCTGCGAAGAGGAATCCCCGGAAGAAGATCTCCTCGGCGATCGGCGGGAAGATCCCCCAGCCGAAGACGAAGAGTACCAACTCGCGCATGCTGGCGATCTTGTAGGCGCCCAGGTAGTACCAGGGGTAGGCGGTCGGTGTGCCAGAGGACGCGCCGGCCATGGCCTCCAGGTCAGGCAAGGCGCGCTTCATGGCCAGCACGTTCAGGGCCCCGACTATCAGGGCGATCTCCAGGCCCCAGCCGAAGTCGGTTACCGCCCGGTCCGTGGGCACCAGCGTGCCCAGCACCGGCTGCTTGTGCTTGAAAGCCAGCAGGCAGAGCGGCACACCGGCGAACATCGCGTTGAGAATCAGCGAGGACAGGAACCAGCGGCCCGGCCGGTCGGCGTGCAGCAGCTTGGGCAGGTAGAGCGCTCCCACCCAGGCGACCGCGACCAGGGCCACCGCCAGGATCATCTCCCAGGTGGCCCAGCGGACCAGCCGGGAGGGCGCCCGCCCGGTGGCGGTCGGCGCAAGGCTTCTATGGGAAGGCATGGGCGGGCGTCTAGAAGTCGACTCGCCCGCCGCCGCGCCCGGCCTCGGTGCCCGGCTCGCGGGTGGGCAGCGGGTCGCCGGGGACGTGCAGGTCGGCCACGGTGACGTCCACCGCCGCCACCCGGTAGCCGGTCATGCCCTCGACGGCTCGCGCGGCGCGCTCGCGGACCTCCTCGACCAGGTCGGGCAGCACCCGGCCGTACTCGGCGATGAAGCTGAGCTTGAGGTGCACCTGCCCGCCGTGGATGGCCGCCGGCCCGCGCGGCAGGATGCGGCGCAGCAGGCCGACCTGTCCGGAGAGGCGGTCCATCGGCCCGGCCTCGGTGACCCCCACCACTCCGGGGACGTCGCGGACCTCGCGGCGGGCGATCTCGCCGATCTGGGACTCGTCTATCGACCAGGTGCCCTGGGGGATATGGCCGGCGTCCTGGGAGGCCTCGGCGCTCATCGGCAGCTTCCTCGGTCCACAACGTAGAGGCCGCGGATGCGGAGGTTTATAAGCGCCTCCTCGCCGGTGATCCGGTGTATCTCGGCGGATATGGCCCGCTGGGCCTCGCCGGCCATCTCGGGGATGCGCCGGCCGTACTCCACCTGAACGGGGACGGTGACCGTCAGCCGGTCCTCGGACTTCCTGACTCCCACCCGTCGCGGGCGGTACAGGAACCTGGGAAGAGAGCCTCCCTCCAGCGGCTCCAGGCGCAGCCCCTGGACGCCGGCCACCGCCTGGCGCACTATCTTCTCGAAGACCGGCTGGGCGTACTCGGACGTCCCGCCCACCGGCTCGCTGGATGCCTGGTTGCCCTCGGCGTCGCTCAAGAATCGTCTCCCCTCAGGAGAGCTGCAATTCAGTGTTTACCCGGGAGGCTTTGCCGAATCAAGAGGAATTTGCGCGGCCGGCACTGCCGGCGCCGGCCCCGCCGGTGACCATCGCGCCCATGGGGTCGGTGACCCGCCGTCGGATCTCCTCGGCGGTCATGTTCCGGTCGAGCAGCGGGAGGTAAAGCTCCTCCTCCTTCGCTAAATGGGCGCGGAGCAGGCCGCCCAGCCGGTGGGCGGTGGCCCGGATCCTGGTGACGGCGGCGGCGCAGAGGCCCTCGCCCGCCGGGCCGAAGGCGGTGTCGATTTCGCCGCGGAGCTCGCGGATGTACCTGGAAATGAACCTGTGGTCCATGTTCATGGTCGCGGTGGCCCGGTGGCAGTTCATGATGCGTCCGACCTCGGGGTACAGGAAGCAGTCCTCGGCCTCCGCGTGCGGGGCGGCCTCTTTCTCCAGAAAGCCGAGGGCCCGAAGCAGCCGGGGCTTTTTGTGATCCTCGCCGGGTTCCAGATTGTCCATCAATATCCACATCCTGGCCAGGCCCGCGTTCAGCCTGGAGTGCTGCCTGTGCAGCGATTCAGTGGGGCAAACCTCATCCATCGGCGCTCCGCTCCTAGCAGGACCGTCTTCTGGAATCAACGCGCCCGAAGGCGCGGTAATTCCCGAACGTCGGAGGTTTCCACACATAGCAAAACGCTTGCGGGCGTCCGGGAGCGGGGTATAATCCTGCATGCGTAGTGGGGGGTGGAGGAAGGCCCTTGCCAGACGACAAGAAGAGCGACGATTCCTGGAAAGATGAAGCCCGCCGGGAGAAGGAGCGCCTCGCAGAGGAGTTCGACGGGAAGACCGCCGCCGGGGCGGGGGACGGGCCCCCGCTGCCCGAGCCGGACTTCATGACCTTTCTGGGCGGGCTCGCCGCGCAGGTGATGATTTACCTCGGCGAGGTGGAGAGCCCCCTCAGCGGCAAGCGCCAGGTGGACCTGCCCGCCGCGCGCTACCACATCGACCTCATCGGCATCCTCGAGGAGAAGACCCGGGGCAACCTGACGGCCGACGAGGAGTCCGAGATACGTTCGCTGCTCACCGGGCTGCGCATGCGTTACGTCAACGCGGCGGGCAAGCCGCCCGGAGACGAGGCGAAGCCTACCTGACCTCCCTGACCAGCACGAAGGCTTCGGCGGCCTCCAGGCCGGCCTCGGCCCCGCGGAAGCGGGCCTGGGCCTCCACCGATTCGGGGCTGCGCGGGTGGGGCGCGGGGCGCAGCTCCGACGCGTAGGCCGCCAAGGCCTCCAGCTTGCGGAGCAGGTACCGGCCGACGTCCACGTAGACCGTGGGCGCGAAGGCCCGCGCGGGTCCCGGGCCGGCCCAGCCCGTGGAGCTGGGCACCTCGAAGGAGTATATCTCGCGCACCGCCGCGCCGGGCAGCGGCCGGCAGGCGGCCATGACCGCCTCGAAGGTCAGGCGGTGGTCGACGTTGAGGTCGCCCCAGAAGTGGGTGAAGACCGCCTGGGGCGCGGCGCGCCCGACCTCTTTCTCCACGATCTTGACGACCTCCAGGAGGTCCACGGAGTCGAAGCGGTTGTCCGGCAGGCGGCCGAAGCTGACCGGGCCGGCGCCCAGCGCCTTGGCGGCCTTGCGCGCGGCGCGTTCCAACGCCTTCACCGCCGCAGGAGCCTTGCCGCCCTTGCGGGTCCTGGCGCGGCTGGTGGCCCCCTCGCCGAGGATGAGCATATGGACCGTCACGCCCTCGTCGGCCAGGCGCGCAGCGACTCCGCCGGCGCCGAGCACCTCGTCGTCTGGGTGGGCGGCCACTATCAGGACGTTGCGCATCTCACTTCCCTCCGAAAACGTCGCCGACGGCTATCCGGCCGGAGGCCAGCGCCTCGGCGGCGTCGATCTCTTCCTCGTCGCCAAATGAAAGCTGCTCCAGGCGCAGCAGCGTCCCGTCTCCACAGGCGGCCAGCGCGGCCTGCGCGTCGCGCCCGACGATCTCTCCCGGCCGGCCGCCGGGCCAGTCCCCGCTCTCTTGGAGCTTGGCGCGCCAGATATGGACGCGTTCGCCGGCCAAGCTGGTGAAGGCCCCGGGGTAGGGGCGGGTCAGGCCCCGGACCCAGTTGTAGAGCTCGTGTGCGGGCTTCAACCAGTCTATGCGGCCGTCTTCGGGCCTCCTGCGCGGCCAGCGGGTGGCCCGCGCATGGTCCTGGGGAGTGCGCTTGGCAGTCCCATCCAGGAGTCTTGGGACAGCCCTGCGTACCAACCTCTCGTAGCAGCCGGCTACTGTGTCGTACAGGCGGGCCGCGTCGTCATCGTCCGCGATGGCGAAAGGCTCCTGGTCTATGATGTCGCCGTCGTCCACGCCCTCGGTCAGGTAGAAGATGGTCAGCGCGCTTTCGGTCAGGCCTTTGATGAGCGTCCAGGGGATGGGCGCCCGGCCCCGGCCCTCCGGGAGCCTGGTGGGGTGCATGCCCACGGCGCCGAGCTCGCAGAGTTCCAGGAGCGGCTTCTTCAAGAGTTGCGACCAGCCGGTGACCAGGAGCAGCGTGCCGCCCGAAGCGCGGATGGCCTCGGCGACTTCCGGCGAATTGATGTCCTCGGCCTCCAGCCGCTCCAGGCCGTACTCCCGGCACTCCTCTTCCATGGAGGCGTAGCCGGAGCGATCCGCGAGAGCCCGCGCGTAGCAGATGACCAGGGCGATGGGGACTTTATCCGCGGCCAGCCCCACCAGGCACCGCCGGCTGAACTCCACGCCCCCGACCAGGACGACGCTCATTTCCCGCGCCTCTTCTGCCCCCAGTCGCGGACCCACTCCAGGGTGGTGTCCCAGCCGTCGGGCAGCTCGGGCAGCTCGCTGCGCAGGTGAAAGGTGCCTTCCCCCTCCTGGGGGCGGCCGGGCGCGCGGGCCAGCAGCTCCGGCCAGTAGGCGCGGAGCATGCCCAGCATCAGGCCTTCGAGCGCCGCGTAGCCCTGGCGGAGGGTGGCCTCCGGCGCGAACTCGGCCCTGGTCTGGGCGATGATCGGGCCGGTGTCGATCCCGGCGGACATCCAGTGCAGCGTGGCGCCGATGGACACGTCGTCGGCCGCCGCCCAGAAGAGCGGGTGGCAGCCGCGGCAGTGGGGCAGGCAGCCCATGTGCAGGTTGGCGACGGGCAGCTCGGCCAGGGCCCCGGCGGGCACCTTGTGCCAGTAGCGGTAGGAGACGCCCAGCGCGAAGGCGCCCAGGTTCGCGGGCAGCTTGTCGCCGGCGACCTCGACTTCCGCGCCGAGCTCCTCGAGCAGGCGCACGATCAGCAGGCCGCGCAGCTCGTCCGCGGACAGGTCGGGCGGGCCGAGATAGAGCACCCGGGTCTTCTCCGCCATCTAGTCCAGCATCTCCCAGGTGAGGATCTCGTCCTCGCGCAGCTCGCGCCGCGCGCGCCGGCCCACGACTTTCTTCATGTCAACGGGGCTGATGCCGTAGCCGGGGCGCTTGACCTCCAGCATCTTCCGCGTGATGCGCCGGCCCGCAGGAATCGCGCAGGCGGCCACCATGCCCCGGCGCATCCCCCGGTAGTTCTCCTCCTCGGATTCCATGCGCCGCTTGGCAGGTGTGCCCAGTGCCTGCTCGGTGTCGCGGATGGCCCGGACCATGGCGGCCAGCTCCCCCGGTTCCAGGGCGAAGGAGTGGTCGGGCCCCTTGAGCTTGCGGCTCAGCGTGAAGTGCTTCTCGATCATCCGCGCGCCCAGGGCGGCGGCGGCCACCGGAACGGTCAGCCCCCGAGTGTGGTCGCTGAAGCCCACCGGCAGGTCGAAGGCCAGGCGCATGGTCTCCATGGCCCGCAGGTTGATGTCCTTGTACTCCGGCGGGTAGTTGATGGCGCAGTGGAACAGGCCCACCTTGCGGTTGCCCTTTGAGGCGGCGGCCTTCAGGGCAATCTCGATGTCCCCCAGCGTGGCCATGCCCGTGGAGAGCAGCAGCGGCCTCTTCTTCGAGGCGGCGTGCTTGATGAGCGGGATGTGGTTGATCTCGAAGCTGGCCAGCTTGACGGCCGGCATGCCCGCCCGGCAGAGCTGGTCGACGGCCTCGGCATCGAAGGGCGTGGACAGGAAGATGATCTTCTTCCTGCGGCAGTAGCCGGCCAGGCGCTTGATCCACTCGCGGGGCATCTCCAGGCTCTTGATCAGCGCGTGGATGGACCGGCCCTTGCCGACCAGTTTGCGCTTCTCGAGGTAGCTCAGGGGCAGCGCGTACCTGGAGTACATCTTGTCGGCCAGGTAGGTCTGGAACTTGACCGCGTCGGCACCCGCGCGGGCGGCAACGTCGATGAGCGCTCGCGCGGTCTTCATCGAGCGGTTGTGGTTGGCCCCGGCCTCGGCGATCACGAATACCGGCTCGCCCGGGCCGATCCTCTTGCGGCCTATCCTGATGGTTTTCAAGCGGTGCCCTCCATCAGCTTTTCTATCTCGTCCGCTATGCGCGCCGCGCCGCGGCCGTCGACCAGGCGCTTGCCGGCCGCGCTCATCGCCGCGCGCTCTCCCGGCCCGGCGAGCAGCTCCTCCAGGGAGCGGGCCAGGGCCCCCTTGGGGAGCGCGTCCGCCCGGCCCAGGTACCGGGCCAGCCTGCGACGCGAGAACTCCTTGGCGCTGGGCACCTGGTTCTCGGCGATGGCCACGATTATTGCCGGCACCCCGCAGAGCGCAAGCTCGTACTTGGTGAGCCCCGCGGCGCTGAGGGCCATGTCCGCCCAGGTGAAATGCTCGGCGATCTCCGCCCCGGTCGCCGTCATCTCCGCGCAAGGCAGCGCCTGCAGGGCTGCCCCAAGAGCCGGCCGCTGACGCGAGAGGTCTCCGACTACCAGGCGCACGTTGAGTCGCAGGCTGACCCAGGAGAGCTCCTCCAGGGTTCTTTCCGCCAGGTGATGCCAGTCGCTGCCGCCGAAGGTGAGCAGGATGTTCTCGACCGGACCCGAGCGGTCCCGCTTGCGGGACAGCGCGGCGTGGTGCAGGAGGGCGGGGCGGACGCAGAAGTAGTCCGGTCCGGCCAGCAGGACTTTGCTGCGGCATCCTGCGGCCGCGTAGGCGGCCGCTTCCGCGCCGAGATTGACGTCCACCACCAGGTCGGCAGGGTCCTCGGCCGGCGCGTCCAGGAAGCAGACCAGCCGGCTTTCTTTATCCTTGATGGCCTTTCTGTCGCCAAGAGTGAGCAGGTAGCTGTCCACCACCACCAGGTCGGGGTGGATTCCGGCGGCCTCTTCGAACACGGGGAACTCTTCGGAGAGGGAAATCCCCCTGAGCGGCTTTTCTCCGGGCCCGGCGCCGTGGCAGGTGCCGTAGGTTTCCCAGCCCCGCGCGGCCAATTCCACTGCCAGAGCTTCCGAGCGGCGCAGATGGCCCATGCCCACGGAACGGCCCAGGGCGAATCGGAACTCGGCCACGCGATGCCCGGCCATTACTGCGGGTAGCCCACCTTCTCCAGGTAGGCGATGGCGATCTCGGCCTTGACGATGTCCTCTGGCGCGTGGACCTCCATGCCGTACACCTCCGGCCGGGGCACCGGGGCGATCCTGTCGCCGGCCCAGTAGAGATGGCTCACCGGCCGGCCCTCGCTGGCCATGAGCACTTCGGTGCGCACCCCCAGGATCGCGCCGTCGAAGTAGTACAACTCGGGGAGGTCCTGGCGCCGGATGGGGATGCTCTCGGCCGGCAGAAAGGGCGCGGCCCAGCCGTCGGCGTTAAGCCTCTTCATCCACTCCGGGCGCTGGTCGACGATGTGGCAGGTGCCCGCGCCGGTGCAGTCGCCCCTGCCCAGGCGCGCGAGCACTTTGCCGGCTATCCCCGGCTGCCAGACCGGCAGGTTGGGCTGGACGATGAGGGTGAGTTCCGGGCCGTCCCCCCCCGGCCAGACGGTGTGCAGCGCGTGGCGCGCGGCGCCCTCCACCCCGGCGGTGTCGCCGGCCAACTCCTTGGGCCTTTCTACGACGGTTGCACCGGCCTCCATCGAGAGGCGGGCGATCTGGGGGCTGTCGGTGGAAACCAGTATCTTGGCGACCATCGGGCCCGCCGAGCGCACCGCGCCGATGGCCCGGACCACCATGGGCACGCCGGCGACGCGCAGGGCGTTCTTGTCGGGCAGCCCCTTGGAGCCCTTCCGGGCGGGGATCACCGCTGCGGCGCGCATTGTTCCCCTCCCCCGCCGGGCACCGAGGCGGCTCCGTCGCCGGCGTGGCGCTGCCTGTTCCAGGCGCCGAGCTCCTCGATGGCCGCGTCGCGCAGGCGGCGGAGCTCCTCGTCGGGAACCTCCGACATGTTGCAGGCGATCTTCTCGCCCTGCTCGGCCAGGCCCAGGACGTACTTCTCCTCGTCGGGGATGCGGCCCGCCTCGCGGGCCATCTCGTAGAGCTCGGTGCCGGGGTAGGGGGTGGCGAAGAAGATCACCTGGGGGGCGACGTCCGCGCGCTTGCAGAATTCCACGGTTTCGGCAATGGTCTCCGGGGTCTCGCCGGGCAGGCCGACCATCAGGGAGATGTCCGTCTCGCCGAAGACCTTCCTGGTCAACTCCAGGGCGCGCAGGGCCTGTTCCACAGTGACCTGTTTCTTCATGAGGTCGAGCATCTTCTGGGAGCCGGACTCGATGCCGTAGTTGACGTGCACGCAGCCGGCGCCGGCCATGGCGGTGAGGATCTCCTCGTCGACCAGATTGACCCGCCCCTGGCAGCCCCAGGTCACGCCCGAGTTCCAGCGGCGCATCTCCTCGACGAAGCCCGTCACGAAGGGGCGCTTGAGCATGAACTCGTCGTCGATGAAGTGCACGTAGCCCACTCCGTAGGTCCGGTGGACGGTCTTCATCTCCGCGATCACGTCGGCCGGGCTGCGCGTGCGGTACTTGTAGCCCAGGAAGTCGTGGTAGCAGTAGATGCACTTGTAGGGACATCCGCGGGTGGCCATGAAGTTAGTGGTGCGGATCTCCGCGGCGGCGGTGCCGTCGGCCCACTTGTTGCGGTTGGGCGCGCCCACCGGGTTGCGCACGTAAACGTCCATGGGCACCAGCTCGCGCGCGGGCATGGGCAGCGTGTCGAGGTCGGCGATTATGGGCTGCCGCTCGTTGACGCGGACTTCCCCGTCCGCTTTGCAGGCGATGCCCCTGACGCCCGCCAGGTCCGCGCCGGACTCCAGGGCCCGGCACAGGTCCACGACGGTACGCTCGCCCTCGCCCAGCGCGGCGATGTCCGCCCGCGTGCGGGTCAGGAGCGTCTCGGTGACCGAGCTGCCCAGCGCGCCGCCGACAACTACGGGCTTGTCGGGATGCGCTTCCTTGAGCAGCTCCACCAGCCACTTGACGTAGCGGTAGGTGGTGATGATCCCGCCGATGCCGGCCCAGTCGTACTCGGCCGCGGCGATGTGTCTCTCTATCTCGTCGGTGGAGGGCCGCAGGGCGTTGATGTCGTAGATTTCTACCTCGGTGCCCTCGCGCTGCATGCAGGCGGCGATGTAGCACAGGCCCAGCGGCACGCAGTTGGGCTTGGCCCACTCGCGAATCAGAGGGTTGATGAGGAGTACGCGCATGCGTTTCCCTGGCAGTGACTTACTTCTTGTAGCGGACCAGCACCTTCTCCAGCGCCCTTATTACATCGGTTGCGTCCGCATCGGTCATAACCCCGAAAAGGGGCAGGGTCAGCAGTTCCTCATAAGCCTTTTCGGCCGTGGGGGTTATGTCTTTCGCGTAGCCCTTCGACTGGTACAACTCGAACCGGTGGACGGGGATGTAGTGGACGTTGACCCCGATGTTCTCCCTGCGCAGGGCGTCGAAGACCCCCTTGCGGCCGGCGGAGAGTATTTCCAGCCGCAGCCGGACCACGTACAGGTGCCAGGCGCTGGTGTGCTCGGCGTCGTCGGCCGGCGGCAGGCGCAGCTCCTCGAAGCGCGAGAGCTTGTCGCCGTAGAGCGCGGCGAGCTCACGCCGGCGGGCCAGGTTCGCATCGAGGCGCTCAAGCTGGCTGACCGCCAGCGCCGCGGCGATGTCCGTCAGGCGGTAGTTGAAGCCCAGATGCTTGACCTCGTAGGCCCAGCCGGCCTGCGGCCCGAAGCGGTCCCGGGCGTCGCGGTTGATGCCGTGGTTGCGCAGCCGGCGGACCATCTCGATTCTCGGGTTATCAGTGGGCGAGGTCACCGCGCCGCCCTCGCCGGCGGCGACGTGCTTCACGGGGTGGAAGCTCCACGTGGAGAAGTCCGCCGGGCCCGAGCCGACCGGTTTGCCCTTGTAGACGGCCCCCAGCGCGTGGGAGGCGTCCTCGATGAGCAGGAGATTGTGCCTGTCGCACAGCGCGCGAAAATCGTCCATCTCGCAGCTTCTGCCGGAGTAGTGGACGGGGACGATGGCCCTGGTCTTCCCGGTGATGGCCGCCTCGGCGGCGGCGGGGGATAGGTTGAGCGCGGCCTCGTCCACGTCGGCGAAGACCGGTTTCGCGCCGGCGTACAGGGCCGCGTTGGCGGTGGCTGCGAAAGTCAGGGGGGTGGTGATCACTTCGTCGCCGGGACCGATGCCCGCGGCGAGATAGGCCAGGTGCAGCGCGGCGGTGCCGCTGGATACCGCCGCGGCGGACGAGGCGCCGACCTTGGCGGCCAGCGCCTTCTCGAATTCATCTATGTTCGGCCCGGTGGTCAGCCACTTGCCGCGGAGGACGCGGGTCACGGCTTCGACGTCCTCGTCGGTCACGTGGTGGCGGCCGTAGGGGAGGTAGTCTTTGCGGACCGGTTCGCCGCCTTCGATGGCCAGCTTGTCGGGGTCCGTGCTCAACGCGGGCTCACAATCTAAGCCGAAGCGGCCAGGCCGAGCTCGCTCATCATGCGCCGGAACTGAATCCGGCGCAGTTCGCCCTCCACATCGCGAGCCTCTCCCTCGCGCCCGCGATCGGCGCGCCGGGCGGCGGCATCCTCCAGGGGACGCAGGGGATCGTCTCCGGCGCGCTCAGGAGGCTCCCCTTCGAAGGTCAACGGCCCGGCGGGCTCGCCGAACCCGGGGGACTCCAGCCGGCGGAGTTCGGCGCGCAGGCGGTTCTCCTCGTCGGCCAGGAGGCGCTCGCCACCCGGCGCGGCGGCGGGGACCGGCGCCTGTTCGTCCCGGGGGAGTTCGAGCGCCGCGCCCCGGGGCTCGACGGGCTGCTGATTCTCTCCGGCGGCCGCGCGCTCGGCCTCGGACTCGAAGACGCTGGGCCGCGGCGCGCGGCTGATCACCGTGGTCAGACCGCTGGTGGTGGTCAGGAAGGGTCCCTGGAAGGCCCGGCCGAACTTGCTGCTCGCGTGGATGATCACCCGGCCCTCGCGCAGCGCCTCGGACTTGAGGCGCACCAGGTTGCGGTGCTCCTGGCCGGTGACCAGCAGCGTGGCCTCGGTGGCCCGGCCGCGGCGGAGCATGCCCGGCTCACCGGGGTCGAGGCGGAACCCCAGCGTGGGGTTGTTAATGGCCAGAGGCGCAATCGCCACTGCTGTCCCTCCTTGGCTCTGTAATATAGCATACCTTACCCGGCCGCGAGTGTCAATAAGCCGCTTCCTGCGCCAGATGGGGAGGGCAAGGGCAGGGCGGCGCGTTTGCTTGGCCCTTGCGGTTCTGGACGGGCCTGAGTTCCTGAACGCCAGTGGTTTGCGACGCCGGAAAAAAAGTATCCGCGCGCGGGGAACGGGGTTTCACCGCAGAGGGCGCAGAGGGTTACTATCCGCAGATTTCGCAGATGCCGCAGATTGGTCCACCCTTCTTTCTAACCACCAACTCGTGCTACGTAGCGAGCTTCCGGCCTTCGTAGCCGAAGCAACTTCGGCGGAGCAGGCACTTCGCAGAGTAGTAGACACCAAGGCACCAAGGCAGTTTTCAGTTTTCGGTGTTCAGTCCCGCCCAACGGCTGGCGGGCAAGCCCGCCCGACAACCGGCGGGCAAGCCCTGAACTTTACCCGCCGTGGCGGGCCCAGACCCGAAACCCCATAGCTTTGGACGCACCTGAGTCACTGAACGCCAGTGCTTTGCGCGCGCTGAAAAAAAGTTTCTTTCTCACCACCAAGGCACCAAGAGCACCAAGACGCGCTCAGATCGCGGCGGGTATCAAAGACAGGGCAGCCGCGTCCTTCCG
>CAZONU010000108.1:0-5983 GCA_964581145.1 uncultured Planctomycetia bacterium
GCCTCGCCCCCCCCGGCGCCGAAGCCGATGCGGGCGCCCTCGGCGAACTCCTTGTTGGCGTCGGAGAGCACCATGCGGATGGCCTTGCCGCGGTTGGCGGCCAGCCTGTCCGCGGCCTCGGCCAGCGCCGCGCCGTCCATCTCGGCGGGCCTGGCCCCAAAGCGCTCCTCCCAGACCGAAGTCACCCAGCTCCACTCGTCGGCCTCGAAGGCCGCGCCGCACTCGGCCAGGCGCGCGCTCAGGGCATCGAGGTCGGACACCCTCCCGCCCTCGACGTCGGCCAGCAGCTTCTCGAAGCGCTCGCGGGCCACCAGCAGGCCGGAGACGTCATCCCACTCGCGGCCGGCGGCCGCGTCGGGCGCGGCGGCCAGGCGTTCGCGGACGGCGACCAGTCCCTTTCCCAGGGCCGGCTCAGCGCGGGCCAGCACCTTTTCGGCGAGGTAGGCGTCGATGGCCGTGCGATAGTACTTGGCGCCGTTTCTGAGCAGCAGGCGCTTAACCCAGGCGCCGCCCACGTTGACCGCCTCCACGGACTTGGGCGTCTCTTTAGACAGGCGCGACAGCAGCGCCTCGCCGCGGAGCATCCGCTCTACTGTGAAAGGGCTGAAGACCGGGAAGCTGATCAGATCGCGCTTGACGGAGCCCTCCCGGCGGTCCCGCGCCGGCCACTTGGCGCCGTCGCGCACCGTGCCCACCGTGTACAAGTTGAAAGCCGGGGTCGCGTAGCTCCTGGAGCCCTGCGCGTCCACGTAGCTGAAGGGCAGGTCGCCCAGGTCGAAGTTGGCCGTGTTCTTGCCGATGACCACGGTGAAGGGCCCCAGCCGGCAGGGCCATAACAGGTAGCTGAAGCTGCCGGTCTTGGAGCCGCGCTCCAGGACCCCCTGGTGCACCGGGCCGAGCTTGTACATGTGGTTGCTCTGATTAGTGCCGCTGCCCGCGTTGTAGAAGGACATCAGCGCGGCAATGAGCAGCGTAGATTTGTGATGGGTCACCGTATAGGGCCCCGCGAAGAGCGCCGCGCCCTCGCCGTGGAAGGCCTCGCAGTTGGCGAAGAACAGGCAGTTTTCTCCGGAAAACTGCTTCCCGATCCTGCTGCCCTGGCCCACGAAGCAGCGCTCCAGCACCGCGCCGCCGGTGATGCTGGAGCCCTCCGCGAAGATGAACTCCCGCGCGCTGACCCCCTGCCCCACCAGGGCCGGGGCGGCCTCCTCGCTGAGAATCGTGCCGTCGGCCAGCCGGGCGGCGCCCTCCACGCGCGCGGCCGGGCCGATGTTGACGTTGCGAATGGTTCCCGCGCCGCGGACCAGCGCGCCGGCGCCGACCCGGCCGCGGTCCGACTCCAGCGCCTTGACCCGCGCGTCGATCATCTTTTCCAACACGCCGACCAGCCTGGGCCGGTCGCGGTACATGGCCAGCATGTAAGCCACCTGGGCACTGAGCTCGGGATAGAGACTGACCCCGCGCCCGCCGGCCTCGTTGACGGCCTCGACCTCGACACCGCAGCCGAAGGTGCCGCCCGGCGCGCACTCCATGAGGCCCACGTCCTCGATGACCGCGCCGGCTTGGACGTCGTAATTGGCGATATGCGCGCCGACGTTGCGGACCAGGCAGCCGTCGCCCAGCGTGACATCGTGCAGCGCGGCCTGGTAGACCCCGCAGGCCTTCTCGACCGGGCCGGTCTTGACGCCGCCGGTCAGGTTCCCCAGGCGGATCTCGCCGCTCAGCGCGGCCTCGCACAGGCGCGCCGGGTCGAAAGGGTCGGCGCCCCGGACCCGGCTCCAGTCCGGCGAGCAGCACCCCTGGCTTTCGAGCTGCTTCACCTCCGCATCGGTCAGGGGGCGGTAGTCAGCCATGAGCGCGTCCTTCCTCTCACTCCGCGGCGACGGTCAACCGGTAGGTGTCGGCGGCGATGGCTTTCTCCTCGTCGGTGGGTATGACCATTATCCGCACCGACGAGCCCTCGGCGCTGATGTCGGCCTCGATGCCCCCCACCGCCGCGGCGTTCTTTTCCGCGTCCAGCTCGATGCCCAGGTTGGCTGCCAGGCCGTCGAGCGCCCTGGCGCGAACCGCCGCGGCGTTCTCGCCGATCCCCCCGGTGAAGATCACCGCGTCGAGCTTCGGCAGCACCGCCGCGTAGGCCCCGATGTACTTGCGGGCCCGGTAGGCGAAGATGTCCACCGCCAGGCGCGCGCGCGCGTTGCCCCCACCGGCGGCGGCCAGCACCGCGCGCATGTCGTTGCTGACCCCCGAGACGCCCAGCAGGCCGCTCTTCTTGTTGAGCAGCCGGCTGATCGCCTCGTAGTCCTCGAACTCCTCCTGCTCGGCCAGGTAGTAGATGATCCCCGGGTCGACGTCCCCGCTGCGGGTGCCCATGACCAGGCCCTCCAGCGGGGTCATGCCCATGCTGGTGTCCACCGAGCGGCCGTCCCGGATCGCGGCCATCGAGCAGCCGTTGCCCAGGTGGCAGGTGATGGCGTCCAGGTCGTACTTGTGCCGGCCGAGGAGCTCGGCGCACCTGCGGGCCACGTAGCGGTGGCTGGTGCCGTGGAAGCCGTAGCGGCGCACGCGGTACTTCTCGTAGACCTCGTAGGGCAATGCGTAGAGGTAGGCCGGCTCCGGGATGGTGGTGTGAAACGCGGTGTCGAAGCAGGCCACCTGGCCGGCGCCGGGCAGCAGCTCCTTAGCCGCGCGAATGCCGGTCAGGTTCGGGGGGTTGTGCAGAGGGGCGAGGTCGTAGTACTCCTCGATGGTCTTTTCGACCTCCTCGGTGACGATCACCGAGCCGGTGAAGGCCTCGCCGCCGTGGACCACCCGATGGCCCACGGCCTTGATCTCCGACAGGTCCTTGACCACAGGGCCATTGCCGCCGGTCAGGCAGTTCACCAGCACGTTGAGCCCGGCGTGATGGTCGGGAATGGGCAGCTCCTCGCGGCGCTCGCTGTCCCCGCTGACGGACTTGTACCCGCCGACCTCGTCACCGATGCGCTCGATTAACCCCTTGGCCAGCACCTCGCCCTGAGGCATGGCGTAGAGCCGGTACTTTATTGAAGAGCTCCCGCAGTTGAGAACCAGAACCTTGGCTGACACTTTGCGCTACTCCCCCCCCGCCGCAACGGCCGCGACGATGGCCGCGGTTCCCACGATGTCATCCGCGCTCGCCCCCCGGGAGAGGTCGCTGCAGGGCCTGCGAAAGCCTTGTAGTATAGGCCCGTAGGCCGCCGCGCCCCCCAGGTACTGGCTGAGCTTGTAGGCGATGTTCCCGGCGTCGAGGTCCGGGAAGACCAGCACGTTGGCCCGGCCGGCGACGGGGCTGTCCGGGCACTTTTTCTTGGCGACGCGCTCGATTATCGCGCTGTCGGCCTGGAGCTCGCCGTCAACGGCCAGCCCCGGGGCCTTCTCGCGGACCAGTTCCGTGGCGCGCACGACCTTCCCGGAGTCCTCGTGCGGCCCCGAGCCCCTGGTTGAGAAGCTGAGCATGGCCACCAGGGGCTCGACGCCCAGCAGCGCCCGCGCGCTGGCCGCGCTGGAGATGGCGATGTCCGCCAGCTCCTCTGCGCTGGGTTGAATGTTGACCCCGCAGTCGGCGTAGACCATGACCTTGCGCCCGCCGCCCGGGAAGTCGGGAAAGTCCATCAGGAAGAAGCTGGAGGGCACCGAGATGCCCTCGGCCAGGCCCACGGTGAGGGCCATGGCGCTGATCACGTTCGCCGTGGAACTGGCCGCGCCGGCCACCAGGCAGTCGGCGTCCCCGGCGGCCAGGGCGGCCCCGCCGAAGACCAGCGGTTTCCTGACGACGCGCGCGGCCAGTTTCGCCGAGAGGCCCGGCCGGGCCCCCCGGTAGGCCTCCGCGCAGCGCGCCAGGCGCCCCGGGTCCCCGGGGTCCCAGGCCTCGACGCCCGCGCCGGGGCTTTCATCCGCGACAACAACCGGCCGGGCCCAGCCTTCGGCGGCGATGCGGGCGGCGGCGGCGGCCACGCGCTCGTCGGCGCCTTCCGGGAAAAGGGCCCGCGGCGGGCGCGCGCGCGCCTTCTCCTTGAAGCCCTCGATGAGGTCGGTCATCCGCTGCTCCCGGGAACCGGACCGGGGCGGCGCCCCGCCGCCGCGCTACTTTATCATCGACTCGGGGTCGACGTTGTACTGCTCGATGTCCTTGAAGTAGTTGGCCGTGCCGACCCTGAGCTCCACCGTGGCGGCGTCGTCGCAGACGATCAGCCCGTGCTGGTGAAGCTGCAGCGCCGATACCGTCCACATGTGGTTGACGCCCTGCTCCACGCAGTGTTGCAGCGCCCGGGCCTTGTTGTGCCCGGTGACCAGGATGACCACGCGGTGGGAGTCGATCACCGTGCCCACCCCCACGGTCAGCGCGGTGGCGGGGACCTTCTCGGGGTCGTCGCCGAAGAAGCGGCTGTTGGCGATGCGCGTGTCGGTGGTCAGGGTCTTGACCCGCGTGCGCGAGTTGAGCGAGCTGCCCGGCTCGTTGAAGGCGATGTGCCCGTCCGGCCCGATGCCCCCCAGGAAGAGGCGCACCCCGCCGCAGCTCTTGATCTTCTCCTCGTAGCGCGCGCACTCGGCCTCCAGGTCCTCGGCCATGCCGTCCAGGATATTGACGTTCTCCTTCCTGACGTCCACGTGGTCGAAGAGGTTCTTCCACATGAAGGAGTGGTAGCTCTGGGGATGGTCCCGGGGCAGGCCCACGTACTCGTCCATGTTGAAGGTGACCACGTTCTCGAAGGACACCTTGCCGGCCTCGTTCAATTTAATCAGGTTCTTGTAGGTGGGCAGCGGCGTCGAGCCGGTGGGCAGCCCGAGCACGAAGGGCTTCTCGGCGGTGGGCGCGAACTTCTCGATCCTCATGGCGATGTAGGCCGCGGTCCACTGCCCCGCTCGCTCGGCCGTCGGCTGGATGATTACGCGCACTGTGGTCCTCCCATCTTCTCGCGCCTGCGAACCTCTTCCGGGCGGTGAGCCGTCAATGCCCTCCGCCATACGATATCCGCGCCGGCGGATTCCGTCAAGTTGACCGGCCCGGGCGCGCGCAACTTGACAGTGCTCCGCAAGGCTGCTAATAATGAGGTTCATCCACCGATGGCAGGAGACACCTCATGCCCCTGATCGACATCCTGAAGCCGGATGCGCCGGTCGCCCCCCCCGACGACCCCGCCCGCGCGGCCGGGGAGCTGGGCGCCCTGACCGGCTCGCAGGTCTACCGGGACTCAGTGACCCTCTCGGGTTCGAACGCCTTCTTCCTCTCCCGCCGCGGCGCCGAGAAGCTGGTCGGCGCGGTCTTCGCCGGCGACGAGCCCGGGGAGCTCGCGGCCCTGGCCGGCGAGCCCGGCGGCGCCGGCGGGCTGGGCTTCCGCCTGGCGCCCGCGGACCTGGAGGCCGCCGACTTCCTCCGCCGGCACCTGCCCTTCCTGAAGCCCGCCCCCGTGGGCCTGGCCACCAGCCTGGGGCTCGGCGACCGCCTGGGCATCGCCACCCCCGGCCACGCCCGGGCGGTGAAGGGCACCGGCCTGGCGCCCTACTTCTGCCAGCAGTCCATCCGGGAGATGACCCGCACCGGGCGGACCCCGCGCCAGGTGCAGGCCACCGCCTCGCTGGGCGCCCTGGAGGCCGGCTGGCGGGGCGGCTTCGGCTCCGACGCCGACCACCTCAAGACCGCCGCGGACATCGACTACTGCCTGGACGCCGGCTTCACCATGTTCACCATCGACCCCGGCGACCACGTCGACGATGCGGCCGACGGCCTGCCCGGTGCGGAGCTGGCCGCGCGCTTCGAGGCCCTGCCCTGGGAGGAACTGGAAAGCTCCGCCGCCGACTGCCGCAGGCGCTACGCGGACAAGTCGGTCGCGCTGAAGGACGGGCCGACCACCGACATTTCCGAGGAGGCCGCCCTGCGCGCCGCGGTCAAGTACGGCCGGGCCGTCGCCCACGTCGTCGAGCTCTGCCGCTATCTCCGGGAGAAAGCCGGCCAGACCCGTTT
>CAZONU010000108.1:5993-13381 GCA_964581145.1 uncultured Planctomycetia bacterium
GAACTCAAGCGTCTCGGGGTCGAGTGGGTCAGCCTTGCGCCGCGCTTCGTGGGCCGCTTCGAGAAGGGCGTGGACTACATCGGCGACCTCGCCGAACTGAAAGGCGCGCTCGAAGGCCACGCCGCGGTGGCCCGCACCCTGGGCCCCTACAAGCTGAGCATCCACTCCGGCTCGGACAAGTTCAGCGTCTACCCCCTGGCCGCCGAGGCCGCCCGCGGGCTGGTGCACGTCAAGACCGCGGGGACCAGCTACCTGGAGGCCCTCCGCACCCTGGCCGCCGGCGCCGACCGCGAACTCTTCCGCGAGATACTGGGCTTCGCGATCGGCAGGTACGAGGAGGACAGGAAGACTTACCACGTCTCCGCGGACCTGGCCAAAGCCTTGAAGCCAGAGGCGCTCGCCGACGAGGAGCTGGCCCCCGCGCTGGACCAGTTCGACACCCGCCAAGCCCTGCACGTCACCTACGGCTCGGTGCTGGGCGAGAAGGACGAGCACGGCGAGCCGGTCTTCAAGAGCCGGCTGATGGCCGCCCTGGCCGATAACGAGGACCTCCACTACGAAATTCTGACGAAGCACCTCGGCCGCCACGCGGCGCCCTTCGCCAGGCAGTAACCCGTTTGGAAGGAGGACCGGTCGCCCCGTGGGCAACCTCGCAGGAACGACGGTGCTCCTGGCCGCCCTCTCGATCTCCGGAGCCCATGCAGCAGTGACTCCCAAAGAGATGACCGCCCTGCTGTCCCGGCTGGACCTCGACCGCAAAGGCCTGGAGAAGGTCAAGGCCGCCGCGGACAACGCGGAGAAGGCCGCCGCCGAGCTGCTCGCCTACTACCGGACGCGCAAGTCGGTCAAGCACCCGGTGGACCGCTCCAGGCGTGCCGAAGTGCGGAAGAAGCGCATTCCGAAGCGCACCAAGGAGGTCGCCGACGACGCCCTCAAGAACATCCTCATCACCTGCCCCCACTACCCGCGCCACAACTTCGGCAAGGACATCGACTGGTTCAAGAACCGCAGCGGCAAAGGCGACAGTGAATGGGTCTGGCAACTCCACCGGCACTCGTCCTGGAGCGCGCTGGGCAGGGCCTACTGGTACACCGGCGACGAGCGCTACGCCCGCGCCTACGTGCACCAGCTCCTCGACTGGATCGGGAAGTGCCCCCGCAAGAAGGGCTCGGCGGCGTGGCGCACCATCGAGACAGGAATCCGGGGCCGCTCCTGGACGAGTCACTTCAACCGCTTCCTGGACTCCCCCAGCTACGGCGCGGGCGCGCTGGTCAAGCACCTGAACAGCTTCTTCGAGCATGCGGAGTGGCTGTACGCGGTGCTGCGCACCAGGGGCAGGAGCAACTGGGGGCTGATGGAGGCGGAGGGGCTGAGCTTCATAGCCATCACCTTCCCCGAGTTCAAGGACGCGGCGAAGTGGCGCAAGCGGGGCTTCGCCTACCTCAACCGCCAGATCACCGGCCAGGTCCGTCCCGACGGCCACCACTGGGAGCAGTGCCTCGGCTACCACCTGGGGGCCATAAGCTGGTTCGCGCGCACCGCCGAGCTGGCCGCCGCCAACGGCCTGAAGAAGGAGTTCCCGCCCGCTTACTTCAAGCGGCTGGAAGACATGTGCGCGGTGTTCGTCAAGCTGGGCTTCCCCGACGGCACGCACACCCAGTTCGGCGACGATCACAGCCGCTTCGGGTGGCCCCACAAGCTCAGGAAATGGGCCCCGATCTTCAAACGCGAGGATTTCCGCTACGTGGCCAGCAAGGGCAAGGAAGGCAAGCCCCCCGCCGGAACCGCCTTCGCGCTCACCCACAGCGGATTCTACAGCATGCGCAGCGGCTGGGGCATCAGCGACACCTGCCTGGTGCTCAAGTGCGGCCCCCGGGGAAGCGGGCACTGCCAGCCCGACAACGGCACCTTCGAAATATACTCCGGCGGCCGACGCCTCACCCCCGACTCGGGAAGCTACATCTACCATGGCGACGCCGCCGGGCGGAGGTGGTTCCGGCAGACGCGCGTCCACCAGACGCTGACCCTGGACGGCAAGGACACCGCCTACAGGCCCAGGCTCCGCCTCTGGAAGCCGGGGAGGAAGCACGACGTCCTGGTGGTCGAGAACGCAGGCTACAAGGGACTAACCCATCGTCGGGCGGTCATCTTCGTCAACAGGAAGTTCTTCGTGCTGGTGGACGAGGCCCTGGGCAAGGCCAAGGGCAGCGCGTATCTCCACTTTCAGCTGGCTCCCGGGGAGGCGTTCTTCTACAAGAATGCGCCCGCCGCACGGACGGACTTCGAAACCGGCACTAATTTGCTGATAACCGGCATGCCCCAGCCGGGCATGAAGCTGGTCAAGGAGAAGGGCCAGGTGTCCTTCAAGTACGCCACCAAAGGGCCCCGTCCCGCCTTCCGCTACGAGATGAAGAAGGGCGAGAAATCCCTGCGATTCGTGACCGTCATGGTCCCCTACCGCGGCAAAGCGCCGAAGGTCGAGGTCGTGCTGGTGGGCGCGCCCGCGCCAGGGGCGGCCGCAGTACAGTTGGACGTGACGGTCGACGGCGCGAAGACCCGCGTCGGATACGACCTGCGAAAGCCAGAAGGAAAGGCCGCGAAATGAGCGCCGCGCAAGACCGGGTCATCCTCAATTTCGACGAGTACCTCGACCGGGTCCGGGCCTGCTGGCTGGGGAAATCCATCGGCGGGACGCTGGGCGGTCCGCATGAGTGCAAGACCCACGTGCTGGACCTGGACTTCTACCGCCCGGTGCCCACCGAGCCGCAGCCCAACGACGACCTGGACCTCCAGATCGTGTGGCTGAGGATGCTGGAGGAGACCGGGCTGCCCCCGCGCCTTTCAGCGCTGGCCGCCTGGTGGCTGAAGTGCACCTGCAGCTGGCCGCCCAACGAGTACGGGTTCTGCTCCCGGAATCTCAGCAGGGGGCTCAGGCCTCCGATCTCCGGGTGCTTCGAGAACTACTACGTGGACGAGATGGGCTCGCCGATCCGCAGCGAGATATGGGCCTGCCTGGCCCCCGGCGACCCGGACCTGGCCGCCTGGATGGCCTGGCACGACTCGATGCTCGACCACGCCGGCGGCGAAGGCATGCACGGGGAGATGTTCTGGGCGGCGGTGGAGAGCGCGGCCTTCGTCGAGCGCGACGTTCGCAGGCTCCTGCGCATCGGCCTGAACATCATCCCCGTCCACTCCCAGATCTCCCGCGCCGTGCGCGAGGCGGTCTGGTGCTTCGACAACGGCCTGTCCTGGGCCCAGGCCCGCGAGAGGCTCCGCTGCGGCTTCGTCTTCGGCACCGGGAGCAGCGGGCGGGCGGCCGGCGGTCCGCGCCCCTGCCACGCGGCGGTCAACCACGGCTTCACCGTGATCGGCTGGCTCTACGGAGCCGACTTCGGGGACCGCCTCTGCAAGGCGGTCAACTGCGGCTTCGACACCGACTGCACCGGCGCCACGCTGGGTTCCGTGCTGGGCATCCTCGAGGGCACACGCGGCATTCCCGGCAAGTGGCTGGAGCCGGTCGGCGAGCAGATCATCCTCCACCGCTACACGCGGCTGGAGGGCGCGCCGGAGAGCATCTCCGAGCTGGCCGAGCGCACCGCCGCACTGGCCCGCAGGCTCCCCGAAACCCTCCGGCCCGGCTTCGAGTTCGGCGACGCGGCGGGCACGCCCGCCGACCTCCCGGATCGGCTCATGCGCAACGAGCGCTCGCTGGAGCTGTGGGCGCGGGACGTGCACTGCGCGGTCGAGGACGGCACCACTCCGGCGGTGACCCTGCACTACAACGGAGAGCCCGTCCTGCACCCCGGCCTGACCAAGGTCCTGGGCGTCTCCCTGGCCGACGGCGGCCGCCCCCTCGCCGGCGACGTTGAGATGAAGGCGCCCGACGGCTGGTCGGTCCGGCCGGTCGAGCCGCACCTCGGGCAGACCCGCTTCGCGGTGCGCGCCGAGGAAGTCCCCGACCGCAATGTTCTCCAGATCTCAGCGACGGCCGACGGCAGGACCGTCCCAGCCCGATTCGTGATCCTGGGACCCGGCGAGGCCCGCGGCTTCCCGGCGGTGGACAACGTTCCCCGCTGCAAGCGCTGCGGCGCCTGGGAAGGCGCCTGCATCTGCAAGGCGGAATAGGACAGGAGCAATAGCATGGCTGATTACCTCAACGAGATGTTCTCGCTGGCCGGCAAGCGCGCGGTGGTGACCGGCGGCGGCGGGGTGCTGGGCACGGACATGGCCTCGGCGCTGGCCCGGGCCGGCGCCGACGTGGTCCTCTGGGACGTGCGCGAGGACGCGCTGGAGGCCGCCGCCGGGCGCATCAAGAAGGAGGCCGGGCGCGACTGCGTCTCGACGCGCAAAGTGGACCTCATGGACGAGGGGGAGATGCTGGCGGCCATCGAGGCCGCCGGGGATTTCCAGATACTGCTCAACGCCTGCGGGGGCAACCGCGGCAAGGCCCCGCTGGTCGAGCAGGACATGGAGACCTTTCAGTTCGTCATGAAGCTCAACGTGGAGGCCGGCTGCTTCCTGCCCATGAAGGTGGTCGCGAAGCGCTGGATTGAAAGGGGCGTCAAGGGCAGCATCATCAACATCGCCTCTATGGCCAGCTACGTGCCGCTCTCCGGCGTGTGGGCCTACGGCGCGGCCAAGGCCGCGGTCAAGAACCTCACCGAGGGCGCCGCCAAGGAGTTCGCGCCTCACGGCATCAGGGTCAACGCCATCGCCCCGGGCTTCTTCATCGGCGAGCAAAATCGACGTTTGTTGACCAACGAGGACGGCTCGCTGACCGAGCGCGGCCAGGCGGTCATCGACCACACGCCTTTTGGCAGGTTCGGCGACGCCCCTGAGCTCATGGGCGCCGTGCTCTACCTGGCCTCGGACGCCGCGGCCGGCTTCGTGACCGGCATCACCGTCCCGGTGGACGGCGGCTACCTGGTCCAGAACATCTGACGCGACGTGACTCCGAAAGGCAGAGGGGCGGCCAATGGCCGCCCCTTTCCGTTTGCTTCCTGACGGTATGGGCTATTTCTTCTCGGCCTTCTTGTGCCGGTAGACCCAGGTCATGGCCTGGTTGCCAACGTAGAGCACGAAGACGTTGTGGCCGGGGTCGTAGTAGCCGGCGAAGGCTCGACCCACCCAGTTCCTGCCGGGCACGCGCTTAGGGTCCTGGGGCAGGTTCTGGCCCTTGATCTTGACGACCTCCCACTTATCCGTCTTGAGATCGTAAGCCGCCAGCCGCCAGGGCTCGTCCGAGTACCCCCGCTTCCCGGGAGCGTCCTTGTACACGAAGATGAAGACGTCGGCACCGCTGTCGTAGTCGAAGACACTCTGGGAGTCGCTCGCATATCCCGGGCACGCCGCCGCCTTGCTCCACCTGTTGGCCTTCACGTCGTATGTGAATGTGCGTCGCCCCTGGACGGAGACCAGCTTCTTGTGTTTGGAGCTGTAGGCCATCTGCAGCTCTTCACCGGGAGCGGCGCCGCTCTTCACCTGCCCGGCAATCTGACCCTTGCTCAGGAGCTGTGACCACTTGTTGGTCTTGGCGTCGTAGGTCCACATGCCGTCGCGGCCGCCCACGGTGTTGTAAACATTGCAGTACCAGATGGTCTTGTCGATGTCCGGGATGTAGTGCAGCGACCCGCCCATCCCGCGCATGTTCGGGAAGGGGCCGGCGCCCATCTGCCGCATCCAGCGGCCCTCGGCGGAGTCGTAGGCGTACATTGACGTGCCCGGCCTGATCATGGCGACAAGCTTCTCCGCGTCCTTTCCCGTGAACTTCGCGTAGTTCCGGGTGTGCCTGACCTGAACGGCGTGCCGTTTGCCGACGTTGTCGCTGCTGAGCTCTGCCCAGTAGAGGCGCTTGGTCCTGGTGTCGTAGGTCAGGCCGTCCCAGGTGTGCCAGGGGTACACCGGTCCCCCGTTAGGTGACTGAATGTAGCCCTCGGCCACTGACATCTTGCTCCACCACTTGCGCATGTAGGCCTCTTTCTCCTTGATGATGGCCTTGTTCTTTTCAACGTCTACGCCCTTCTCGACCAGCTTCCTGGCCCGGTGCATGGCGTTGCGCACCCCCGCGTAGCGGTGCTTGTCTGAGGCCGGCGGCAGTATCAGGTTCCAGCTATTGCTGCCGAGGTGGAACTCCCAGACATCGTTGAGACCGTGGGGCGTGCCGTGGTCCGCACCGCAGTACATGGCAGTCTTGCGGTCCGGAGCGTAGGGCATCTTATTGCAGAAACCGCGCCGCGACGGGCCCCTCTTGAAAGAACCATGCCACTTGGCCGCGTCGGCTGGCGCCACCTTGAACTTGCCGAGCATCAGTCCGGTGCGCTCGCCCAGGGCCTTGAGCTTGGCCACTATCGCAGGGTCGTCCCTGTAGGGAACGGGGTTCCTGCTGGGCCACTTCTTCTTGGGCCACTTGGCGTTGAGCGGCACCATGTCCGGCGACTTCGGCGTGACTTTCGGCGCGGCCTTCGGCTCGCCCGCTGCCAGCTTCACTGCCAGCGTTCCACCACCGCACACAACTGTCGCTGCGATGACCGCAGCCGCCACGAGCTTTATCTTGGTAATCATCATCGCCTTCATGGCTCCCTCCATCATCGCAACCGCCGCCGCCGATGCCGCCGATCCAGCCCCCAGCGCCTGCACCGCGCCGACCAGGCCGGCCGGTGCGGTCTCCACCGCGTTCCCGGCAAGCAATGCGCCCAGCGTAGCGGCAGGCACGACGGCACCCCGGCGCGCCAGCCGCGCGCGAAGCTTCTCCAGCCCGCGCTTGAGGCGCATGGCCACGGTGCTCTGGCCGCAGCCGGCCTCCGCGCAGATCTCGGCCTCGCTCAGGCCCCGCATATAGCGCAAAAGAACCGCGTCCCGCTGCGCGGCGGGCAGCGCGGCCAGCGCCGCGTCCAGGTGGGGCCCGACGCGCGTCCAGCGCTCGTCCGGCCCGGCTTCCCGGCTTCTCATCTCAGCCGCCTCCTTCTCCCGGCGGGCCCGGCGGGCCTCGCGCTTCCTCGCGTCACGGCAGACCGCCCGCGCGGTCAGGAAGAGCCACCCGGAGAGCACCGTCCCGGAGGAAAGCCGCGAAGCTTTTCTGAGGAAAATCAGAAAAGTGGCCTGGGCCGCGTCCTCGGCCGCGTGCCGGTCGCCCAGCGCCCGCAGGCAGGCCGAGTAGACCAGGCCCGCGTGGCGCTTCGCGAGACGGTCGAAGGCCTCCTTTGAGCCCTTCGCGGCGTACTCGGCCAGCAGCTCTCGGTCGGTCATCCGGGGTCCTCTCCTCCGCCGATTCTATCAGCAAGTGGACGCAGCGAACAGCGATATCACAGGAATCCCGCAAATCCCGGGGGCCGCCGCAACTGCCGCCGCCCGGGCCGGTTTTCCGGGAAAATGCGCTTGCGGGAGCGTCC
>CAZONU010000109.1:0-13371 GCA_964581145.1 uncultured Planctomycetia bacterium
ATTCGGTCCCGGCCACGTGAGGTACCACAGGTTCGGTGAGCGCTGGCCGCAACTCGAGTGCGGATAGCGGTTGTAGACGCTGCGCATGTGATGGCGGTCCCGGCCGACGATGTGCCAGTAGTCCAGGCAGATGCGACCGATGCCGCGCGTGCCGCAGTACAGCCCCCGTTCGGCCATGTTGCGGTACTTCAAGAGCGATAGGGTGTGATCGAAACTGTGGCGGATGTACGCGATGCCCGGCTTGACGCGCTGCTTCCAGATGGGCGGCAGGCCCTGGTCGGGGTTGGCCATGGCCATCCCGTAGCAGAACTCGTGGCACACGACTGTCCCGCCGCTCTTGCTGACCCGGTAGGGCGCCGGCGCGCGGGTGACGCCGTGACAGCCGCGGGTCCACCTGGCCGGCGCGCCCCCCGGCCAGACCGAGTCGAACATCGCGAAGACCGGCCCCGGGGCGGTGCCGTCGGAGAGGATGCCGATGCACATGGACTTCTCCCAGCCCCGCTTCTTGAGCCGCGCGTGGACCGCGCCCAGCACCGGCTTCCAGAATTTCCCGGCCTCCTGGGTGTCGAACTTGGGCACCTGGAGGCGCTCTCGCCTGCCGGTATTCTCCTCGACGACCGTGACGGTGTTCTTCTGGTCGGCCTTGCGCGCCGCCCAGCCGGCCGAGTGCCAGACCTGCAGGGCCACGAAGTCGGGCTTGCCCCAATGCTTCTCGGTGAGGTCCAGGTAGCGGTCGAAGACGGTGAAGTCGTAGTCGTAGCCGCCGCCGGCCTTCTTCACCCAGTAGACCATGCCCTCGTCGTTGCCGAATTGGGTCTGCTCGGAGAGCGGCACGTTGACGATCTTGTTGCCGACCTGCCCCAGGACCGCGAAGCTCTTTTCCATGAGCTTCCAGTGCTTCTCGCTCCACTCCCTGACTTTGTACTGCATGGCCAGGCTGGTCGGCGACTGGTAGATGCCGATGTAGCAGCGGAACTTCCTGGGGTCGCGCAGCTTCCAGGCCGAGACGCTCAGCTCCAGGGGCACCTCGACGGGCCGCACGCCGGCGGCGGACACGGTGACCTTGCCCTTGTAGGCGCCGGGAGCGGCGCCGGCGGGAACGCGCACCGAGATCAGAACGGGCTGCACGGCCGCGCCGGAGCGATTGTGCAGCGCGACCTCCGCGGGGGCCGCGGCGACCAGCCCGTCGAACCAGTCGGGGTTGTGCCGGCCGCTCCTGGGCATGCCGTAGCGCACCAGGACGTCCCCGGCGGGGATCTTCCCGCCGCCCTTGACCGCGCTCAGGTCCGAGGCGGTCACTTTCAGGCCCCTGAGCGGCGAGGTCGAGCCGGCCGCGATCATCCCCGAGAAGGTCCCGTTGCGCGCGCCGATGAGCCACACCGGCCGGAGCTTCTCGTGGGGGTCGCCGTAGTCCTCCACCGTCGCACGGTTGTTGAGGTCGTGGTTCCAGACCTGGAATCCCCGGGGGCGCGAGACGTTGGGCGTCACGCCGGTGCCGACGGCCTGGAGCTTGAGGCCGGAGAGCCCCACCGGGGTCCAGGGCGAGGGCCACCTCTTGGCCAGGGCCACCTTGTGATAGTCGCTGCGGCGCACCTCCACGGCCAGGACGTTGACTCCCCTGCGCAGCGCCGCCACCGGCAGCTTGAGGGGGCCCAGGGAGCGCGAGTCGCGCCTGGCCAGCCGCTTTTCCACGTCCGTCTTCTCGTTGCCGGTCAGCTTGCGGCGCGCCCGGTAGTCGGGGATGACCCTGCCCTTGGAGGTCACCCAGACCTCCTCGGGGTAGGGGTTCGCGGGGGTCTCGTCCGACAGCTTGCCCTCGGGCATGTCCTTGCGGGCCACCTCCCGGCCGTTGAGGTAGACCACGGCGCCGCCGCGGTGCTTGAGGGAGAGGGAGAGCTCCTTCACCGCGGCGGGGTCCGCCACCGCGAACTTGCCTCGCAGGCAGACCCGGAAGGTGCACAGGGTGATGCCCGGGGCGAAGGCGATGCGGTCGATGGAGGCCGAGGCGCCGCGGTGCTTGGAGCTCAGCGGCGCGCGCGGCCAGGCGGAGTCGTCGAAGTCCGGCGCCGCCCACTTGGCGGGGGGCGGGGGGCTGGCCAGCTGGTTGATGCCCGGGTAGGAGCGGTAGGCGACGTACACCGGGATGACCCTGGCCGCGCTCCCCTCGCGGACCACCGGCTTGCGCACGGTGACGTGGAAGCGCCAGAAGCTGCCCTCGTTCAGGATCTCGGCCGCGCCGGCCGTCAGCGGGCCGACTGCCAGCAGGAGCGTCAAGGGGAAGGCGGTTCGCATGGGCGTGCTCCTCAGCTACCTGGTTCCCAGCTTCCTGGCGGCCTTGGCCGCGCAGTCGAAGAGGCGCCGGTTGAGGTCCTGCCAGCCGTAGTGGTAGGTGTGGAAGTGCCCCCGGGTGTTCCGGGTGCAGGCCCACAGGAAGCGCAGGCGGTCGGCCAGCACCTTCTCGCACGCGGCGGCCAGCTCGGCGCCGAGCCGGGCCTTGTGTTCGTAGAGCGCCTCGCTGACGGCGATGAGCGCCTCCGCCTCGGCCAGGCCCTCTACGAGGGCCTCGAAGCGCAGGGTGGTCTCGGCCCCCGCGGGGCCCGGCCAGGACATGCTCTTGAGCGACGGCTCGCGCTGGGCGCAGCTGGAGTGCGGGTAGCGGTTGTAGATGTCGGTCATCCGCCGCCCTCTCTTGTCCTTTATCACCGGCCAGAAGTCCAGGCAGATGCGGCCGATGCCCTGCTTGCGGGTCCACAGCGCGCGCTCGGTCATGGTCCGGGCGTGGGGCCAGCCGGTGTTGTGCGCGTGGTTGGAAACCCGGAAGTAGGCGGTGCCCGGCCAGCCGCGCATGGAATGCAGAGGCACCTGCCACTTCTCCGGGCGGACTATGCTCATGCCGTAGCAGTGCTCGTGGAGCGCGACCACGTTCTTGCCCGTGCGGCTCACCGGGTAGGGCTTCTTGGCGCCGGTCATGCCGTGGCAGCCGCGGTGCCAGCGGGCAGTGCCGCCGGGGAAGGCCTCGCCCAGGGTCTTGAAGACCTCCGGCGGCGCGGTGGAGTCGGAGAGGATGCCCACGCACATGGCCCGGGGCATGCCCAGCTTGGCCAGCCGCGCCTGCATCGCCGCCAGGAACGGCTTCCAGAAGGCCGTCGCCTGGGGCTTGCCCCACAGCGGGACCTGCATGGGGGAGCGCTTGCCGGTCTTCCTGTCCAGCACCTGGACGGCGCACTTGGTGTCGGGCTTGCGGAAGCTCCAGCCGCCCGCGTGCCATACCTGCAGGCAGACGTAGTCCTGCTCGCCGCACTTGTCCAGGACCATCTTCATGAAGCGGTCGAAGATCTTGAAGTCGTAGTCGTAGCCGCCGTTCTCTTTCTTCACCCAGTAGATCATGCCCTCGGGGTTGCCGAACTGGGTCTCGTCGACCACCGGGATGTTGACCATCTTGTTGCCGATGCGGGCCAGGAGGTCGAAGCTCTTGGCGATCTTCTTGAAGTGCTCGTCGCTCCAGGGCTTGAGCCTGTAGTGCATGGCCAGGCTGGTGGGCGATTGGTAGACGCCCATGTAGGTGCGGAACTTCTGCGGATCGGGGACGGTCCAGTCGGCGACGGAGAGCTCGACCGGCACCTTGAAGCCCAGTCCCGAGGCGGTGACGGCCACCTCGCCGCGGTACCGGCCCGGGGCCGCGTCCTTGGGCACGCGAACCCTCACCAGCACCGGCTGGACGGCCCCGCCGCTGCGCTTGTCGAGGGGCGCGCCCGCGGGCGCCGCCGCGGTCAGGTCCCTGAACCAGCGGCCCACGTTGCGGCTGTCGATGGGCAGGCCGTAGAGGACGTCGATCTTCTGGGCCGCTATGCTGGCCCCGCCCTCCAGGGCCTTCAGCCCGCCGGGCGCCGCCTTTATCCCCCCGAAGGCCTTCTCCGCGCCGATCACCAGCTGCGCGCAGAATATCCCGTTCCTGGCCCCCACCAGCCTGAGCGGGTAAGACTTGAGCTCCTCGTTGGGATCGCCGTAGTCGGGCCCGTAGACCCGGTCGTTGCGGTCCTGGACCCAGACCTGCACGCCCGCGGGCCGGGCGACGTTGGGAATTGCGCCGGAGCCGGCCGCCTTCAGGCTGATGTCCAGCAGGTCGCCGGTCCGCCACCAGGGGTACTTCCTGGTCTCGGTCGGGTACTTCCACCACCTGCGGGTCGCCGGGTGGTAGTTGGCGCGGCGGACCTCCACGGCCAGGACGTTGACGCCCCTCTTGAGCGCCTTGGCGGGCAGGAGCACCGGGCCCAGCGCCCGGTCGCGCGAGGCCACCCGCTGCTTGTCCTCTGCGGCGATCCGGCCGCCGCGCTGGTTGATGATCTGGCCCTTGGCGTTGAGGTAGGTTTCCTTGGGGTAGGGGGTCGCCGGGGTTTCGGGCACGAGCTGCCCGGCGGGCAGGTTTTCACGGAGGACTTCCTGGCCGTTGAGGAGGACCCTCACCCCCCCGCGGTACTTGACGGCCAGGTACAGCGGCGCGGCCGTGTTGGTGACCTTGAACTTGCCGCGCATGGAAAGCACCGCCTGGGAGAGCTTGCTGCCCTGCGACCTCCTCATCCAGGCGCAGGTGGTCCGCGGCCAGGAGGAGTCATCGAAGCCGGCTTTGGTCCAGCCCTCCGGCGGCGCGGCGCTGACGTCGTTGTCGCAGCCCCGGTGATTGGCGTTGTCCCGCTTGTAGGGCAGCGGCTCGGCTTCCTTGCTCCCTTCCTTCTTCTGCACCATGGGCTTGCGATGGGTCACGTGCCAGCGCCAGTAACTCTTGGCGTTGAGGATATCCCTCCCGGCCGTCGTAGCCAAGGCTACTATGGCGGAGTCGGCGGCCCCCGCGGGCACCGGGACGGACTTGACCTCTCCGGCGGCGGCCAGCGGGCAAGCGAGGGCGAACCCGGCCGTCGTAGCCAAGGCTACTATGGCGGAGTCGGCAAGCACGAGGGAAGCGGTTGTCCTCATTAGTTTCCTCCTGGCGGTGTTGAGCGTCTCGGTGCCGGGACTACTTCTTCTTGGTTGCGGGCGCGGCGCCGGCCTCATCCATTTTGGCGGTCTTGCGGTCGAAGCGCAAGAACCACGGCCGCCTCTGGGTGTTGAGGATGGCCACCTTGAGCTTCGGGTCGTAGTGCAGGGCCTGCGACCAGCTGAAGGGGTTCTTGGTGATCGCCTTGGGCTTGCCGTCGGTGACGAAGGGCAGCTCCACGAAGAAATACTTCCTGCTCTGCGGGTCCCAGGCGATGTTCTTCATCTTCCCGTCGGGTGCCTTGAACATGCGCATGACCAGTATCAGGTCGGCCTCGGGAATGTGCACCTGCTCGCGCCAGAGCGCGAACTTGCCGAGGACGCCCGGCCGCGCGGCGCCCAGCTTCTCGACCGTCCCGGTCTTGATGTCGTACTTGAATACGTCTCCGTGGGCCATCCACAGGCAGTCGCGCTTGGAGTCGTAGCACATCGCGTGGCCGTCGCACCAGGCCCGCCCGAACTTGGGGCCGTTCCAGGGCATCGCTTTCCACTTGTTGGTTTTGGCCTCGAACTTGAACATGCCGTGCTCGGAGTAGCAGAACGCGCCGCCGGGAGTGGTCTCCAGCATGCTGCGCATGCAGCCCTTGTGCTTGAGGCCGGGGTAGGGCTCCGGGTCCCACTCTCGGCCGACGACGTCGTAGGCGCGGTTCAGGTAGAGCATCTTGCCCGAGGGCGGGTCGTAGGCGTAGGCCTGGTAGGCGTGCACCGGGACCTGGGGGCGGTCCTTGAAAGAGAGCGCGGCCTTGACGTAGAAACCCCCGGTGGGCGCGTGGGGGATGTCCGGGCTGTAGCCGATGTTCCACAGCCCGCTCTTCACGCTGTAGTGGGACACCTCGGTGCCCATGTAGGTGACGTGCCCCCCGCCCCACAGCAGGAACTGCTGGCGGTCGGGGTCGTAGGCGGTGGTGTTCCAGGCGCGCCAGGAGGGGCGCTTGGGGATCTTCGGCGCGGAGATCCACTGGTTGACGGGCAGCTTCTTGAGGAAGGCGTCCATCTTCGCCCGGCCGGGAGCCTCGGCCTTGTCGTAGTCGGCCGGGAGCATCGAGTAGCTCAACGCCCCCGGCTTGACGCCCGCCGCGGCCGCGCCCGCCGCCCTGGAGGGGTCGAGCTTGCAGGCCCAGGTGGTCCGGCCCTTGCCGCCGGTGCTGATGGCCACCACGGCGTCGTCGGGGCCGGCCGCGGCGACCAGGCCGCTGCTGGCGCCGCCGTAGGGCTCCCCCCGCGGTTCGCCCGTCGGGTGCTGGGGCGTTTCGCGGCGCTTGAGCGCGGGCATGGCGAGGAGCAGCTTCCACTTGTTCTTGCCGATGTCGTAGGTCCAGATCTCGTGCGGCAGGCGCGCGAACCAGCCTCTTATTGTGTGGCCGCCGACGAGCGCGACGCGCTTGCTCTTGGGCAGGTAGACCATGGCGTGGCCCTGGCGCGGCGAGGGGCACTTCTCCGGCCAGCGCTGTTCCCACTTGCGCGTTTTTGCGTCGTACAGCCAAGTGTCCGACATGCAGCGGTCCTGGCCGCTGCCGCCGAAGAGCACGATCTTGCCGCTGGCGGCGTCGAAGGCCATCTGCGAGCCGGCCCGCCCGGTCGGCTCGGCGTCCAGGGCGCGCTCGGCCAGCCAGAGCGCGTCCCAGACCGGGCGCGCCGCGGCAATCAGCGCGGCGTCCACCTTACCGTCGAGCCTTCCGGAAACCTTCTTCAGCGCGGCAATGGCCTCGCCGAGCCTGCCCGCGGCGACCTTGGCGGCGGCGGCCTCTGCGCCTTTCAGTTTGGCGGACTTCAGCTTGGCGGAGAGTTCGCCGAGGGCCTTCTCGACGGCCTTGGCTCGGTCGGAGGGCTTGGCCTTGGCCTCCGCGGCGGTCTCGGTGAGGTAGTAGCGGTTGCGCAGGGCTCCGACCAGCGTCCAGGCGTCGCGGCGGAGCCTTTCGGCCTCGGCGCGCAGCTTGCCAAAATCGTCAGAGCCCAGCTTGAGTTTCTCCCACTTGTTGGCGGCCACCTTGTAGACCCAGGTGCCGGGCGTGCCGCCGCGTTCGGCGCTGGCCCCGCCGACGGAAACGACCTCCTTGTTCACCGGGTCGTAGCAGAAGGAGCCCCAGATCATGGCGAAGCCGCCCTTGGCGATGCGCCCCGCGCCGGTGACCGTCCACTTGCGGGACTTCACGTCGTAGCTGGCGGTCTGCTTGTAGAGCAGCGCCAGGAGCTTTCCCGAGTCGTAATCGTAGGCCCACTGGTAGTGCGTCCGCGAGCAGGTGCCGTAGGCCGTGCCGAACATGGCGATGCGCGAGACGCCGTTCTTGTCGGGCTTGAAGAAGACCCGCCAGTTGGCGTGGGCCGGGGCGTCGGTGACGCCGCTCTTGGCGTTGTAGGGCGCGCCGTCGGGATAGGCGTTGGTCCACGAGCACGTCGCCGGGTCGAAGATCTCGGTGTCGAAGTGGCGCTTGGCTTTGCCGTAGCCGCCGCCGGGCCGCCCGCCGGTAAGGAAGAACTTTTTCATCTTGGGCTCGTAGAAAAACATCGGCGAGGCCCGCCCGCCGGTCTTGAACTCATGTATCTTCACCCAGGCGTTGGGCGGGGCGGCCTTGAGTTTGTCGGCCACCGAGCCGGCCTCGGCGGTGAGCGTCAGCGGGCTCAGGGTCAGCAGGAGAGACAGCAGTCCGGTTCTTGCTCCCATGGCAGGAGTTCCTTTCCGGGGCTAGAGCCGCGCGAGTTCCCGGCGGGCCTGCGCGGCCCATTTCGTGTCCGGGAACTTCGTGATGATGTTGTTCAGGCAGCGCCGGGCGTCGGCCTTCATACCGACCTTCTTGTAGTTCCTGGCGGAGGAGAGCCATCCGATGCAAATCTGCTGCGCAGTGCGCCCCGGGCGCCCGGCGGCGGCCTTGGGCTTAGAGGTCCCGGACTTATCTGACCTGTCGGATGCGTCATACGCCTCCGACTTCGCCGCTGGCCTGGTGATGCTCGCGCTCCCCCCGCCGGAGGCCGCGCAGGTGGCCTCGACGGCCCAGGTGCGCTCGACGCGCACGACGCGGCGGTTGTAGGTGTCCAGCACGTAGAGGGCCTTCTCGGTGAAGCCCGCGCAGGTTGGCCAGGCCATGGGCAGCGCCGGCCCGGCCACGGTGGGCTTGCCCGCTTTCCCCGTTTTGAGATTGGGGTTCACGTAGAGCGAGTCGAAGTTGCCGTACTTGCCGAACTCGAGTATGACGTTGCCGGCGTTGTCGTAGAGCAGCACCGAGTTGGTTATGGCGTTGGGGAGAATCAGCCTGCCGTAGCGGTCGAGGTCGAAGCGCGGCACCCGGCAGACGCAGCAGGTGTTGCCGCCGAAGCCCTCCCAGGAGGCGCTGAACGGCGCGAGGCCGTGATAGACCTGCTTGACTCCTTCCATCTTGGTGGTCCGGGTGGCTCCCTCCTTGCCGGGCATGCTCCCGCCCTCGGGCGAGAAGCGAACCACGTTGCCTACCGATACCCGGTAGGCCTGGTCCTTCTCGAATCCCTTGGGCGCGTCGAACTTGGTGAGGCCCCCGGGCCGGTACATCATGCCCACGTAGATGTCGCCCTCGAGGTCCACGCGGATCCCGCCGTTCATCTGCGGCACCGGGCCGATGACGGCTCTCTTCAAGTCGGGCGGGTACTCGCGCCCCTTTCCCCTGCCCTTGCCGGGGAACTTGCCCTCCAGGTACTTGCCGTTGATCGGCTTGCCGTCCGGTCCCCAGCACCCGATGGCGTAGGCCACCCACTTGTACATGAAGGAAAGGTATACCTTGCCGTCGGGCCCTACGCCGATTCCGCGCTCGGCCATGCCGTTGCCCATCCGGCTGTAGATGTAAGGGCTCAAGACGTGCGTGCCGATGCCATTGAAGGCCACCGGCTTCAGGTCGCGGTCGAAGCGCTCGAAGGGTCCCGAGAAGCTCTTGCCCGTCCTGACGTAGAGCAGGCCGTCGTAGCCCACGGCGAGGTCGGTGCCGCGGAAGGCGGTCTTTCCTCTCTTCAGCCGTCCGCCCTTTCCGGTCTCGCCTTCGTAGCGCCAGAAGCTGGTGCCGTCGTCCGAGACGTAGATCTCATCGCGCTCGTAGTCGGTGGCCAGTCGGCCCCAGGGACCGGGGACGCTCTTGCTCACGCCGAAGTGGCTGTCGGCCTTCTCGAGGGCCGCGCCTTTGTCCTCGATGGGAACGACCCCGCCGCGGATCCCGCTGACCCACAGTACCGTCTTCTTCTCGCCGGAGGCCAGGGCCATCTTGGGTACGGAGAAGCCGTCGGTACCCAGGTCCAACTCGGCGACCTTCTTGGCGTCCTTCCAGCCCGAGAACTTGACCAGCGTCTTCTTGTACTTGTGGTAGCCCTTGATCTCCCTGGTGAGCACGTAGACCGCGCCGGTCCTGGGGTGAACCGCCAGGACATCCGGGTAGCCTATGTCGATCTTGCCGATCTCCTTGCCGGCTTCGTTGAAGACCGCCACGCGCTTGCCGTCCTGGTCGGCAACGTAAACGTTGCCCTTTTTGTCGGCGGCCACGCCGTGTATCGGGCCGTGCGGGGAGGTGTAGTTCCCCGGGTGGGAGATGTGCTTGCTGATCCAGCCGTAGCCGGGCTTGGCGGGGTTCTTGCCGATGGTCGGCAGTGTGACAAAGGGCTTCATGGTGCCCTTGCCGATTCCCATGCGGTAGACCCGCCCTGGAGGGTAGTCCGGGTGGGCCTTGTGACCGTAGGCGGTCTTGGAGGAGTAAGGTCCGGACAGGTACAGGTGCTTCCCGTCGGGCGACGGCACCAGGTGCAGCGGGCCCTTGCCGGTGTTGGGCAGCCCCCTCTTCTCCCATAGCTTGCCGGCCGTGAAGGAGGCGCCCGCGACCGAGCCGTCCAGGTTCAGCCGGAAGATGCGCCGGCCCTCGGTCATGAGCAGTCCGCCCTTCTCCGAGGCGCCAACGAGCACGAAGGCGGGGTTGCCCCAGTAGCCGCCCGGCTGTCCGTAGAAGTCGGGATTGAGGTTGCGGCGGTTGCGCGGGCGCCAAGCCTCCGCCTCGGCGTCCCAGCGCGCAATGCCCTTCATGGCACCCGGCTTGAGGTCCGCCGGGAACGGCACCATCTCGCGCAGGTAGCGGCCCTCCGAGTCGAAGATCCGCATGCACATGGCCATCTGGTTGCCGTGTCGGCAGCCCGCGATGTAGACGTTGCCCTTCGCGTCGGCGACCACGCTCTCGAGCCGGCCGAAGTTGCAGGGATCCTCGCCGATGAAGCGTCCGAACTTGACGCCCTGGCCGATTCTGACCCGCACCTTGAAGGGCCCGCCCGCCGCCGGCTTCTTGAAGTCGTCCTTGCCGTCCCACTCCAGCGACTGGGCGAGCCCGGCCTTCAGAGGTTCCGGCGGCGGCTTGGTGCCCCCGAGGACGCCCGCGGCCAGGTGGCGGACCACCTTGCCCTTGGCTTCAAGAATCGACACCTCCACGTCGGTCTTGCCGGATACGGCGAAGGCGATTTTCACCTTGCCGCCAGCCTTGGCCGAGGTCGGCTTGGTCGAGAACTTTACCTCGCCGGCCGGAGCGACCGAGGCGGTCATGAGCAGTGCCGCCAGAATGCAGTTAGCGCGCATCGAAATTCCTCCCCTCAATTCTTGTAGCGGTAGGCCCAAGGCCGGTTGATCACCGCATTGTGCCGCAGGTCGCAGGCCGTTGCCCGGCAGCGGCCGCCGCCGGAAAGGTCGCCGGCACAGCCCTCGTCCGCTGTGCCCGGGAGCGTCCGCCTTCTGGTTGTCGGGTCGAACTCGCGCATGACTTGTTCCTCAGAGGTCTTCGGCGGACTCAATCAGCCGGGTGGGAACCGAAATGCGCAGCGGCTTGAGCTTGGGGTCGCGCACGTGCCAGAGCAGGCGGGTCACCGCGATGCGGGCCATCTCCTCAGTGCTCCAGACCACGGTGGGCGGGGCCTTGCCCCGGCCGAACTCGCGCTCCACCAGGTTGCGGTAGCCCTTCTCGGTGGCCCAGGCGACCAGGTCAAGGTCCTTCCCGACGGCCAGCCCGAGTTCCCCCGCCGCGCGGGCCACCGTCAGGGACATGCCCGTCCACATGCCCAGGACCGCCGTCGGTCTGTCGGTGCGGGAGAGCAGCTCGCGGGCGGCGCGTTCCGGCTCCGATACCGCCTCGACGACATACTCGCGGGGCAGCTCCAGGCCGCGCTTGAGGAAGGCGGACTCCGCTCCGGTGAAGCGTTCGCGACTGTGATCGGTGCCGCCGACCTGCCCGAACCAGGCGATCTTTCGGTGTCCTTTTTCCAATAGGTAATCCGCAGCCTGCGCGCAGCCTCTGTAGTTGTCCTGCATAATGCAGTCGATGGGCACCTCGGGGATGACCCGGTCCATGCTCAGGCAGGGCAGGCCGCTGCGATGCAGTCCCTTGACCAGTTCGGGCTCGGCGGTGTCGATGGCCGCCCCCCAGGCGCCGGCGTCGGTGAGCGCGCGGAGGATCTCGCCGGGAGAGCGTCCATACACGCCGATGCTCAGCGCCTGCCAGCCGCCTTCCATCAAGATGCTCTGCATGCTGGCGGCCAGCTCCTGGGTGGTGTCCGTCCATCCTTTCTGATCGCGGGGCCCGGCCACCAGGTAGGCGGCGGGGCTGCCCGGCTTGAGCCCGGCCACCCGCAGCAGCGCGCGGTAGCCGCGGCCCGGCTCGGCACGGACCATGCCCTTTTCGACCAGCTCGGCCAGCGCGCGCCGGACCGTGACCCTGGCCACCGAGTACTGCGCGGCTAGCTCGCGCTCGCCGGGCAGGAACTGGTTGGAGGAAGTCTTGCCATTGAGGTATTGCTTCTGGATCAGCTCGCGAACTCGGGCAGTGGAGGGCGCTCTGGAGTTCTTGGCTGGTGGACGCATGGCGGTATGCTCCCCGGTATGCTCTGTGGTCCTATATACCCCGCTGCCAGCGGCTTGTTGTCGGGAAAATGGGCGTCGGAAGAGAATGGTCTTGGCGCCGGTAAGTCGCTTAGTGTGGTGCCTTTATAGAGGCTTACCGGATGTGGCGTTGCGCTGTCGGTGCGGAGGATAGCACGGAGCAATGGCAGGCTGGTCCTGGGGGCTTTTCGAAAGTCTCTAAAGTCCGATAAGCTGGTCACGGTGCCCTCCCGGTCCGCAGCCGGGAGGGGCCATTTTGCCCGCGTTGCAAGGCGCTCATATTCCGTCGCTTGCTACGGGAGCCGGTTTTCTCTAAAACCTCCTAAACGCCGCGCCGCGGCCCGGAGATGTTCTATTGGGCCGGGGAGGTGCGGGGCGTTCCCAGCGTCCGCCGGCCGGAGGGTTTCCAGCCGAATGACCGACCGCGAGCTCTTCTCCCAATACGCGGCCAGCGGGTCGAGCCGGGCCTTCGCCGAGATCGTCAAGCGCCACTCGGCGATGGTCTACTCGACCTGCCTGCGGGTTCTGGGGAACGCCCACGCTGCGGAGGACGCCGCCCAGGCGGCCTTCCTGGTGCTGGTGGGCAAGGCCAAGAAGCTCCCCAAGGGCACGGTCCTTTCCGGCTGGCTGTTCCTTACTGCTCAGCACGCGGCGCTCAACGAGCGGAAGCGCTCGGCCCGCCGCGCGCGGCACGAAAGGAAGGCGGCGGTGATACGCGTGAATCGGAACCAAGGCCGAGGCGCGGGGTGGAACCAGGTCCGCCCCGAGCTGGACGCGGCCATAGCCGCGCTGCCCGCGCGCCAGCGCGACGCGGTGGTGCTCTACTACCTGGGCGGCCGCAGCGAGGAGGAGGTCGCCCGGGAGATGGGCTGCGCCCGGGGCACGGTGGCCGCGCACCTCTCCGGCGCGGTGGACCGCCTGCGCGCCAGGCTGGGCCGCCGGGGCGTGGCCCTGCCGGCGGTGGCCCTGGCGGGCTTCCTGGGCGGGCGCGCCGTCGAGGCGGCGCCGGCCGCGCTGGGCGAGTCGATCCTCTCAATCTGCACCGGGAAGGCCGCGGTCCCCGCGGCGGTCTCGGCCATAGCCAAGGGCACGGTCAAGGCCATGGTCTGGGCCAAGGTCAAGGTCGCCGCCGCGGTGCTCTCGGCCGTCGCGGTGGTGGCCGGCGGCGGGGGCGCGGCGGTGGCCCGGGTGCTCTCGGTCGAGGAGGAGCTCAGGGACGACCCCGCCATCGTGGCCCGGCTCGACGCGCTGGGGGAGGAGTCCTCGGCGCTCCTGCCGGCCTTCCGGGTCATCGCCCCGGAGGAGAAGCCGGCGGACACGAGCATGCGTCGGAGATACGGGCGCGGCCCGGGCGCGCGCCCGCGCTGCGGCCGGATGGCCTACGTCCCCGAGCGCCGCAGCGCCCTCTACTGCGGCAGCTACCACAAGCGGTTCCACGTGAACGACGTCTGGGAGTTCCACCTGGGGGCCAACACCTGGCG